>CADEEA010000002.1 GCA_902826245.1 uncultured Alphaproteobacteria bacterium | reverse complement strand
GAAGCGCGCCCTGCTCTCCCGTTCGAGAGCAAACTTGAAGCGAACCCGGAAGCGCAGCGCGCTGTCCGGTTGTTGGTGTTGTACGCCTTCGGGAACCACACAGGGAAGGCGTCACCCTGAGCCTGTCGAAGGGCGACGTCTCCGCTCGTGGAATATGTGGCAGAAGCGCATCCCGTGCGGCCTTCGACAAGCTCAGGCTGACGCAATTCCGTGCTGCTTCCCTGCTGACGCAATTCTGTGCTGCATCCTTGCGGCGTCACCCTGAGCCCGTCGAAGGGCGGCGTCCATGCGCCCCAGGCGGCGTCAACCGCCGCCCTAATGGCGAACCCTACCCACCTCTGATCCGCACCCGAACGCTGGCGCTCTGGCCGTTGGCGTCGACCACGGTGACATCGTAAAAGCCCGGCGCGGGCGGTCGCCAGATGGCGCGTCCGCTCGTGGGCTCGGTCTCCACGCGCGCGCCCTCGGCATACCAGGCAAGCGGGCCATGGCCGCCGCGTGCCGAAAGCGAGAGGCCCCGCGCATCGCGTCCGTACTCGAGCACCAGCACCTCCGCGTTCGCCGGCGGAAACAAAATCGCGAGGCCGTCCGCTTCATCCATGCGCGCGAGCGCGGGCGGCGCCCCTTGCTCGCGCTCCTCGCGCTGCATTGGCGCCGGCGCCAATTCCAAACGGTCGAACGCTTCGAACAGAATTGGCAACGCCTCGCTTCTGCCGGTCGCGCCCGGACGCGGCGCGCCGTCGGGGCGGCCGACCCAAACGCCGATCGCGTAGCCGCCGGCGACTCCGACCGCCCAAGCGTCGCGAAATCCGTAGGATGTGCCGGTCTTGAACGCCACGCGCGGCGCGTTCTGCGCGATCTCGGCGGGAATGCGGCCCGCCGGATGGGGCGAACTCGCCAATATTTCCAGCACGCGCTCAGCAGTCTCGGCGCGCACGAAGCGACGGCTGAAAACAAAGCTCCCCTGCGCAGTCGTGCGCAGCGGTCGCGCCTGGCCGCCGTCGCCAAGTGCAGCATAGAGCTGCACCAGATCCTCCAACCGCATGCCGACGCCGCCAAGCGCAAGAGCTAACCCCGGCTCTGCGTCGGCGCGGCGCGGCATCTGCACTTGCGCGCCCGCTCGCGTCAGCGCCGCCTGGAAACGTCGCGCGCCGATGCGTTCGAGCGTGGCGACCGCGGGCAGGTTCAACGAATGGCGCAACGCATCCTCGAGCGATACGTCGCCGTGAAAACGCCGGTCGAAATTCTCCGGCAGATAGCCGCCAAAGGTGCGCGGCGCGTCGCGCACCAACGTCTCGGGCGCAGCGACGCCTTCATCGAACGCGATGGCGTAGAGAAAGGGCTTCAGCGCCGACCCCGGCGAGCGGACAGCGCGGGTCATGTCGATATAGCCGCCCGCACGCGCGAAACCGGCCCCGCCAACGCGCGCGCGCACTTCGCGGCCCTCTAGCTCCACCGCGAGCAATGCGATCTGAGCGTCCGGCTCCAGGCCCGCCGCCTGCCGGCGCGTCAATGCTTCGAATTCCCTCTGCAATCCGGAATCGAGAGAGGAGACGATCACCCCCTCGCCCCGCTGCGCCGCGACAAGCTCCGTCGCCGCATGAGGCGCAGAATACGGGAACGGCGCACGCGCAGGAATGGACGCCTCACGGGCTTCGGCCGCCAGGCGCGAATTGATCAGACGCGACGCGGCAAACATGGAAAGCACGCGATCGCGAGCGGCGCGCGCGGCTTGCGGGTTGCGATCAGGCCGGCGTGCTTCCGGCGCCTGCGGCAATGCTATCAGCAGCGCCATCTCCGCGTCGTCCAGCCATTGTGGGTCGCGCTGAAAATAAGCGCGGCTGGCGGCGCGTACGCCTTCGAGATTGCCGCCATACGGCGCCATGGTGAGATAGGCGGCAAGGATTTGGCGCTTGGAGAGGCGCCGTTCGATCTGCAGCGCGCGCACGATCTCAAGCAATTTCGAGCCAATATTGCGCGGGCGCGGTTCGAGCAGGCGCGCGAGTTGCATCGTGATAGTGGACCCGCCCTGGGTGACGCGGCCGCTGCGCGCGTAAGCTAACGTCGCGCGCGCCAGCGCGATTGGATCGACGCCGGGATGGAGCCAAAAGCGCCGATCCTCGATCGCGATCAGGCGTCGCAGAAATTCCGGATCGATCTCATCGAGCCGGGCCTCCAGACGCCATTTTCCTGCGCTCGTGGTGAACGCCATCAACCATTCGCCGCGATGATCGAGTACAACCGGGGAAACGTCGCGCGCACGCGAAAGCGGCGGCGGAAGCGCTTGGTCCAGCGCGAACAATGTCAGCATCGCGGCCAACAGCGCGTTGGCGATACGTCTGCCGCGCGCGCTGAGCGGCAGCGCGACGCGCGGGCCGCGGCGGATGCGCTCGCTCATCCGCCCCGCGGCGCAATCGTGATCGCGCCTGTCGCCGTGCGCGCCATCACGCCAGGCCGGTACATGTCCTCCACTTGTGCGGCGGGCATGGTGTAGCGCCCTGGGGTCACCGCACGCGCGATGTAGGCGGTGCGGAAACTGCCATGCAGATTGGCTGAAGCGACAAAGCGATCGTCGCGCGCTTCGGCGACCTGGGTTGGCGTGATCGCGCCGATCCACGCGAATGGCCCGTTGCGGGCCTCGCCGTCCCAGCTGGTTTGCGCGCCGTCCTGGGGCCCAAGCACGCTCTCGATCTCCAAGCCGGCCGGGAGCATATCCACCAGCACGGTTGGATATGTGCGCGCGCCTTCGGGCTGACCGGAGATAACGACGACGACGCGATCGCCTTGGCGGATCGTCTCGCCCGCTGCGGCGCCATTCAGCGTGAACACGCGTTTGTCAATCGCATAACCGGCCTGCATCGCAGGAGGCGCTTCGCGCGGCGCGCCGGAGGTTTGCAGCGTGCGCCACACCGGGCCGCGCGCGGCGTTGCGGAACACCAGCCCGGAGGCCAGGCGCTGCGTGTTCGCCAGCACGCGCCGCTCGGCCATCGCTTGGCCGTTTAGGGTCACGTTCACCGGCCCGGCCCGTTCCAGGAGCGCATTGGCGGCGAGCAGCAAATGCACTTGCTCTTGCGTCATCAACTGCCCGGCGTCGGGCGCATCGCGTTCGAGCCGCTGGCGCAGGCGATCGACCATTTCTGTCTCGCCCGCCTCCGCGGCCAAAGCGATCACGCCAGCTAAATCGCGCAGCGGCGTCTGATACCAATCGCCGAGATTGCGATAGCCAAGCGCACGCTCAGCCATGCGGAAGGCGTTGCGCGAACGCACCCGATCTCCCAATTCCGCAAGCGCGGCGCCGATGTGCGCCCGCGCCAGCGGCGATGGCTCGGCCTCAAGGCGCGCGTCGTGGAAATAGCGCACCTGGCCAACGTCGGCTTGCCCCGCTTTGGCGAGCACATAGAGCGCATAAGCGGCCGCACGCGAACGCATGAGCTCCGTCGTGTCGTTCGACCCGGGCCAGTGATAAACGTCGAACTCGTACCCAACCGAGCCGAAATCGTTGAGCCGAGCTACGCGCCGAAGCGCCGCATATGCTTGTTGCATCGGCTGGCGCGGGACAGCAAAACCTGCGCGCTGTGCGCGCAAGAGGAAGTCCGTGACATAGGCGCCGAGCCATGGCGATGCATGACGATCCCCCGAACCCCACAGCCCGAACGCGCCGTCCGAGCCCTGGCGATCCAGCAATTGCGTCGCTGCCTCCTGCACTCTCCTGGTAATGCGCGGATCGGCGGCGCGGTTCGCTTCGGCGGCCAACGTATTGTAGTACAAGAGCGGCATCGCCACCGAGGTGAGTTGCTCCGAGCAACCGTAGGGATAGCGATAGAGCTGGTCCAACAATGGCGCAGGATCGATACCCGCCAAATTAGAGAACGAGATCATCGCCTGACCGCTGGGCTGGAATGATGCGAGCGCATCGTTCGGCGCCCGCCACGATGCGCCGGACGCCTGCGGTTCTACCCGCGTTATCGCGATCGGCAGGAACGGGGCGCGCGATTGGATGTCGTACGTACGCTCTACTGCCGCGAACCCCTGCGGGCCTTCGAGGCGAAGCGAAATCCGCCCCACGCCGAGCGGACCGCCGCTGATCGGTATCAAAGCGGCTTGCCTTTGCCCGCGGTTAAGCGTGAAGCGGCGCGGCGCCTGCTGAATGAGAGCGTTGCTCGAGCCGGCGATTGTCACGGTGTAGGCGCCGTTCGGGCCCTCGACATTATCGAGATTGAGCGCGCCTTGGGCTTCATCGCCGGGCGCGAGAAAGCGCGGAAGAATGAGTTCAGCCACGACGGGATCGCGCACGACAATCTGTTCGGCGTCCTGGCCGAGCGCGTTCTGGCTCCAGGCCACGGCCATGAGCCGCAGCGTGCCGTTGAAGTCGGGGATGTCCATCGGGATGGTCGCCCGCCCCCCGCGCACCTCGACGACGTCGGACACGATCGACACTGTACGCGTCGGCACTGTGGTGAGCCCCTCCCCGCCCAAAGAATCGCCGCCTTGGCGCGAGGGCGCGCCGAGATTGGGATTGAGCAGGCGCCCGTAATCGTCTCGCAGCTGCACGCCGAGTGCGCGCCGGCCGAAGAAATGCTCCACCGGATTGGGGCTTTGGTATTTGGTGATGTTGAGAATGCCCTCATCGACCATGGCGATGGCGACGCGTACGCGTTCCCCGTTCGGCGCATTGCGCACTTGCACTTCGACGTTTTGACGCGTGCGTGGACGGACATTCTCCAACCCGGCGCCGGCGATCACTTCCAAAGTGCGCCCGCCCATATCGACTGGCACGTAAGCAACCCCCACAGCGCGGCGCGGCACTGGCAAATTCACCGGATCGCGCGGCGTCATCACCGTGACCAGCACATAAGCGCCCGAACCCCAAGCCGCGCTCACCGGCAAATCGACGTTGGTTCCCTCCGGACTGACGCGCACAGTCCGGGTTTCAATGACGCGGTCAGTGGCGACGACGATTTGCGCTTCGCCGGCGTATGGCGGGCGAATCTGGACGCGCGCTCGCGCACCCGGACGGACCGGATCCTCGGGCGCAACCACGCTGACCATGTCGGGCGTAGCGTCATCGTCCGCAGGGCCGCCCCAGCCGACGCCGAAACGCTGCGAACTCTCGGTTCCTGACCGCGTATCGCGCACGATCAGTCGGTACGAACCATCGCGCAGGCCGTCGCGAGCGATGCGCAGCGGCTGATTGGCGGCAACGTCAACCGTTGCGCCATCGACGGCGATATCGCGGCCTGTACGCCGCCAACGCCAACTGCCGTTGTCGAGATACCAATCGTAATTCCAATCCTCGCGCACCAATTGCCATTGCAGCCCACGCACGCCAACGCGTGCGCCAGCGCCGTTCAGCGCAATCACATCGTAGGCGACACGCTCGCCAGCGCCGGCTCGGCGATTCTCGAACTGTGGCTTAACGCCGATATAGAGATCGCGCAGACGCACCGGCAGCGTGAAATTCTCGCGCACCATGCGCCCACCCGGATCGGCGACGGACACAAGCACGCGCGCGCGCAGCGGCAGCGTGGTCTCCGGCTCCTGTTCCAAACGCAACATCAGCTGCGCGGCGCCTTGGCCATCGGTGACGGTCGACGGAAGCTGAAACAGCAAGTCGGAGAAACTCTCATCGGCCTTGCCGAAGACGTATCCCGCATGTTCGGGGAACGGGTTGGGATCGACCACCAAACGCGCTTCGCCTTCCACCGCCAGGCCCGATCCCGGCGCGCCGTAGAGGAAATCAGCCTGCACGCCGATAGCCTGGCTCGAACCTCTGCGCATTACGATCCCACGCTCGCGCAGCTGGCTTTCGTTTGGGCTGAAACCCACGCGCAAGCGCTGCGGCACGAAATCTTCAACCGACCAGCTGACATCGCCGGCAGCCGCATCCTGGCCGTCGACAATCAATTCCGCGCGCCATACGCCCCGCGGCGCGCCGCGATCGAGATCTATATTCTTGGCGATCGCGCCGCCGCCGGCTTGCGCGTCCTCAAGGCGAATGCGCCGCGCTTCAGTGCCGTTAGGGCGATAGACGACGAGCGTCGACTGCCGATCGGCGATGGCGCGCCCGATCTGATTGCGAATAAGCCCGATCAGGCGCACGCGCTCGCCCGGACGATAGATTCCGCGCTCGGTGTAAAGATACGCGTCGATATCGCCTGGCGCGTAGCGGCCATCGACGCCCCGATCGGAGAGATCGAGCGGCGCGCGCTGCAGATCGAGCGCGGTGAAATCGCCATCGCCATAGGCCATCACGTAGCGCGCACGCGCGGGGCCTTCGCCCTCTACGAGCGCTTTGCCGAAATGCGCACGCCCGCCGTTGTCGGTGCGGACGCGAGCGAGTTCTTCGTTGTTCTGCGCAATGAGCGTCAGCGTGGCGTTGGCGAGCGGGCGCGCCGTGCGCAGCGAGCGGGCGACGACATCCAGCCCGTCAGCGCCGGAGAAGCTCTGCAGCGCCATGTCGGTGTAGATGATCCAACGATAGGCGGACGCTGCGGATTCATTCTCCGAATTGGCGCGCTGCCCGGCGCTTGGGGAGGCGTCGCGAACCTTGACCACGTAGGCGCCTGACCGCAATTCCTGCAGCGCCGCGCCGAGCGCGAACACACTCGTTACCGCGACATTGCGCTGGCGCGCGAGGTCGATGGCGATCTCGCCCTTGTAAACCGAGACGCCGACGTTTTCGGCGGCGCTGTCGAAGCCCCAATAATTCCAGCCGCCCTCTTCGTTGACCGCGCCCACGTCGATCTGCTGTTGCGACAAGATACGGTCGGGCACGCGCAACACTTCGATCTCAAGCTTGGAGACGTTGACGGTTTCGATCGCGAGGCCGTCGGCTTCCGCGCGTGGCAGAATAACCCCGTTGCCGGCAAAGCCCACATAAGCAGGGCGATCGCCGAAGGTCAGCGTGAAGGTTTCGTCGAACTCGGTGCGCTCGCCGTTCTGGGCTGGCAGGCCTTTGCGCACGGTAAGCTGGCGTTCCGGCTCGAGCGGCAGGCCGGCGAGGCACAGCAGATTGCCGGAGACGTCGGTTTGGAACGGGGCGGCGGGGTCGAGACTGAGATAATCGCCGTAATGGACGGAAGCGTCGGTGGAGAGGTCGCGCGAGAATTCCAGGCAAGCGCGCGGCTCGGCCTCATTCATCTCTTGGCGCAGGCGAACGAACGCCATACCCTCGGCGAGCACTACCCCCGCCCGACGCGCGTCGGCGGCGCGCGGACGGCCGCCCTCGGCGGCGCCCTGCGCGAAATCAACGGGGCCCCCGCCGCCGGCTCGACCTAGGACCGCGCCGCCCCAGAGGCCGGCGAGCAACGCTATGGACGTGGAGAGCACCAGGGTCCGGTTTGCCACCAGCGTGTCGCGGACCACCGCATAGGCCGGCAATTTCAGCTTGCGAGGGTCGAGGCGCGCCGCCAACGATTTCCAATCGAACGCCATCTCAAGCTCCTACCCGCAAGCGCGCCCATGCTTGCCCGACCGCGCCGCGCCCCGCAAGACAGCATTAACTCCAGGCAAACCACCGGCGCAGTGGCGGTTGAAGCCGGGGGCGCGGCATGCTTGATCGGCAAGCATAAAAAATGACGCGGGCGGCGCCTTCGCTTGCCCCGCGCGCCGGAGGAATTATGACCGAGGCCGCCTTCCCCGCCATGCCGATCGCCAAGGCGCACGCTTTGCTCACCCAGCCGGGGTCAATGTTCGAACTGGGCGAAGCGGAGGTGCGCGGCGTACAGCTGAAAGTCTGGAAGAATGCGCCGCAGACCTTGGCGCAAGTGTTCGAGCTTGCAGCGGCGTTTGGGCCGCGCGAGCACTTGGTGTTCGAAAACGAACGCGCCACCGTCGCCGAGTTCCGCGCCGCCGCCGCCGCGCTCGCCCGCCAGCTGATCGCCGACGGCGTCAAGCCGGGCGACCGCCTCGCCATAATCATGCGCAACCTGCCGGAATGGCCGGTCGCGTTCTGGGCCGGCGTTCTCGCGGGCGCCATTGTAACACCGCTCAACGCTTGGTGGACTGGCCCCGAGCTTGAATACGGGTTGCAGGATTCTGGCAGCTCAATCGCGATCGTCGATGCCGAGCGCTACGAGCGGCTGCGCGAGCATCTGCCGAATTGTCCAGCGGTCCGAAAAGTATACGTCTCGCGCGCCAGAGAGGAAATCGCCGATCCGATGGTCGCGCGCCTTGAGAGCGTGGTCGGCGCAACCAGTGACTGGAAAAACCTGCCCCCGCTCGGCGAACATCCTTACCCACTGCGCGCACCCGATGACGACGTGGCGATATTCTACACCTCAGGCACCACTGGAAAGCCCAAGGGCGCTGTGGTTTCACATCGCAACATCTTGTCCAACATGTGGAATTCGGCATCGGCGCAAGCGCGTGCGTTTCTCCGCCGCGGCGAGGCGCCCCCGCAACCCGATCCGGCCGGTCCGCAAAAGGCCACGCTGCTGGCGATACCCTTCTTCCATGCGACAGGCTGCTTTGCGGTGATGATCCCGTTTCTGTTGAGCGGCAACAAGATCGTGATGCAACGCCGCTGGGACGTAGACCAGGCGCTGCCCTTGATCGGCAAGGAGCGCATCACCCATATCGGCGGCGTGCCCACCATCGCCTGGCAGGTGCTGGAGCATCCTCGTCTCAACGATTACGACCTCTCCTCGCTAGAAAGCGTATCCTACGGCGGCGCTCCGGCCGCGCCGGAATTGGTGCGCCGCCTGCGCGCACAATTTCCAAAATCCGTGCCAAGCCAAGGTTGGGGCATGACCGAGACCTCCGCCACCGCGGTGTCCAACGCCGCCGAGGATTACGAGCGCAAACCCGATTCCTGCGGCGTCCCGGCGGCGACCGGCGAGGCCAAGATTGTGGCCACAGACGGCGGGGAGGTCGCGCGCGGCGAAGTCGGCGAGCTTTGGTACAAGGGCCCGGTCGTGGTTCGCGGTTATTGGAACAAGCCCGAAGCTACAGCCGAGACCTTTATCGACGGCTGGGTGAAAACTGGCGATCTTGCGAAGATGGACGAGGAAGGCTTCGTCTATATCGTCGATCGCGCCAAGGACATGCTGATCCGAGGCGGCGAGAACATCTATTGCGTCGAGGTCGAGAACGCCTTGTACGATCATCCCGCGGTGATGGATGCGGCTGTCATCGGCAAGCCGCACCACAGCTTAGGCGAAGAACCGCTGGCGGTGGTGCACCTCAAGCCCGGCGCCACAGTCACGGGCGAAGAACTCCGCCACCATTGCGCACAAAAAATCGCGGCGTTCAAAGTGCCGGTGGACGTGGTGTTCTGGCCTGAAACGCTGCCGAGGAACGCGAACGGGAAGATCGTGAAGAAAGAGCTGAAGGCAAAATTTGCGGGGGGTTAGGGGGTGGCTGTTGACGCCTCCGCCAGATAACCATTTTCCCGGCTGTACACGGTACGCCAAACCCGACCACCGTCGCCGGTTGGGTACCCCACGGCGAGCGCATCGAACACCTCACGCCATTCGGCTCGATGCTCATTCATAGCGTCAATGAATTCGCGATTGTGAGCGACCGCGGACGCCTCGTCGGCGATCGGCCCGCGCTGATCGATAATTAAAGTGAGAGCATTGTCTTCGCGAGTGCCCACCGCGGATATCCAACCGACTGGGAAGGTCTTTTCTCCGAGTGCAAAAGTGAGTGGCGGCGAACCCGGGAGGTCTGTGTGCCGGGTGAGTCTCGAACGGGCGGAGGCGAACTCGCTGGCCTTGGGCGGCTGCATGTTCGGTCCACGACCGAGGAGATCAGACGCGAAATCGTACAGCAATGTTGCGTTGAACGCATGCCCGCGCGCCGCTTGTTCATCCGCCATCCGCCACATCTGCGCGCCATCGCGACCCGCAATCGCGCTCATTACCATGTGAAAAGCACGCACCCGCCATTCACCTTGCTCTCGCTCCAACCAGACTACCCACGTTCGCTCCGCTCCGCTGACAGGCTCCGCAATCTCGGCAAACGCGGTCCTCATGCCGCCGCCACGGGCCAAAAAAGTTGCGTCGCTTGGCGCGCCACACATCGCGGACCCGGTCGACATTCCAAGCAGGAAAAGTCGAAAGACATGCCGCACGACCGGTTCACCGCTTGGCTGCACCGCTCCCACTTGCTCGCTGGCGCTTACAAGTCCGCTACGCTCGGTCGCGGTGCGAGCTTCTTCCGACAGCATAGCTTCGGCAGCGTCTATGTCGCCGGACCGCATCGCCTGCACCAGCTCCAGCGCCAGATCGGAGATAGCCTGCCGATCACGGCCGGGCATCTCGCTATCCTGCTCGCACACGCTGAACACAGGCCCAACGTGGAAGGTTACGCCGACGCCAACGCCAAGCCCCACTAGCGCCAGCAACCCACCCACCAACCACGCATTAGGTTTCATCGCCAAGCCCGATCCTCCCAAGGCGGCGTTTACGGCGACAAGCTTCGCGCAGACGCCCCCCTAAAACACCGCCTCCGCGTCCCCGCCCATCATGCGCGCGCGCACCAGTGGGATCGGTGGGCCACCATAGGTGAGGAATTGGTCGTGGAAAGCCTTCCAGCCTTCACGCCCGCCGCGCGTCGCGGTCCAATCCGCGCGCAGGCGCCGGATCAAGAGCTTGCCCATGGTGTAGTTGAGATAGGCCGGATCGTAGGTTCCGCGCGCGGCCTGTTGACGGGCGTTGCCTTCGTCCTGGTAGCACTCGTTCACAAACATGGCCCGCGACTGCTCCACGCTCATGCCCTGCGTGTGCAGGCCGATGGCAGAGAGGAAGCGGCAATCGCGGCGCAGCGCGTTCGAGATTTGCCCGATGTGCACCGAAGGGTCGCCATTGCTCAGCCCCGCGTCCCACATCATCTCTTCTGTATAGTGCGCCCAACCTTCGGCGTAGGCGTAGCCCACGAACACGCGCCCGAACTGCGAGGGCGAGCGATTGGCGTGCAGGAAATTGAGGAAGTGCCCCGGCCAAACTTCGTGCACCGACACGAAAAGCAATTCATTTTCGCCCGGAACGAAATCGGCCTGCACGCGTGCGGGCCAGGTCGGATCGGGCGGGGCGATGTAATAGACCGAAGGCAGATTGGTCTCATACGGCCCCGGAATATCAATATAGGCGAAGTTCTGGCGCGCGAAGGGCGGCGCTTCCTCGACCTGCGCCTCTTCCGTGCCCGGTATGGTGACAAGATCTTTCTCTATCAGGAAAGCGCGCAGTCCCGCCAATTGCGCGCGCGCGCCTTCGACCGCGCCGCCTTGCGGCTTCTGCGCGCCCATGCGCGCCATGCAGGCCGGCAGCGTCGCCCCCGGCGCAAATTGCGCGCAGGCGTCACGCAGCGCCTGCTGGTTGCGCGCGAGGTCGGCCCTGCCGATCGCTTCCAGTTCCGACAACGGAATATCGACCATCTCGGTGTCACGGATCATTTGCGCAAAGCGTTCGGGCCCGAGTGCGAAATCCTGGGTGGCGGTGGGGCGCTGGGTCTCGATCCAATTGGCCAAACCCGTCATCGCGACTGACGCAGCATTGGACGCGGTGCTGAGCTCTGCCTGCAGCGCGGCGTCCGTCACCGACGCGAAAGCGGCCTTGCCGTCGCCCGAATAATATTCCGCCAAGCCGCCAAACGCGGCCTTGCCGTAATTCACAAACGGCAACGGCATCGGCGTCCTGAGATTTGCGCGAATTTGCGTTGCCGCCTGTGGCACGGCGTTGAGGTAAGCGATGTAGGCGCGCAAGCGCACGTCCGCCGCCGCATAGGGGCGCGTAATGTACATGGATGGGCTCAAGGCGCCCATGTAATAGGCCGGGTTGGTGTGGGGCTGATCGGCGGTCTCCAGCCAGAACAGATTGCCGCGCGCCACCGCAACCAGATAATCGCGTTCGAAGCCCTGCTCTTCGTTGAGACCAGTGAAGCCTTGCGCCTCCTCAATGGCCGCCTTCAGCGCCGTGACGCGCGCCGCTATCCCGGCCTCGCTCCAGTCCGGCAGCTTGCCGTCAAACTCATGACGCCCCTGCGAGGCCGCAAAGGTCGGTTCGAACTCGAACGAACTCTCGATGAAGCGGTCACGGAACTGGTTCCACGCCGCCCCGTTGGGCGCGCAGCCTGTCAGAGCCAAGACCACAGCTAGTGTTGCAAGCAGCCGCATCGTTATCTCCCGCGCATGTCACTGGTTATGCCTATTGCGCCGCCGCCGCGCCAGCCCGATGCGACGACTGGGCGCGGGTGAGTTCAGCGGACCTCCACCAGTCGCTCACCCGCCTGCAAACGCGCCTCTACGATCGACCATATCGGGTCGAGCCCTGCGAATAATTTCCGACTAGTTCCGTTTCCCGTGCGCAACCACAGAACCGCCGGGCCGGCGGCCGTCTGCCGCGCGCGATCAGCGAAATCCTCATCCTTGCTCACAATGACCTCGCCCTCAATCGCCGCACGCCGCCAAATTGGAGTGTCAGCAGACTGCGCCAGGCCGCAATCGAGCACGTGCGTGCACTCATGCCCGCGCGCACGAAGCCATGCGCACAGCGCGCGCGGCAGGTTTGTATCCACCAGAAATCGCATCACTCAGCGCTGACAAGCACCGGATGATCGACTTGTAGTGATGCATATTCCAAACATGCCTGGACATCCGCCGCTTCCAGGAAATCGTAATCGGCCAAGATTTCCTGCACGCTCGCGCCGCTGGCGAGCATGTCGAGCACATCCTTCACGCGCAGCCTGTAGCCACGGATGCAGGGCCGACCGCCGCACTGATCTGCGGTGAACGTGATCCGATGTAGCTCGCTGCTCATTCGCCCAACATAACACAGACCTCCTCGACGCCCAAATGTCGCTTGCCCGCCCCTCGGTTCCAGGGATATGAAGTGCATTGCGGGCCAACGCGGGGCGCCCGCTGAGACGGTCTCCGTCCAAGACCCGCTTCGAACGGCGCCGCAACGCGCTCGGACGGAGCGTCAGATGGACGACAAAAGAAACTTAGAACACACGCTCAACGAACTCTTCGGCGCCCGCCGCCCTACGTCGTGGGTCACGCGCGAGCGGCCGAAGATCGACCGCATCGCCTGCCCGTGGCTGATCCGACGTTTTGTCGATCCGCACGCGCGCATCCTTTACGTTCCCACGGAACGCGTATTCGAGACCGCCGAGCGCGAAGCCGCCGTAGCCTTTGATATCCCTGGCGCACGCTTCTCCCATGTCGGCGAATTGTGCAGCTTCGATGCATTCATCGCTCAATTCGATCTGACCGGCGATCCAGGGCTTTCAGCGCTCGCGCCCATCGTGCGCGGCGCCGACACCGATCGCCACGACCTCGCGCCTGAAGCCGCCGGCCTGCACGCACTTTCGCTCGGACTGTGCGCAAATTTCACCGACGATCACGCCCTGCTCGCACAGGGGCTCGTCTTCTACGACGCGCTCTATGCGTGGGCCACGCGTGCGCGCGGCGAGCGCCATGATTGGAGGCCGTCATGAGCGGGGCGGCAGCTGAGCCTCCAACCCTGCGCGAATTCACAAGCGCCAGTTTCAAGATTGGCTGCCTCGGTTTCGGCGGGCCCGCGGGCCAAATCGCGCTCATGCACCGCATCTTCGTCGATGAGAAGAAATGGATCGGCGAGGATGTATTTCTGCACGCGCTGAATATCAGCATGCTGCTGCCCGGCCCGGAAGCGCAGCAGCTAGCGACCTATGTCGGCTGGCGGCTGCACGGCGTGAAAGGCGGGTTGATCGCGGGCGCGCTGTTCGTGCTGCCTGGCGCGCTCGTTATGCTTGGGCTCTCCCTACTCTACGTGTACGCTGGGCAGACTCCGTTGGTTGAGGCCGTGTTCTACGGCATCCGGGCTGCGGTCGTCGCCTTGGTCGCTGAGGCGCTCGTCCGCGTTGGCAAGCGCGCACTGAAAGTGCCGACGCACTGGCTGATCGCGGCAGCAAGTTTTCTTGCGCTCTGGCTCGGACAAATTCCGTTTCCGTTAGCGATCTTGGCGGCAGGCGTACTCGGCGCTTTTCTGCGGCGCCCGATCATGGCGACGCCGACGGCGGCGCCCCAACCCGCCCGCGCAGCGGATGCGCTCAAGGCGGCGGCGTTCTGGGGCGCGCTCTGGTTGGCGCCGCCGCTCGCGGCTCTTCTCGCCCTCTCGCCGGAACACACCCTCGCGCAGATAGGAATCCTATTCTCGACCCTCTCCGCAGTGACCTTTGGCGGCGCCTACGCGACGCTCGCTTATCTCGCGCAACAGGCGGTCGATGCGCAGCATTGGCTGAGCGCCGCGCAGATGATCGATGGGCTCGGCCTGGCAGAGACCACGCCGGGTCCGTTGGTGCTCGTCAACCAGTTCGTTGGCTTCCTCGCCGGGTGGAACAGCGGTGGCCTGGGGTTGGCGCTGGCGGGTGCTGCGATGGCGACCTGGTGTACGTTCGCGCCGTCGTTTGTCTGGATATTCGCCGGTGCGCCGTTCGCCGAACGCTTGCGCGCCAATTCCCGCGCCGCCGCGATCCTGCAAGCGATCACCGCGGCGACGCTTGGCGTCATCGCCCACATGGCTGCGTGGTTCACGCTGCACGTGTTGTTCGCGGAGATCACGCATGCTCGTCTAGCGCCGGGCGTGTCGCCGCTTTGGCCAGACGCAACGAGCTTCGATCCAGTCGCCGCGGGCCTGTGCGTCGCCATGCTCGCGCTTGCCTTCGGGTTGCGCTTGGGGCCGCTCGTGCTGGTGGCGGTTTCGATTGTCTTGGGAATGGCTGCGCGCCTACTTGCCTGGGCTTAGGCCGGATCCAAAGACTGGTTCGATGGCCTGCGGGAAAAATATGCGATCGTGAATCCGATCATCACAAAAACTCCAAGCATCGACGGTCCGACCTGACTCCAGGGTTGAAAGTCACGAAGCACGTTGCCTACGCCGGCCGACATCATCGCGAAGTAGGCGCCGGTCATTTTCAGGCCGTGGTCAAGCGACCTAGCATGTTTGAGCCAAGCGTTGCGCCAAAAGTGCCGGCTGAGATCGTAGAGCGCGACCGCGCACACAAAGCCGAGCGTCGAGTAACCAATGGCAGGCGTCCACGATTTTGTACCGGACCCCATGGACATCAGCAGCGCAGCGCATCCCGCCAATCCCGCGAACGCGAGGCCGGCGTCTATCCATCCCGGACCATGTGTGCGCAAAGCCAGCGTCCGTAGGCTGGAGAGATATTGATAGCCCGCTGCGATCGTTGCAGCCACCAGCGGCGCGGGAGGATCGTAAAATATATTTCCGACGAGCGCGGTGCCGAGCACGACAGCGCCGATGAAAGCGAATATGGCGCCCGCCCTGCGATGCAGCTTGCCGCCCTTCTTGCTCATCAACGGCCCAAGACCGACCAATAACGCTAGAACACCCGCCGCAATATGGGTCCAAACATTGAGACTATGTGGGTCGAGCAATCCAATCCCTCCGCTACAAAGTCGCCAGCCAATCGATCAGATGCCCCGTCGTCGCATCCGGCGCCTCCTGCTGCACCCAATGGCCTGCGCCAGGCACGATGTGAGCGCCGCGGAAATCGGTCAACTGCTCGCGCATGCCGGCGATCAAACCATCGACACTCCCGTCGCCGAACATCTTTAGCACCATGTCCTCAGCGCCGGCGATGAACAGCGACGGCTGGTGGACCTTGCGATCTTCGCGCGCGTTCATCATCGCCCAGTCGCGCTCGAAATTGCGATAACGATTGATCGGCCCGCGAAAGCCGGAGCGCTCGAACTCGCCGACAAAATAATCAATGTCGGCGGGCGTAAGCCAGGCGGGAAACGGATCGGGATCGGGCAAACCGTACAACAGAGGCTCGCCGACGGGCTTGTCGCGATTGCCCCAGCGCCCATCGGAATTAGCCGAGGCGGCGTGAAACATGCGCCGCAAAGTACCGCGCACGTCCGCCTCGAGCTCAAGCTCGGCGACGCCTTCATCCTGGAAATACGCCATGTAAAAGAACTTACCCTGATCGGTGTACATGGCCTTGAAGATATGGTTGAGCGGCATCGGCGGCAGCGCATAATACGGCACGGAAAGCCCGGCGACCGCGCGCACCTTGCTCGGATGCAGCACCGCACTGTGCCAGACGATAGGCGCGCCCCAATCGTGGCCGACCAGCACAGCGGGCTCGTTCGGCGACAAGGCGTCGATCACACCCGCCACATCCGCACAGATGTTCGCTATCGAATACGCTTCCACCTCATGCGGCTTGTCCGAGCCGCCATAGCCCCGCACATCGATGGCGCACGCCGTGAAACCAGCCGCCGCGAGTGGCGCCATCTGATGGCGCCACGAATACCAGCTCTCGGGGAAACCGTGCACCATCAGAACGAGCGGACCCTGCCCCTGCACTGCAGCGCGAACGCGGATGCCGTTAGTTTCGATAGTGCGGAAATTTGGCGTCATACTTGTAATTATTCCACTCATCCTTGCATTCCGCAACGCGGCAATGCGGCCCTAGGCCTCCTCGATCGCCTCGGCGGCTTCCTCGTTCATGGCCTGGGCTTCGCGGCTGGGCACGGTCAGCGGCGCCGGTTGCGGGGTGGTCATGTTTCCGCGGATCAGGGACTTGCCGGCCTCGATGCCGCCGGCGATCTGCAGCTCGAGCCGCTCAGCATCGCGGTCGCGCACCTCCTCGATGGTCTCGGCGATCTCGATGTCGTTGACGCCCAGCTCACGCAGCACTGCGCCGGAGAAGCGCAACGCAGATTCCATGGTTTCGCGGATCTGGTAATCGACGCCGGCCGCCGCCAAACGCAGCACGTGGCCGCGATCGTAAGCGCGCACGAAGAGCTTCGCCTGGGGAAATTCCGCTTTCGCGAGCGCGACAATCTTGTCGGCCACCTCCGGTTTATCGACGCAAACCAGGATCGCCTCGGCCCGAGCCGCGCCCGAAGCACGCAAAACGTCAAGCCGAGACCCGTCGCCATAATAGATCTTGAACCCGAACCGCGCGGCCGCGCGGATCATCTCGACATCGGTTTCGATCAACGACATATCGACGCCGCGCGCGAGCAAAGGCTGGCTCGCCATCTGCGCAAAACGGCCGAAGCCGATGAACAACACGCGGCCGTTGAGGTTAGCCGCTTCTTCGACCCCGTCGTGGGAGGGTTCCGGCCTTGGGGTAAACCGCCGCTGCGCGATCACCACCAACGGCGCCAACGCCATGGAGACAATCACGATCGCTGTCATGATCGATGCCAAGCGCGCATCGATCACCCCGGCTGTGAGCGCGGCCGCGTAGAGCACGAAAGCGAACTCCCCGCCCTGCGCGAACAACGCGGCGCGGTGAACCGCCTCGGTCCGATCAGCGCCAAACCTACGCGCCACCAGATAAGCGCCCAAGCCCTGCACCGCCATGAGCATGAGCGCGCCAACTAGAATCAGTCTCCAGTCGGCCAGCGCTGCGGGAATATCGAGCGCCATGCCGACGCTCATGAAGAAGAGGCCAAGCAAGATGCCGCGGAACGGCTCGACATCGGCTTCCAATTGATGGCGGAAGGAGCTCTCCGAAAGCAGCACGCCGGCGAGAAACGCGCCCATCGCCATGGAAAGCCCGCCCCATTGCATCAGCAGTGCGGCGCCCAGCACCACCAGCAATGCCGCAGCGCTCATCACTTCGCGCGCACCCGCCCGCGCCAGCGTCATAAAGATCGGATTCAAGGCCCAGCGGCCCACAGCGTAAACCCCAGCGATGGCGACAATCGCCAGCGCAGCGCCTTGCCAGGCAGGGCGCACGCTCTCGGCGATCACGCCCCCGCTCACCGACGCAAGCAAAGCCACAAGCGCCAGGAGCGGGACGATGGCGAGGTCCTCGAACAGGAGGATCGCCGTCGCGCGTCCGCCCGCTGGAGTCGCGGTTTCACCCGCATCATCCATCATCTTCATGATGATCGCAGTGGAGGAAAGCGCGAAGCCAAGCGCTGCAACCAAAGCGGCTTGCCAGGTGAAATTCTCGAATGCGCCGGTGAACAATGCCCAGGCGGCGGCCGTCGATAGCCCAGCGCACACCAGCACGTGCGCTGCGCCGACGCGGAAGATGTCGCGCCGCATAGCCCACAATTTCCCCGGGCGCATCTCGAGGCCGATGAGAAACAGGAACATCACCACGCCAAGCTCTGCGACCTGCAGCACGGCGTGCGGATCGGAAACCACGCCAAGCGCGTGCGGGCCGATCGCAAGCCCGGCCGCCAGAAATCCAAGCACTGAGCCAAGGCCAAGCCGGATAAAGATCGGCGCTGCAACGACGCCCGCCGCCAGCACCGCCACCGCCTGCGCGAGCGTCACACCTTGTTCGACTTCGGCAACTATCAACGTGGTTCTCCTGGCAGCACGGCGCGGGTCAACGAATTTGCCAACGGCCCGGTACTAATGACTTGTCTTCATATCATAAGCTCCGTCATTCCGGACGCGCCCACCGAACGCTTCGCGCTCGGCGATTCCATCATGCCAAAATCGAGCAGGCTCGATTTTGGGGCGATCCGGAGCCCAGGGGGACGTAGAGCTGTGTGTTTGCCCCTGGGTCCCGGGTCTTGCTCCGCAAGCCCGGGATAACGCAACTCTAGTTGCATAAGTCAGCGCGCTTCAGACCGTCGGCGTCACCCCGGCCAGCGACGCGGCGCCGTGGAAGTACATGTCGAGGGTCCATAACCCCCACCCTCCAGCAGGCCTTGGCTTGGTCCGGCGCGAATCCTTCTATGCTCGGCGCTTCCCCCGGCATGGAGTGCGCGATGATTGAGAACACCAAACTGACGGCGCTTGTCGCCTCGCGCATCTGCCATGACATGGTCGAACCGATGAGCGCCATGATCCAGGGTCTCGAAATGATCAAGGGCGGGGACGGCAAAGTCGATCCCGACGCGCTGTCGTTGTTGGATCACGGCGTCGGCAAAGCCTGGGCGAAGCTCGAATTCTTCCGCTTTGCGCTCGCGGGCGCTCTGGCGGAGGGGGATTCGACGCTGGAGGAAGGCCGCGAGGTCGGGCACAAGCTGTACTCGGTGTTGAAGCCCGAACTGAAATGGAGCGCGCCCAACATCGCCATGCCGCGCCCGGCTGTGCGGGTAATCGTCAATCTCTTGCTGATTGCCAATGAATGCCTGCCGCGAGGCGGCACGGTCGAACTGACCGGTGAAGCGGGCGAGGTGCGGGTGACCGCCACCGGCGCACGCGCCAAGCTCCGCGAGACCACCGCGGCGGCCTTGCGCGGCGATGTCGGCGAACTCTCCGGCCACACCATTCAGCCAACCCTGACGTCGCTGTTGGCGCGCCAGGGCGGGGTGGAATTGAGCGCCCGTGAAGGCGAGGACAGGGTGGAGCTTATCGCCCGTTCGGCGGCCTTCCGGCTTTAAGCGTAGCGCCTGTTCGCCGGGCTTGCTAAGGAGCGCCCAAAGCAATCCGCGGCGAGGCCATGCGCAAGTCATTTTCGGTCCAACAGCGTAGGCGGCGCCGGTTCGGGCGGGGCGACTCGTGAGCGCCTCCCCTATCGCGTCGGTAGTGGTCGCCGTCCTCAACGAAGCCGAAAACGTCGCCGAGGTGTGCGACGAGATCCTGCGCGCCATGACGCCTTGGGACAATTTCGAGATCGTCTGGGTCGATGACGGCTCGACCGACGAGACCCCCGCTCGGCTTAGCGAAATCGCTCGCATCGATCCGCGGGTGCGGCTGGTGCGCCACGACCGCCGTTGCGGCAAGTCGCAGGCGGTTCGCACCGGCGTTGTCGCCGCACGCGGCGAATGGATCGCAACACTCGACGGCGATGGCCAGAACGATCCGGCCGATCTGCCAGCCATGCTCGATCTCGCGCGCAAAGCGAGCGGCCCTGCGCCAATCGTCGCCGGCATACGTCAGCGGCGCAACGATCCGGTATCGCGCCTGATCGCCACGCGCATCGCCAATGGCTTGCGCATGGCGGTGCTGGGCGACAATTGCCCTGACACTGGCTGCGGCGTGAAAGTGTTTCGGCGCGAGGATTTTTTGTTGCTGCCGTGTTTTGAGGGCATGCACCGCTTCTTGCCTGCCTTATTCAAACGCTACGGCCATCCCACCATCAACCACCCGATCAGCCACCGGCCGCGCAGTAAAGGGCAGTCCAAATACACCAATCTCGGCCGCGCTTTCGTCGGCGTGTTCGACATGCTGGGCGTCATCTGGCTGACCCGGCGCACCAGTGCGCCGACCAGCATCACTGAGTTCAAACTATGAGCGAGGGACGTTCGCTCTCGCTGCGCCAATGGCTGATCCTCGTTCTGACCAGCTTGGCGCTGTTTCTTCCAGGCTTGGCCACCCTGCCGCCGGTCGACCGCGACGAAGGTCGCTACATCGTCACCAGCCAGCGCATGGCCGACACCGGCGATTTCGTAGATCTGCGCTATCAGGACGAACCGCGCTACCTCCAACCGGCCGGCATCTATTGGCTACAGGCGCTCTCGGTGCGGGCGCTCGATCCGCCGGCCTATGACAGCGTCTGGGCGTATCGCGTTCCATCCTTGCTGGGCGCGCTCGCGGCAGTGTTGCTGACGGGGCTCATCGGCGCGCGCCTTTTTGGCGCACGAACTGGATTGATCGCCGGGCTGCTGCTTGCGGCGTGCGCTTCGCTCAATTTCGAAGCCCGCATCGCCAAGACCGACGCCATGCTGCTGGCGTCGATTGTCACGGCGCAATTCGCGCTGCTGCGCCTTTATCTCGAGCCCGATGCCAAACGCTGGCTCGCGGCGGTATTTTGGGCGGCGCTTGGCGTCGGTCTGATGATCAAGGGGCCGATCATTTTGATCATCGTGGCAACAACAATTGCCGCACTGGTGCTTTGGGATCGGAAAGCAGCATGGCTTGGGCGGCTGAGGCCTTTGTGGGGGCCGTTGCTGATGCTGGCTATCGCGCTGCCCTGGTATGTCGCCATCGGCATCGTCAGCGACGGCGAGTTCTACAATCGCGCCATCGGTCAAAGCATGGTCGACAAGATCGGCAACAGCCAACAAGGCCACAAGGGCCCGTTCGGCTACCATTTGGCGCTGTTTGCGCTGATGTTCTGGCCCGGGAGCCTTTTGATCGGGCAGGCTGTGCACACGGCGTGGCGCCGACGGGGCGAACCCGCCGTGCGCTTCCTCATCTGCTGGGCGGCGCCTATGTGGATCGTGTTCGAATTCGTGGCCACTAAGCTGCCCCACTACGTGCTGCCTGCTTATCCGGCGCTGGCGTGCCTATGCGCGCTGGCGCTAGGCGACGAGCACAAGATCGGCCGCATCGGGCGCATCGGCATCGTGCTGTGGTCTCTGATCTGGGTAGCGGCGACAGCGGCCGTCGTTGCGATCGGGCCGCTAGCGTTTCAAGAGTTCGAGGATGGCATTCCAACTTTTGCCCTTGTGTTATCGGCGCTGACGGCGATCGCAGCGATCGCCGCGTTGTATTTTGTCTGGCGCCGCGATAGCGCCAAGCTCGTCATCGCGCTGGCCGCAACAGCGCTATTCGGGATCGGCAATATTTTCGGCTACACGGCGCCGGGCTTGCACTCGTTCTGGATGAGCCCGCGTATCGATGCGCTTGTACGTGAAGCGCGGCCCTGCCAGAACAGCAATCTCGTCACCACGCCCTATAGTGAACCCAGCTTGGTGTTCCTCTATGGGCGCACGCGAACGCTACTTGCTGGTTCCGGCGCCGAGGCCGCCGCGAAGCTAGCCGCTGGCGGCGGCTGCGACGTGGCGCTGATCAGCGCCGAACGGCGTGACGATTTCCTGGCCAGTGCTGCCGCGCGCGGCTTGGAGGTACAGGCGCGCGGGACTGTCAGCGGGCGCAATTATTCCAACGGCGACGACCTAGTGCTGACGCTCTACAGCGCCGAGCAGCGCGACAATGAGCGAAACTAAGTCCGCAAACCGCCGCCGCACGATCCTTGGCCTCGCCATCCTCGGATTGGTGACATTGGTGGGCTTCGCGGCGCCGCTTCTGCCGCCCGACCTGATCGAGGGACTGGGCCCTTGGCTTGCGCAGGCCAAGTCCAACCCCTGGGCGCCGCTCGCGGGCATTCTCGGCTACACCCTTTTTGCTTCGATCGGCGCGCCACAATTCGTGCTGATCACCGCTTTGGTGGCGGTGTTCGGTCCATGGCTTGGGTTTGCCTATTCGTGGACCGGCAAAGTACTTGCGTGCAGCATCGGCTTCGCACTGGGACGGCGTTTCGGCGCGCGACTGCTGGCGGCGCATTCGGGCCCAAAACTCAGCGAATTCATGCGCCAGCTGGCGCGCCGAGGCTTTCTGGTCAGCGCGCTTATCCGCATGACCCCGACCGTGCCTTCCGTGCTCATCAACATCGCCGCCGGCGCCACGCCGATTCGTTTTTGGGATTTCTTTTTCGGCACCGCTCTCGGCAGCGTGCCGAAGATGGCGCTGTTTGCGTTCGGCGGCCACGCCGCGATGGAAGCCATCCGCAACAATAGCGTCTGGACTTGGGTCGTTTTGGCCGCGGCGATTGCGGTGTGGGTGTTACTCGCCTTCTTGGCGCGCAATTGGATGCGCCGGGCAAATACAACCGTCGGCGAGCGTTAATCCTTTAAGGATCGTTAACCCCCGCGGAGGCAGGCTGCATTCCTGAGATTCAGGGAGTCGCCCATGCAACGCTGCCTCGTCGTCGATGACAGCCGCGTGATCCGGAAGGTCGCGCGCCGCATCCTCGAAGATATGCGTTTCGAGGTCGAGGAGGCCGCGGACGGACTGGAGGCGCTGCAGGCCTGCCGCAAGCAAATGCCTGACGCCATCCTGCTCGATTGGACCATGCCGGTGATGTCGGGCATCGACTTCCTGCGCCAGCTGCGTAAGGAACCCGGCGGTGACAAACCCACTGTTGTCTTCTGCACCACAGAAAACGACGTCGAACGCATCGCCGAGGCGCTGAAAGCCGGCGCCGACGAATACCTGATGAAGCCGTTCGACGGCGACATTCTCCACTCCAAATTCGCGGAAGCGGGTCTCGTCTAATGCTGAATGACGCCGAATTCGCGCTGGTCGCTCGCGAAGTGAAGCTTCGCTCGGGCGCGGTATTGACGCGCGAACTCGCTAACGCCGCGTCGCTGCGGCTGACGCCGTTGGCGCGGCGCGAGAATTTCGCAACCGTGCCGGAATTAATAGCGGCCGCACGCATCCGCCCCGATGGCGCGCTGTGGAACGCCATGGCGGACGCCCTTGCCTTGAGCGAAACGCGCTTCTTCCGCGACCGCGCCTTGTTCGCGCGCGTGCGCGACGAAATCCTGCCAGCGGCTCTGGCGCGGCGCGCCCATGAGCGCGTGCGCATCTGGTCGGCGGCGTGCTCCACCGGCCAGGAGCCCTATTCTCTGGCCATGATGATCGAAGAGCTTCGCCAGCAAGGCGTCAACGCCGCAGTCGAGGTCGTCGCAACCGATTTTTCGCAGCGCCTGATCGATAAGGCCCGCAGCGGGCTCTATACGCAGTTCGAAGTGCAGCGCGGCCTGCCGATCCGCAAACTGATCGCACATTTCGAGAAAGCCGGAGACCTCTGGCGTATCGCCGATCGGCTGCGCGCGGCAGTCAGCTACGAGTGCTGGAATTTGCTGCGCCATCCTGGCCACCTGGGGCAGTTCGACATCGTGCTCTGCTGCCACGTGTTACCGAGCTTCGATGCGCAGACGCGCGTGGAGGTCTTGTCGCGCATCGCTGATACGCTGGCGCCGGATGGAATGCTCATTCTCGGCGCGGGCGAGACTTTCCCTGAGGGCGTCGCTGGACTCACGCTCGAAAACGGCATCGCCACCAAGCGCTCCGGCGCGCGCCGCGCCGCCTAGAGCAACGCCTGCGCTGGTTCGCGCGCGCTATCGCAGCAATTGAAATACTACGCCAAACGTAGTATGCTACCCGTATGATCAAATCCTGGGCGAACAGCGCCACGCGCCGCCTTGCGGAGGGCGGCAAGGCGAAGTTTTCAGGGCTTGATGAAGATGCCGCCTTGGACCTACTCGCTTCGCTCGATGCCGCCACTTCACTTCACGACCTCAGTCCGCTCAAATCCGTCGGGCTTCACAAGCTCAAGGGCGATCGCAAAGGGCAATGGGCGATGACAGTGAACGGTCCATGGCGAATCTGTTTTCGGTTTGACGAAGGCGATGCTTGGGACGTTGAGATTGTTGACTATCATTAAGGGGCGCCAATGGGAATGATCCCCGTTCATCCGGGCCGAGTGTTGAAGCGTGAACTCACCGCGCGCGACCTCTCGGCAAACCGCTTGGCGCTCGCATTGCGCCTGCCGTCGGGCCGCATCACCGACGTGCTGAATGGCAAGCGCGGCATTTCGCCCGACACTGCCCTGCGCCTGGGCCGTTATTTCGGCAACAGTCCGCGTTTCTGGCTCAACCTGCAGACTGCCTACGAACTTTCTCTCGCCGAGAAAGAAAGCGGCGCTCGAATTAAGAGCGAAGTCAAACCAGACGCCGCTTGATCGAGATCGAAGCGGTCGCGCCGCCTAGAGCCTATTCCGATCCGATTGAATCGGATCGGGGCTCTAGGTTTTTGTTTGGTCGCATTTTCTTGCGACGAACCGGCATCCACTTCGTCGGAAAATGCTCTAGAGCAACGCCTGCGCCGCCTCGACGATCGCGTCCGCGGTGATGCCAAAGTGGGCATACAATTCCTTCGCAGGCGCCGAGGCGCCAAACTCGGCCATGCCGATGAAGTCGGACAAACCGAACATCTCGAACCAGCCTTGCCCGATCGCCGCTTCAACGCCGATGCGCACCACATCGGGATCGCCCAGCACTTCATCCTGGTAATCCTCGTCCTGCTCTTCGAACAATTCGAAGCAAGGAACCGAGACCACGCGCGTCGGCACGCCCTGCGCCTGCAGCACATCGCGCGCGGCGACCGCAAGCGAAACTTCCGTGCCGGTGGCGAACAACGCCACGCGTGCGGCCCCGCCTTCGGCGGCCCGCAATTCGTACGCGCCGCGGGCGCTGAGATTTTCCGAGGCGTCGTCACGCAAGGTTGGCGTGGCTTGCCGCGAGAGCGCCAACACGCTCGGCCCCCAGGAGCGCGTCAAAGCGGCCTGCCAGCATTCGGCGGCTTCCACAGCATCGGCGGGGCGGAAAACACAGAGGTTCGGGATCGCCCGCAGCGCCGCCAGATGCTCAACCGGCTGGTGGGTGGGGCCGTCTTCGCCGAGGCCGATGGAATCGTGGGTCATCACATGGATGACGCGTATGCCCATCAGCGCCGCAAGCCGAATGGCGGGCCGCGAATAATCGGCGAAGTTCAAAAACGTCCCGCCATAGGGGATAATTCCCCCGTGCAGCGCCATGCCGTTCATCGCCGCAGCCATGCCATGTTCGCGGATGCCATAGCGCACGTAGCGGCCAGCGCGATTCTCCGGCGTGAAATCGTCCGCGCCGGCTTTTGGGCGCGTCAGGTTGGAGCCGGTGAGATCAGCGGAGCCGCCGAGCAATTCCGGCACTGCGACGAACATCGCCTCTATGGCGGCGCCGGAAGACGCGCGCGTGGCGAGCGAGGGCTTGGCTTCCGCCATGGCGCGCGTATGCTCATGCAGCGCCATAAGTCCAGCGCCGATATTGTCGCCGTCCATCGCCGCTTCGAACGCATCGCGATGGGGCGATTGCTTCAACCGCGAGGTCCACGCCTCACGCTCGCCGGCGCCGCGGGCGCCGATCTTGCGCCAAGCGGAGGCGACGTCATCTGGAATTTCGAACGGCCCATGTTCCCATCCGATGGCTTTTTTCGCGGCCGCGAGTTCGTCGGCGCCGAGCGGCTCGCCGTGCGCATGCGCGGTGCCGGCTTTCTTAGGTGCGCCGAAGCCGATGGTCGTCTTGCATGCGATCAGCACCGGTTTGCCGGATTTGGTTGCCGCCTCGAATGTGCGCGCGATGTCTTCGGCGTCGTGCCCGTCGCAGGCCAGCACATTCCAGCCCGAAGCGGCGAAGCGCGCTTTCTGGTCGGTGGTGTCGGCGAGCGAAACCGCACCATCGATGGAAATGGAATTGTCGTCCCAGATCACGATCAGCTTGTTCAGGTTCTGACGCCCCGCAAGCGCAATGGCTTCGTGCGAAATGCCCTCCATCAAGCAACCGTCGCCGGCGATAACCCAGGTGCGGTGATTGATGAGGTCGTCGCCAAAACGCGCATTGAGATGCGCTTCGGCCATCGCCATGCCGACGGCGTTGGCCAGCCCCTGCCCGAGAGGGCCGGTAGTAGTTTCCACGCCTTCCGCGTGACCATATTCGGGGTGACCGGGCGTCTTCGAGCCGAGCTGACGGAAGCGCTTCAGCTCCTCGATGGTCATGTCCTCGTACCCGCACAGGTGAAGCAGGCTATAAAGCAGCATCGAGCCATGACCGGCGGAAAGAACGAACCGGTCCCGGTCCGGCCAATTGGGAGCTGACACGTCGAACTTCAAAAAACGTGCGAACAGCGTCGTGGCGGCATCGGCCATGCCCAACGGCATGCCGGGATGGCCAGACTTGGCCTTCTCCACCGCGTCCATGGAAAGCGCACGGATGGCGCCGGCGAGACGGCGGGTTTCGACGCCCTCGATCGAATTTTTGCTCATGCCACGTCCTTTAGCGCCGATTCGGCGGCGGCCGCCTCAGGACATGCGGTACCAGTCCGGGAGCGCCGCTGGAATGCGGCGGAGAGGTCTCAGCGGCCGGAAAGCCGCTCCAGGCGGTCCATGGCGTGCTCAGTGGCGACTCGCGTCGCTTCCATGCGGGCCTGCGACGCCGCCAGTTCGGCCTTGACCGCTTCTACGTCGAGCGGCGCGATAGCTTGGGATTGGAGCTCGGCAGTCGATGCCAGCGCTTCGCGAGCGCTCAGCCCATCCTTCATCGCCAGGGGCGCGACGAGGCCAACAAGCGTCATTGCGCCAGCGCCAGCGACGAAACTCGCGGCGATCATGCGCATGCTCGACTTGTTTTGGGCGGGTGACATTGTGGGTAACTCCCTTCGAAGGCGGCGTCCTTATCAAATGGTGTGCGACGCTGCAATTGCTAGTTTTGCGGCGCCGAAAAAAACAAGACAGTGACCCTCGTCACACCACCTGATCCGGCATACCGTTTGGATGCGGTAATGGGGCGAAATATAGCCGCTTTGCCTGAATAGAAGCAGAATCTGGCGTTTGGGCGCGGTTGCATGGGAGCCAGCCTTGCGCTCTACTACCTCACCAAAGCGTCATGTTGCGCCGCAATAGAGAAGACCACCATGGATAGCGTCAGCTCTCGACCTGCGCCGCTACGGAAAGCGGTCTTACCGGTCGCCGGATTCGGCACTCGAGTGTTGCCGGCGACTAAAGCGATCCCGAAAGAATTGCTTCCGGTGTTCGATCGGCCAGCCATCCAATACGTGGTCGACGAGGCGCTGGCGGCGGGAATCGAGCACATCGTGTTCGTCACCGGGCGCGGCAAAGGCGCGATCGAAGATTATTTCGACCGCGCCTACGAGCTCGAGGACAGTCTGGCGCACAAGGGGAAATCCGATCTGCTGGCGGAACTGAAAGCGGGTCTTCGGCCAGCTGGCTCGCTGAGCTTCGTGCGCCAGCAGGGAGCATTGGGCCTTGGGCACGCGGTTTGGTGCGCGCGCGATATTATCGGAAACGAGCCGTTCGCGGTGATGCTGCCGGACATGCTGATGATGGCTGCCCCCTCCTGCCTCGCCCAGATGGCGAACGCTTATCGCCAGATCGGGGGCAATGTGATCGCGGTGGAGCCCTGCGAGGACCCCTCGGGCTACGGGATTATCGACCCGGAAAGCCGCCCTGAAGGCTTCGGCGGCAGGCTGATCAAGATGAAGGGGATGGTGGAGAAGCCCAAGCGCGAAGCGGCGCCCTCCAACCTGTTCATTTCAGGGCGCTATATTCTTCAACCAGAAATCTTCGCCCTACTCGCCTCACAATCTCCCGGCGCCGGGGGCGAAATTCAGCTCACCGACGCCATGGCGCGGCTTATGAAAATGCAGAGCTTCCACGCGCTCGAATATGAGGGGCGCACTTATGATTGCGGCGACAAACTCGGCTATTTGCGGGCCAACGCTGCCTTTGCGCTTGCCAATCCCGAGTACGGCGAGCGTGCGGCCGCGACCTTACGCGCCGCGCTCGACGAAAGAGGCTGATGTTCGCGCCGCTGACCTTCCCCTCGCGCGATGCGCTGATGGAGGCGGCGGCGGCGCACTTGGCTGAGGCTTTGACCCAGGGCGCCACCATCCGCGGGCGCGCCTGCGCGGCGTTGTCGGGAGGGACCACGCCCGGCCCGGCCTATGCGAAGCTCGCCACGCGCGACATGGATTGGCGGCGCATTTCGTTCGCGCTTGTGGATGAGCGCTTTGTCGCCCCCGGTGATAATGCCTCAAACGAGGGCATGCTGCGGAGGAAGTTGGCGGCGGCGTTTGCCGCGGGCGCCAGCTTGGTCCCGATGTATTCTTCAGGTTTGAGCCTCGACGCCGCCGCGCTCGCCGCCGACGAACGCTACGGCCCGCTTCACCTCGACATCGCGCTGCTTGGCATGGGCGAGGACGGCCATATCGCATCGTGGTTTCCGGGCGCGCGCGGCTACGCAGACGCCATCGATCCGGCGAGTACGCGAAGCGTGACGGCGCTGCACGCGCCGCAAGCATACGGCACGCCCGAACGCCTCAGCCTGACTTTCACAAAAATCTCCCAGGCGGACCACGTGCTGCTGCTGCTGCTCGGGAATGAAAAGCGCGCACGCTTCGAAGATTTCCTTATGCATGCGCCAGAGGACGCGCCCGCGGCCGCCCTCAAACGCCTTCCGCGCGCGCCGGAGATTTTCTGGGCGGCCTAATCCAGCGCTTCGGGCTCAAACAGCCCGCCGCCGCGCTCTGCCGAGGCAGCATGTGCGCGGAACATCGAAAACAATTCGCGCCCGCCGCCGCGGGTATTGCCGGAGAGATCGAACTGCGAGGGTGAGCGCGTTGACCAGTCGCCGGGAGCAACAACGTCCAACGCGCCCGTATTTGCGTCGATACGCACCACATCGCCGTCGCGCAGCTTCGCCAGCGACCCGCCTTCCGCTGCTTCCGGGGTTACATGGATGGCCGCCAACACCTTGCCGCTTGCGCCCGACATGCGCCCGTCCGTGACGAGCGCCACTTTGAAGCCGCGATCCTGCAACGCGCCCATGAGCGGCATCAACTTGTGCAGCTCCGGCATGCCGTTAGCGCGCGGCCCCTGCCCGCGCACCACCACCACGCAATCGCGGTCCAAACCGCCCCGCTTGAACGCGGCTTGCACTTCCGCCTGGGAATCGAACACCAAAGCCGGCGCTTCAATCAAACGCTGCGCTTCGCTCACCGCCGAAACTTTCACCACCGCGCGCCCAAGCCCGCCCGCGAGCAAGCGCAAGCCGCCATCATCGGAAAATGGCGTCGCCACTGGGCGCAGAACGCTCTCGTCGGCGCTGACTGGTGGTGCGTCGCGCCAGGTCAGAACTTCGCTGACCAAGAATGGCTCTTGCGCATAAGCGGAAAGCGAGCCCGTTGAGACCGTCGCCGCATCGGCGTGCACGAGCCCTGCCTCGATAAGTTCTCGCGTCAGAAACGCCATTCCCCCGGCGGCGTGGAAATGATTCACGTCTGCTGAGCCGTTGGGATAGATGCGCGCAAGCAGCGGGGTGACACGCGAAAGGTCAGCGAAATCATCCCAATTGATTTCGACGCCAGCGGCGGCGGCGATCGCTGGCAGATGGATGAAATGATTGGTCGACCCGCCGGTCGCCATCAACCCGACCATGGCGTTGACGATGGCGCGCTCATCGACGACGCGCCCGATCGGGCGATAATCATCCCCCAGGCCGGTGATCGCAGCGGCGCGTTTCGCGGCGGCGGCGGTCAGCGCATCGCGCAGTGTCGTGTTGGGATTGACGAAGGCTGCGCCCGGCAGATGCAAGCCCATCAGCTCCAACATCATCTGGTTGGAATTGGCGGTGCCATAGAAAGTACAGGTGCCCGGCGCGTGATAAGATTCCGCTTCCGCCTGCAGGAGCGCCTCGCGGCCGATCTTGCCTTCGGCGAACGCCTGGCGGCGCGCGGCTTTTTCCTTGTTTGGCAATCCGGAAGGCATCGGTCCGGCTGGCACGAAGATCGCCGGCAGCCACGGAAACCGCAGCGCCCCGATCAGCAGGCCCGGCACGATCTTGTCGCAAACGCCGAGCAGCAACGCGGCGTCAAACGTCGCGTGGCTGAGCGACACCGCGGTTGAAAGCGCGATCACGTCGCGTGAGAAAAGCGAAAGCTCCATGCCCTCGAAGCCCTGGGTGATCCCGTCGCACATCGCCGGAACGCCGCCGGCCACCTGGGCAACAGCGCCGACCTCGCGCGCGGCCTGCTTGATCAGCGCGGGAAAGCGCTCGTAGGGCGCATGCGCGGAGAGCATGTCGTTATAGGCGGTGACGATGCCGATGGAGGGCCATTTGCCGCCAAGCAGCTCGATCTTGTCCTGCACAGCGCAGCCCGCAGCGCCGTGGGCGCGGTTTGCTTCAGATATTTTCACCCGCGCCGGTGTGGTGGCGTCGTAAGCGTCGATGAGGTCGAGGTAGCGCCGCCGGCGCTTGGCGGAACGCTGGACGATGCGCTCGGTTACGGCGGCTATTGTTGGATTGAGCGCGGCCATCATTCCGGATCCCACCATGCGCGGTCGTCGCGATCGAGCATCAGCGCCGATTGCGTTGGGCCGTTCGAGCCGGATGCGTAAGCGTGAGGCTCGCCGCCGGCCTGCGCCCACGCCGCCAGAAGCGCATCGGCCCATCCCCACGCGGCATCGACTTCGTCGCGGCGCATGAACAGCGAGAGATTGCCGCGCACTACATCCATCAGCAAGCGTTCGTATGCGTCGGGATAGCGCAACGTAAAAGCGTCTGCGAACGAAAGATTGAGCGGCACGGGCTTCACGCGCACGCCGCCGGGGCCTGGTTCCTTCACATTAAGCCATAACCGCACGCCTTCGTCCGGTTGCAGCCGAAGCACTAGGCGATTTGCCTCGGCAGCGCCGAACATGGCGATCGGCGGCGGCTTGAACTGTACCACAATTTCCGAACGCCGCGCGCCCATGCGTTTGCCGGTGCGCAGATAGAACGGCACGCCGGCCCAACGCCAATTGTCGACCTCCGCCTTGACCGCCACGAACGTCTCGGTGGTGGAGGCATGGCCGACCTCCTCGGCATAAGCGCCCACGCGCGCGCCATTGATCAAACCGGCGCGATACTGCCCGCGCACGGTTTTCGCCGCGACATCGTCAGGCCCGATGCGGCGCAGCGCGGAGAGCACTTTGAGCTTTTCGGTGCGTATGGCGTCGGCGTCGGTGGAATTCGGCGATTCAAGCGCCACCAAGCAGAGCAATTGCAGCAAATGGTTCTGCACCATGTCGCGCAGCGCGCCGGACTTGTCGTAATACTCGCCCCTGCCCTCCACGCCGATCTCCTCAGCCACCGTGATCTGCACGTGATCGACAGTGGCGCGTGACCACACCGGCTCGATCAGCATATTGCAGAAGCGCAGCACCAGGAGGTTCTGCACTGTCTCCTTGCCGAGATAATGATCGATGCGGAACGTATTGCGCTCCTCGAACACTGCGCCAACGCCGTCATTGATGGCGCGTGAGGACGCCAGATCGCGCCCGATCGGTTTCTCGAGCACGATGCGCGAATTGGGTTTGGCTATCCCGGCTTCGGCAAGCCGCTGCGCGATGGTCACAAAAAGCGACGGCGCAGTGGAAAGGTAGAAAATGCGGACATTGCCCTCACGACCTTCAAGCGCGGCGTCTAACCCACCCCATTCGCCGGCTGGAGCGTTGGCGTCGACGCGGACATAGTGGACATGCTCCAGAAAAGCCGCGAACTTGGCCGCATCAACCGCAACGTTCGGTGTAAATTTCTCGCGGCTCTCATGGATCAGCCTGCGGAAGCCTGACGCGTCAAGCTCGCTGCGCGCCGCGCCGATGATCCGAGACTGCGCTGGGATCTGGCCGTCCAGAAAACGGTGCAGCAAGGCTGGAAATATCTTGCGCAACGACAAATCGCCGGTCGCGCCAAAGACCACCAAGTCGAACGGAGGAACCGGAATGAACTCAGCCATGGGCGGCTTCTGCCCCTATTCGCGACTTCGCTCAATGGGCGATGGTGACACCTAGGCATCGCCGGCGCTTTGATCTAGGTGGGTAAGGCATGAGCGCCGACACCTTCACGCCGCCGACTTTCCCCGACGAATTCAACATGACCGACTATTTTGTGTCGGCCAACATTGCAGCTGGGCGCGGGGCCAAGACTGCGCTCCACTTCGAAGGCGCGGCCATCACCTATGCCGAGGTCGCGCGCAATGTGGAGCGCGTCGCGCTGCGTCTGGTGAGCGAGGGCTTGCTGCCCGAGCAACGCGTGCTGCTGTGCATGCGCGATTGCCCGGAGTTTGCGTATCTCTGGTTCGGCGCGATCAAGGCGGGCGCCGTCGTCACCCAGATCAATCCGCTGCTGCCGGCCTCGGATTATGCCTATTACCTCGACTACGTTAAGCCGCAATTCGCGTTCATCGATTCAGCCAGCGCATCCGCGTTCGGCGAGGCCTCGCTCAACACTCGCCATTGCGGCGGCGGACAAAACATCATCGACATTGAAGCCGTGTTCGACTCATGGCTCGCCGACGCGATCGCCCCGAACGCGGCGCCTTGGCCGACGCGCAAGGACGACCCCGCCGTGTGGCTGTTCACCAGTGGCTCCACAGGCCAGAGCAAGGCGGCCGTGCATTGCCATTTCCATTTCGCCTACAATGCGGAAGTCTACGCCAAAAACTTCATCGGCCTGCGCGAGGACGACCTCACTATCTCCGGTCCGCGCCTTTTCTTTGGCTACGCCACGGGAACCAACCTCATGTTCCCATTCGCTCTGGGAGCGACGGCTGTTCTTTTCCGCGAGCAACCAAGCGCGGAAGTTTTGTTCGAACTCATCGCCCGTCACAAACCCACCGTGCTGACGAGCGTTCCGACCTTGATTAATAAGATGCTGGAGGCGCCGGCCGGCGACCGGGCCGATCTCTCTAGCCTTCGATTCATGTGGAGCGCTGGCGAAGCGTTGCCACGAGAATTGCATGAACGCTGGGAGCGGCGTTTTGGAATTCCCATCATCGACGGGATCGGCTCGGCCGAGAGTTTTCACATCTATATCAGCAACCGCCCCGGCGACATCCGCCCCGGCAGCCTCGGCAAGCTTGTCCCGGGCTACGAAGCCAAGCTGGTTGACGAAAACGACGCTCTTGTCTCTCAGGGCGATGTCGGCACGCTCTGGATACGCGGCGCGTCAGCGGCGCTTTATTATCAAAGCGCCTATGAGAAATCGACGCAGCACCTGCGCGGCGGCTGGATCGTTTCCGGCGACAAATTCCGCCAAGACAAGGATGGCTATTGGTTTTATGAAGGGCGCGGCGACGATTTGATCAAGTCTGGCGGCGTTTATGTCAGCCCGCTGGAGGTTGAGAATTGCCTGATGCAGCACCCGGCAGTGCACGAGTGTTGCGTCATCGGCAGAAAAGATTCCGCCGGCTTGGAAAAGCCGTTTGCGATCGTGGTCGTCCAAGGCGACGCGACCGAAACAGAACTCATCGCTTTCGCAAAAAGCCGGCTGGCGCGCTACAAAGCCCCGCATGCAGTCGCGTTCCGGACCGAGCCCCTGCCGCGCAACGACCGCGACAAGATCGACCGCAAGAAACTGCGCGCGGAGTTTGCATGAATTTCTCCGACCGGACTTGGACTGCGATTGACGAATTATTCAAGCACGCGCGTGTTGCGGCGATCCTGCCGTGCGGCGCCACCGAAGCGCATGGGCCGCACCTGCCGCTGAACACCGACGTGATCATCGCCGAAGGCATGGCGCGACGTGCGGCCGCGGCGTTGCGCGAGCGCCGCGTAACCACTCTGGTATTGCCTAGCCTTTGCTACGCCCCCGCTGAATATGCGGCCGCCTTCCCCGGCACGATCAGCATTAGCGCCGACGCGGCGAAACTGGTCATGCTCGACATCGCCCGCAGCTTACAGCGTCAGGGTGTTGCGGCCATCGGGCTCGCCAATGCGCATTTCGATCCGGCCAACGTCGCCATGCTGCGCGAAGTAGCCCAGGCGATGCGCGAGCTTGGCCTGGGCGTTGCGTTTCCTGACTTCACCAGGCGCGCACTGGCGCAAACGCTGACGGAGGAATTCATCTCTGGCGCCTGTCATGCCGGCCAGTTCGAGACCAGCCTCGTGCTCGCCGAGCGGCCAGACCTTGTGGATCGTGCGGCGGCGCTCGGCTTGGCCGAAAACCCCGCCAGCCTTACCGACGCATTCGCCAAGGGCGCCAAGACATTCGCCGAAGCGGGTGGCCCGCATGCTTATTTCGGCGCCCCGGCCGCCGCCAGCGCTGAGGAAGGCGAAGCCTGTTTCGCCATCATGGCGCGCGCGCTAGCCGATGCAATCGTCGAGGCGCTCACTCCAACGCCTTAACGCGACAACCAATTTCAGTTCAGCACAAGATCCTGCGCCGGCATCCCTCGCACTAGCTGGATGCCATTCAGCATGCGCTCGAACTCCTGCAGCACGTCTTGGAATTCCTCCGCTTCCAAACGCAACGCGGTTTTTTCCGGAAACCGAAAACTCCAGAACGTATGGATATGCTTTACCGCGCCAAGCGCTTCACCGAGTGGAAGGAATTGCGCGGGCGCGTCGAGCAGAAAATCCCGGAACGGGTTCGGATCGCCTCGCGCCATGGCCATGAAGGCGCTATCGTAGACATGCATCATCTGCGCGCCACGGGTCAGCACTCGATCAATGTGGCCTAGGACATCTTTTCTGAGCTTGTCGATTTCATAGCGGATGCGCCGATCGTCGCTATCGACGGCGCATCCATTCAATCGCGTCATAAAAACGCTTTGACGGGCGACCAGATCGTTAAGCGTCCACTTGTAATATAGAAAGCCCTTCCAGGCGAACGCACCCTCGGCAAATTCGCCGATCGAAAGGCGCATGGTGTCGCGTAGCGGCGACAACAATTGCGCATTCTCGTCGGTCATCAGTTTTTCCGCGAGCCGCATCGAGAGCTTTTCGGCGCGCCGCCCTGCGGCGCCAAACGCCGCACTGACCAGCGGCGTAATCGAGGCCTGCACAAACACCAGCATCGAGGCAATGTCGGCGTCGGAGACATCAAAGAAACAACGCGCCGGCTCATGTCCGGAGCGTCTCAAGTGCTCGCGCAGCAGAAAAGGATCGAATGAGGGCAGTTCGTGCAGCAGCGTCAGCAGCTCGCAATCGGCCTCGAAGTCGTCCAGATCGCCTTCCGCGCCGACGGCCTTGCGTAGCAATTGGGCGAACTTCCGTTCCCCCACCATGACGCTGGTGCCGCCGATGCCGAGTTCGGTGGCCGAAAACGGAAACACTATTTTCGTGGTGTGCGGCTCTGGGCGCTCGAACAGGGGTCGTTCATGGGCGCGGACTGCGTGTTTCAGGATCAGCGTTCGGTTGAGCTTCTGGTTGCGGAAAAGCGGTCGGGCCTGGAAATCTTCAGATTGACCGAAGCGTTCGAACGCCAGGGCGAGGTTGAGGACGCGCGCGGTCGATCCGCTGGCGCGGATCAGCGACAGATCACGCCTGCCGTCGGAAGATGCGGTTTTGACCACCGGGGCCGGTTTTACCCGACCCAGGCGCCCACTTGGTTAATAAGCGCCGCCCGCCTTGCTCCCCCCAAAAGCTTCGGCTAGAAGCCCCGTTTTCCGAACTCGCGGAATTCTTAAGGGGCCCAGAGGCCATGGCTGGCATTGTATTGAACGTTGAAAAGCGCGAGCGCACCGGCACCGGCGGCGCCCGCTCGACCCGCAATTCCGGCCTGATCCCTGGCATTCTCTATGGCGGCCCCCGCGGCGCGGTCCCGATTGAGGTCAAGTCGGCGGACGTGAAGATGGCGATGCGGTCGGGCAAGTTCTTGTCCCACATGGTGGAAATCGACCATCGCGGCGAGCGTCAGCCCGTTATTCCGCGCGATGTCCAGTTCCACCCGGTCAGCGATGAGCCGATCCATATCGACCTTTATCGGGTCGAGGAGAACGCTGAAATCGCCATCGACGTGGTGGTCCACTTCAAGAACCAGGACCTCTCCCCGGGCTTGAAGCGCGGCGGGGTGCTCAACGTTGTGCGTCACACCATCAAGCTCAAAGTCCCGGCCAACAAGATCCCGGAAGAGATCGTGGTCGATCTTACCGGCGCCGATATCGGCGATTCCATCCATATTTCCTCGGTAAAGCTGCCCGAGGGCGCCCGACCGGTGATCCGCGACCGCGACTTCACCATCGCCACCGTCGCCGGACGCAAGGCCGAGGCCGAACCGGCCGCAGCAGCCGTGACCACTACCGAGGCAGCCCCGGCAGATGCGGCCGCCGCCAAGGCGCCAGAGAAAAAGCCCGCTGACAAGAAATAGGCGGCGATTGCGAGATCGCCTGCGTTTTCAGGCTCAGCGAAGATCGCACAATTGCGCGCCGCGCCGTATGCAAGCGCCGATAAGACCAGCGTCGCGCGTCGCCAGTGGAGCGCGAGCGCTGATGGCAAGGGCAAGGTAGCACGCGTCGAAAAAGCTGATCTGTTCAGCCTGCGCCAACGCGTAGATGCTCGCGAGTTCGCGCATCTCCGGCGGCGACGACGTCACAATGACGGCGTCCAGCAAGACCAGTCCTCGCCGCGCCACATCGGGGTCAACCAGGCCGCGGCGTTCCAGCTTGATCAAGGCGTTGCGGACCTCTGCGGGGAAAACCGAGGGCGCCGCTAAATTCTCGGGTAGTGCGCTGCGCAGAGCGAGCGCCGCCGGCGTCGCTTGCGACGGCGCCAGCCACGCCAACGCCGCTGACGCATCAATGACCAAACTCACGCTGGCTTATCGTCGAGTTGCGCCTTCAACGTCTCCCAAGCGATCCGTTCGCCAGCCAGAGGATGACGCTTCACGAAATCGGCGTTGAGCCTGTCCAGCTCGGCCATCGCCGCCTGCCATTCCTGCCCGCTTGGCCGAGAGGTCACGCGCGTCAGCCGCACCGCTGGCTGGCCATGCCGGGTGATGACGATATCCTCACCGGTATCGATCACCTCTTGCACCAGAGCGGAGAGCCGGTTTTTGGCGTCAAAGAGGGCTACATCCTTCATAGCTATATTATAGCTATGTCATGGCCAAAATCAATGGCGACCTCTCCCGCTTGCGCTCTCCGGCTTCCGGCGGGCAAGTGTACCCATGCTTCTCCTCGTCGGCCTCGGCAATCCGGGCGCGAAATACGCGGGCAACCGGCACAATATCGGCTTCATGGCCGTGGACGCGATCGCACGCGCCTATGGTTTCAGCCCTTGGAAGAAGAAGTTCCACGGCGAGGTGGCGGAGGGCCACATCGATGGGGTCCGCACGCTGCTGCTAAAGCCTCAGACCTTCATGAACGAAAGCGGGCGCGCCGTTGGCGAGGCGGCGGGCTTCCACAAGCTGTCGCCGATGCAGGTGGTCGCATTTTATGACGAGATCGACCTCGCCCCCGGGCGCTTCCGTATGAAGACCGGGGGTGGCGCGGCCGGCCATAACGGCATTCGCTCCATCATCGCTTCGCCCGTGGGAGAGGGCTTCCGCCGCGCGCGTCTAGGCGTCGGTCATCCTGGCGCGGCGGAGCTTGTGCACGGCTACGTGCTGAGCGACTTCGCCAAAAGCGATTCCGAATGGGTGAGCAAGTTGATCGACGCCGCCGTGAAGGCGGCGCCGCTCCTGGTCAAGGGCGAGGATGACAAATACCAGGCCGAAGTGATGCGCCTCGCGCCAGCGGAAAAAGCGGGCGGCCGCGGCAGGCCGGAGCAGGAATAGGTATCGTGCAACTTCCTTGAGAGTTGGGGCGTCCGCCCAAGCTCCTGCTCAGCCTCCTAAGATGAAGTCGGACTGGGTGATGATATTGTCGCCGTCGCCGGTGACGCCGAGCAGCAGCATGGTGGCTGCGCCGTCGATGGTGACTAGCGTGTTGGCGCCTTGATCGGCGATCGAGACGCGTGCGCTGAAATCGAGTGCGGTGATGCCGAAGGCGGCGATGTTGAGCGCGTCCTGACCCCCGGCTGCATCGGCGTCGAAATCGTTTACCTGGTCGGCGCCGCCGCCCACGCTGAACACGAACGCGTCAGCGCCGGCGCCGCCGACCAGTACGTCGGCGCCCGCATCGCCGCGCAGCGTGTCGTTGCCGTCGAGGCCGTTGAGGAAATCGGCGCCGCCGCCTCCGGCGAGGACATTCACGAAGCTGTCTCCCGCGATTGTGTCGCCGCCGCCGCCGCCGGTGACGTTCTCGACGCCGCTGAGGGTGTCGCCGGTTGCATCACCTTCGGCGCCGGAATTGCTCCACAGCCGCACCGCAACACGCGCGGTCGCGGCTGAGTAATCGGCAGTGTCGGCGCCTGCGCCGCCATTGATCGTGTCAGCGCCGGCGCCGCCGTTGAGCGTGTCGTTGTCGGCGCCGCCTTCAAGAGAGTCAGCGCCTGCGCCGCCGACCAGTGCATCGGCGCCCGCGTCGCCGCGCAGCGTGTCATTGCCGTCGAGCCCGTTGAGAAAATCGGCGCCGCCGCCCCCGGCCAGGACATTGGCGAGACTGTCTCCGGCGATTGTGTCTCCACCCGCGCCGCCAGTCGCGTTCTCGACGCCGAAGAGGGTGTCGCCGGCTGCATCGCCTTCGCTCCCGGAATTGCTCCACAGTCGCACTGCAACGCGCGCGGCCGCGGTCGAATAATCAGCCGTGTCGCTTCCGGCGCCGCCGACGAGCGCGTCAGCGCCGACGCCGCCATTGAGGCTGTCGTTGTCGGCGCCGCCTTCAAGAGAATCCGCGCCCACGCCGCCGAGCAGCACATCGGCGCCGGCGTCGCCGCGCAGCGTGTCATCGCCGTCAAGCCCGTTGATGAAGTCAACGCCGCCGCCCCCGACCAGAACGTTGCCGAGACTGTCTCCGGCGATGGTGTCGCCACCCGCGCCGCCGCTGACGTTCTCGACGCTCGTGAGCGTGTCGCCGGCAGCGTCGCCTTCGCTCCCGGAATTACTCCACAACCGCACCACAACGCGCGCGGCCGCGGTCGAATAATCGGCGGTGTCGCCGCCCGCGCCGCCGTTGAGCGCGTCTGCGCCGGCGCCGCCGTCGAGAATGTCGTCGTCGGCGCCGCCGTTGAGCGTGTCGTCGCCAGCATTACCAAAGAGCGAGTCGTCGCCGCCTAGCCCGACCAGCACATTCGCCGCGCCATTGCCGGTGATGACGTTGGCAAGCGTGTTGCCTGTGCCGTTGATCGCCGCGGCGCCGGTGAGCGTGAGGTTTTCGACTTCTTCAAACAGCGACCAGCTTATGCTGCTGTGAACAGTATCGACCCCGCCGCCCTCAAGCTCCGTGGTGACGTCAAGCGCGCTGTCGACAACGTAAGTGTCGTTACCGAGCCCGCCAGCCATCGTATCTGCACCAGCGCCGCCATCGAGCCGGTTCGATGCGGCGTTGCCGATCAACGTGTCCGCGCCGACCCCTCCGATAGCGTTCTCGATCACCACGTTGCGCGCGATGGCAATGTTGCCATGGGCCAAGCCGATGCCGGGACCAGGGCCGGCGCTGGAAAACGCTTCCTCGCGCAGATCAATTTCCACCGCAGTCAGATAACCGGACAGATCCAGGGTATCCTCGCCACCGGCGTCCCAGATCGTAAACGTCGCTGCGCTCGTCGATCCAGCGATGTTAAGCGTCGCATGGCCTGCGTTTGAATTGAAACCGTATACGGTATTCCCGGTGCGCGTCGTCGTATTGACTCCATAAAGCATTTGAGCGGCGGCGATGTCATGCAGTTGCGGCGTAATCGCGAGCGTGCCGTACGCGCCGCCGGTGAACGCCTCGCTGAAGTAGGTCATGTTGGTGAACATGGCGGTGTCTTGCCAGTACTCGGCGTCGGCGCCGTAGGTAGCGCCGCCGTTGGCGCCGCCGCCGTAATCGCCTGGATGCAGCAGGCCAAGTGCGTGTCCGATCTCATGCGCCAAAATGTGCGCGCCCAGAGGAAATGCCGCCGGGTCGGCATCGTAGTCGCGCGAGACATTTACCCAGATGTTTCCCTCCAACGCACTTGGCGCCGTTCCGTCTGGGCTGGGCAGGTAGGTGAGGGCGGAAAACTGCGGCGGACCGGAATTGAAATTGCCGAAAAGGATCGATGCATTGTCCGAGTAAGCCGCAGCGCCGCTGGTTCCGGTGCCCGCGCGCACAAAAGTGATGTTGGCCACTTCCGACCACAAGCGGAGGATCTCCTCCGTCACCGCGATCTGGATCGCGTTGAATGGAGAAAACCCCGAGACCCCCGGGGGCAAGCCGGCCAGCTCAGCGAGCGTGGTGCTGGCGCGAAATGCATAGGTTACTGTGGTCGCGGCGGCTGGAATGGCGCTCCAGCTGAAGCCGCCGCGGTTGAGTTGGGCGGCCCCCTGATCCCAGTCCAAGATGGGCAGGCCATTGTTGGCCGTCCCGCCTGTTGGGGGCGCAAAAGCCTCGAACCGCGGCTCCAAAACGGCCTCGCGAGCGCCAGCGTCAAACCCTCGGCGTATATCAAAAACGTATTCGCTCTCGAGCAACAAACGTCTTGGCATCCCGCTTCTCCGGCTTGCGCCAATGGCGCCGCCGGAAAGACTATAGCAATTCGACACTTTTTGCAGAGCTACGCGACGAACTCCCGAAGGACCGCTTTGCGCCAGCGGGCAGTCGCGTGACGGTATTGAGATACCGCCGAGGCGTGCTCAACCTGGGAGAGGGGTGATGGCCCAAAGTGGCCACAGAGAGGATTCACTCGCCCCAATCCCAACCCCGGATGCACCCTCGCCGGAGCAGCATCGTCTGGTTGCACCACAATCGTCCGACGCTTGTGGTGCAACAGCCAATCTAGTTCAGCGAACACCCATTCATCCCTTGAGGACTGTCGACTACAAATGACAAAGCATATTTGCAGTACGTCACAGCGAGCAGAACGACTTGCTGTAGGCCCTACAAGTCCACGCGGCTCATCGGCGGATGACCCCGCTACACTGGACGGCGCTCTAGAAATTGTAGTCCAGCTTGAACGAGGCGCTGTAGGCCCATTCGCCGCGGTTGGCGCCGAAGGCGTCGCCGTAACGGAATGAGCCGAGCGTGGCTTCGAATTCCCAGCGCCGCCCGCTTTCGAACGAGTAGATGACATCCAGGGCGTCGCCCAGATGTTCATCGACGCCGTTGGGACCGACATCGAGCCGCTCGCTGCGAAAATCGGTCGACGCCTCGGCTTGCGCGTAATTGTGGAACACCGCTTCGATCCAGGCCTCGCCCTCACCTGGCGCGGGCGCCGGCGAGCCGAGCGAAAGGGTCAGCACGCGCAGATTGGACAATTCCGGGCGCAGCGTTTCGCCGTAATAGCGGAAACGGCTGATGCCGCGGAATTTGCCGTTGTCGCCCTGCAGACCGGTTTGCCGGAAAGAATCGTCGCTGCCATTGCTTGGCGTGTCGTCGCCAGACCCATAGGCGAAAGCGATGCTGGCGACGGGCTCCAAGTCGATCGGCACTTCCCAACTGACGCTCACATCGGCGGCCCAACCCGACACGTCTTGGCTGAAGCGGTCCACGGCCTGGATTTGGCCCGGCGCGAAATCCGCGAACTCGGTGACGGTTTCATCGCCGTCGACCATCGCAAGATCGCCGCTGAGGAAGACTTTTCCTGCATCGCCAATGCTCTGGCGCGTGCGCGCGCGCAGACCCACCCAGGTGAGGTCTGAGTCAGCTTCGTCCTGACTGTCCTCATCCAGCACCGCATTGATCGCAGGCGCGCCCGAGTGGTCTTGCTGCGACAGCAGAAATGCTTCGAGCCGATCGTGACGCGTCCAGGTGAATGCGGCGTTGCCCAAGTAACGGGTCACATCCTCGTCCTCCGGGCTGATGTCCTCCAGCGTGGAGGTGCGGAGCTGCGCTTCAGCGACGCCGAGGAAGGCGGTGAAGCGCCCCTGCACATAGTGCAACCGCACCGAATCGAGGTTTTCGTTCCACCACCACTCGCGGCGATCCTGATATTGCTGACGCCCGACCTGGAGCGAGAAATCGCTGCCGAACAGGCGCGGCGCCAGCACCCATGCCTCGCGCAGATCGAGCCCTGCATCGCTCTCCCCATCGCCGGTCTCGGTCCACACTTCGGAATCCACGAACGCCTTCACCTCGGCAAAGGCGATTAGCCGGTCGGAAAACAGATAGAGGAATTCGAGCTGCGCCTCGGGCGTGAGTTTGCCGACGCCGTCCTCGCCGGTGAGATCGAGGTTGTCGCGCCACTGGCCGGCGGCTTCGAGTTCGCCGCCGACGATAAGCGGGCGCCCGAACATTGTCGTCTCGAATTGATCCTCTGGACGGTTGTCGTCGAGCGACACGCCAAGCTGGCGGGCGAGTGAGCGCACGTCATCCACCTGGAGCACACTGTCGCCGCCGCGATCGGTGCTCTCCTCCTGCGCATGCGCCGGTTGCGCCGCCGCCAGCAAAAGCGCGGCCAGCGCCGCTGTCGAGTATCCAAAGCGCCTAAGCGCCGATGAGTGAGACATTCTGTTCCTCCACAAATTCCATCATTGAGCTGAGGCGCACATTGGGCGCCGAACGCAGACGAGTTAGCAGTGCGTCGAGCGCATCGAAGTCCTCGTCGTCGAGAACCTGGTGGTGCAACATCAATCCCACCCTCGCCGCGCCCGCGGCGACCTGCTCGGCCAGGGCCGCCGCCGCATCGCGTGGGGGCTCGCGCACTCCCCCGCGCTGGCGCCGCCAATCAACACTCACAGGCAAGGAATACAGGTCCTGCAGCGCAAGCGGCGCTGCCTTCGCCTCACGCGAGAGCGCGCGGAAGCCTTCACGCTTCAATGCGGACACGGTTTCTTGCGTGCAGCGATTCCAGGGCGGGGTAAAAATCGGATCGATGTCGCCCAGCAACGCGGCGAGCCGATCCTTGCCCATACGGATGTCGGCCTGCTGACGCGCGAGACCCCGCGTGGGCCCGAATTCGCACTTACGCCCTTCGCGCTCATGATTGACATGGGCATAGCCGTGTTGGTGAAAATTGAGTCCCCTCCAGCGCGCGCGCCGTAGGCGCAGCGCCTCCGCGGTTTGCGGCTGCAAAGCCGCCGGTATCACAGCGAGATCGAGCGGCGCGGCGCGGCTCTCGAACACGTCTAGTAGGCGAAACAGCTGGGCATCGGCGCGACCGGCGTCGTCGTCACGGACAAAGAACTCAAGCGGCGCGCGCCTCTCCGCAAGCGCCACTCGAAGGGGGACCAGCCAATCGCTCATGCCACACCGCTCCAGGCGCGAGTGCGACCGCGTTTCCTGCCGATCAAGAGGTCGTCCAGGATGCGTGCTGTCTCCCGCGCGCCGTCGAGCGCCAGATTCTGGCCGGCAGCGCTCCCGACCGGGATGCGCTCGAGCGCTTGTCCGAGCGCATCCGCTGAGAGGTCGCGTTCTTGCAGCACGCCAATGCGACCCATCGCCGCCAGGCGCTCGGCGCGCACCGTCTGCTCATTTTCTTTCTCGGTCGCGTAAGGAACCACGAGCGCTGAGACACCGCTGACTAGGATGTCGATCGCGGTATTGTAGCCGCACTGGCTGATTGAATGCGTCGCCGCGCACATCAGCGCGCACAGGTCGGGGACAGATCGCTCGAGCGTAAGCCCGTCAACGCCGGCGCCGCTTGCCCGCAGCGCGCTCCATTCGGACTCGGGCAGAAACGGTCCGGCGACAATGGTCATGGGCCGCCCTGTGCGGGCAAAATTGGAGTGGTGAAACGCCAAAGCGGTCCGGAACAGCGCGCCGCCGACAAGCCCGCCGCCCGCTGAAATCAGAACGCGGCGCTCCCGCGCCGCTGCCTGCCGACGAACCTCATGGGGAACCACAAAGCCGGAATAATGAACCCGCGTCCGCGGCGGCCTCAGAGGCTTAAACGATTCCTCCAGCCGCGCGAAGCGAGGGTCGGCGTGGACGATCACGGCGTCGAATTCGGCGTTGAGCTTCTGCGCCGTGCGGTCGTCATGCCGCTGCTGGTCGGGGCGATCGGAAACCAGCAAATCGCGCACACTACAAACAATGGCCGCGCCGCAATTGCGCGCGGCCTGAATGAGCGGCTCCAGTTCGAAGGCGAATTTTTTTCGCCCAAACGGATAGAGTTCGGTCAGAACCAGATCGGGCGGGGATAGTGCGATCAGGTTGCGGATCGCAGCAAGGCGCAGTTTCTTGGCTTCTTCGACGCTGACGCTCTCATCCAGGCTGGTGAGTTGCGATTCCTTGCCCATGCCGAGCGGCGAGAGGTGATGAAAACTTATTGTGTCAGGCAGATTGAATCCCGGCGGCGATCGCCCACCGTTGAGAAAATGGATTTCGAACCACTCCGCCAATACGCGCGCAAGCGCAAGCGAGCGCACGAAATGGCCCATGCCAACCGAATGCTGACAATAAAGATAGAGGACCGGCTTCATTGCATCGCTCCGGTAAGCTCGGTATGGGCGTTCAAAAGAATTCGCGTAGCGCGCATTTCGCGCGCGGCGCTCAGCGAGAGCGCGACCTTGTAGGCTTTGGCGAGGTGCTTGTGCATGCGATAGATCGCAAGCACGCGCGGGTCGCAACCGCCGACGCCCTCCACGTAAGCACTGAGAAACGCGGCGGCGACCTGTTGCATCTGCTCGCGGTCGCCAGCTTCAAAATCGAGTTCGGCGAGGAATGTTGCAGCGTCGATTTCCACCGGCCCCAGCGAGAGCCTGTCGAAGTCAACCAAAGCAAGCCGATCATCATGCTGCAGCCATTGCTGCGGGTGCGGCGCGCCGTGAATGGGTCGCAGCTTGGTGTCGGGCGCGGCTTCATGCGCCGCTTCAAGCGCGGCCAGCAAAGCAGCGGCCGCATCCTCGGCGCCCGGCGCCGCCTGCGCTAGCTTGCGCGCATAGCGTCTGCTCCGCTCCATCTGGTTTGCCGCATCGTAGATTTGGCGCGGCTTCAGCGCCGTGTTGGACAGCGTCGCTAGCGCCCGCCCCAGCTGAGCCGCAAGGTCGGCGCCGCGGTCGCTCATCAGTGCATCGCAAATCGAGACGCCGTCGAGCTTTTCATGCGCGATAGCGCGAAGGCCGCTGTTCCACTCCAGGCATCGACCGACCGCAAATCCGAGTTGACCCTCGGCGGCGGCGGCGTGCAAGAGCGCTGCCTCTTTGGCCACCTCAGCGCCGCGGTCGTCGGCGAACACCTTTATGTATGCCGGCGCGCCGCTGATCGCTCCACGCATGGTGCAGCGTTTGCCAGGCCGATAACGCACGATCTTATCTATGGCGTAGTGGCCGCAAGCCTCATCGAGTGTGGGTAGTGCGGGGTCGGCGCTACACGGCGTCAACTCCGCCCATCCGAGGGCGCCGGGGAGGCGATGCAGCCCTGTGTCCCCACGCTCGCATAGGTCGACGCGTACAGGCCGCGATCCTGGGCGCTCATAAACCAACGTTGCGTAACGCGAGGCGCGCGGACTGAGGCGACCGTAGGTCCGTCTCCAGGGCGCGCGCCCGAGCAACGCCGGTATGGGGTCATCGGCTTGCAAGCGCGCGATCGCCGCATTCAAGTATGCTTCGCGCGTGAGCGGGGCAAGGCTCATGGCGCGACTCGCAGCAGGGTTGGGACCTCTTCCGTCAAGCGGCCCGCTTCTAGACGCAGCGTCCGGTCCGCAAAGCCGGGCGGCAGCGACTGGTGGGTCACGATCAGCATGGTTCTGACACCACGCTCCTCGCCCAGCGCATCGATGAGCACAGCGCGCGATTCTGGATCGATGTTCGCGAAGGGCTCGTCGAGCAACAGCACCGGGCGTTGCGCCAACAGCGCGCGCGCCAGAGCCAGCCGTGCGCGCTGTCCGCCAGAAAGGTTCCCCGCGTCTTCTCCCAGCGGGGTATCCAGGCCGGCGGGCGCGTCAGCCACGAGATCGCCAAGCGCGACGCGGCTCAGCACACGCAGCAAATCCGCATCACTGCGCGCGCCGAGGCCAAATTGCAGCGCGTCGCGGATCGTGCCGGCGAACAAGTGCGTCTCTTGGCGCATGACCGCAAACTGGCGTCGCAGCTCATGCACCGGCCAATCCCGATAGGCCCGCCCGCTCAGTGAGAGTTCGCCGTTCTCTGGATCGTACAGGCGCAAGATGAGACCGAGCAGCGTGCTCTTCCCCGCGCCGCTGGGGCCTTCGATGACGACGCACTCGCCGTCGCGCACGACTATTTCCGCATCCCAAAGCGCAGTCTGCACGCCCGCCCCGGGGGAACGATGCGCGAAGCTGCACGCGCGCAGCATCAGTTCCCCGCGAACGCGCGCAGGTGCGGCAGCGTCCGGATTCACCGCAAGCCCGGTGGGCCGCTCCAGCAGATCGCTCAGCCGGTCGGCGCGGGCGAGGGCGCCGGTGACGGCGCCGGCGAGTTCGTTGATTTTCTCCACCGGCTTCAGCAGCTGGTTCAAATAGGCGAGGCAAACCGTCAGCGCGCCAAGGCTCAACTGGCCGCGCAACACGAGCAATGCGCCCAACCCAACCAGCACCGCTACCGCCACGCCGCTGGCATTCTGCATGCTGCGCTCGAGCGCCACTTGGGTGCGGGTTTCGTTGACCCCTGCCGCCGTGCTCGCGGCGTTCACGTCGACAAAGCGCGAGCGGACCTCATCCTCGCCGCTGACCGACTGCACGAAGCCCAAGCCCCGCAGGACTTCTTGCGCAAAGCCGGCAATGCCGCCCTCCAGCTTGCGTTTGGCGCGCGAGGCCTCTTGCAGCTTTGGCGCAGCGCGACGCATCTGCCAAACCAGCGCCAATCCGATGACAAGACCCAACGCCCCGAGCGCGCCGCTCAGCCACCACATCGCCGCTAACGTCAGGAGCACAGTGATCGCGTAGCGGAAGATGGTCGGGAAGGTTTTGCAGAACAGACGCGCAATGTGGCCGGTGTCGTCGATAAGTCGCAACACCAACTCGCCGCTGCGATCTGTATGGCGCTGCAAAACGGAAAGTCCCAAGATGTGGTCGAGGCTGGCCGCGCGCAAATCGCGCGTCATCAGCTCACGCAGCCGGGCGCTGGCGACCTTTTCGGCGGCGGAGGCGGAAGCCGCGGCCACCGCTATGAGTGCGGCGGCGAGCGCAAGCGCTCCAATTTGCATTTCGCGGCTCAAAGCGTCCAGCGGCGAGAACCCCGAATTTGCGCCCAGGAGCACATTATCGATGATGACTTTGAGCGGCAGCGGCGCGGCGAGCGTAAACGCAGCAGCCGTCAAGCCAGCACTATAGGCAAACGCAATCCGCCATGGATATTTGAGCCAGTACGGCCCAAATCGGCGCACGGCGCGTGCGAGAGGTCCGCGTTCAGACATCGCGCCCGCTCCGGCGCTGCACTACACGTTCGGCCTGGACCACGAGCGCTTCGGCGATGGCGCGTCGGCCCGGCTTCAGCCGGGTCAGGCAGCGGTAGAGACGCTCGTCCAGCAGGCAATACACGCTCAGCCAAGCAAGGCGCTCTTCATTCAAGCGCCCGCCGGCTGATTCGTAGCCGCAGCGCCAACGCGCGAAAGCGGCGGCGGCAGCGTCATAGGGAAGGCCCTGTAGTGCGGCCCAATACGTCATCGCCGCTGATAGGCTTGCGGCGTCGTGTTCCGGCGGCGCCATGTGCACAGCGTCGAAATCGATGAAATGGATGCGCACACCGTCGTCGAACATGTTCTTGGCGTGCAGGTCTCCGTGGCATAGCCGTAAACCGGCGTGATGTGGCCGCGACGGCGCGCGGCGCGCTAGCCAGCTCTGTAGGGCCTGCACGCGCGCGCGCACCGCAGCAGGCAGCACTGCCGCAATCGCCAAACGTTGCTCAAGCTTGGCAAGGTCGGGGGCGGCGGGCGGCGCGTCAAATTTAACGGGGATGCCGTGCAAGCCGGCGACCGCGGCGCCTACGCGCTCGTCCAGGCCGCTGGCGCTGTCGAACAATCCCGCCATTTCGAGCTGAACGCCAGGCGCGGACTCCTGCCACTGGATGCCGAATTGTGGTTGTTCCAGGATCACGCGCGCAATGCCGCACGTCGGCATCCGCTCACGGTCGAGCGCAGCGCCGATTTCTGCCAGCGCCTGCACAGCGCCCCCGCTCTCGCCGGTGGCGTGGCACTTGCCGTAGAGTATGCGCGCGAACGATTCACCGCTCGCTAGGCGCCCGCTCAGGCGCACGCGCACCGTGCAACTTTGCTCGGCTGCGTAGTGGGCGATTTCGCTCGACCATGTCTCGACGGCCCCGCCTGGCGCAATGGCCTGCGCCAGCTCCGGCAGAGTTGCGTGCTCGAACAAATTGGCGTCGGCGAGATAGCGCAGTCCCGTGATCCGCAGGTCGGCTGGAAACGCCCATCCGACGGCGCCGATCCTCTCCAGTAACAATACTTCGCCGGGACCCGCTTCCTCGACAGCACGTTGGTAGCGCGCGTGCGCTTTTCCTGGTGGGAGCACGCGCACCGCAAACAACCTCGCGGCGCTCTCGCCCGCAAGACGCACCCGCGCGCTCAACAGCGCCTTTGCTCCCGGTTTGTATTTCGCCCGCTCGATCTCGGCTGTTTCAACACACGCGCGCGGCATTGCCGCTTGAAACGCTTCGCGCAACGCAGCGGGGTCCATGGCTTGCAGCAGGGCCGGGCCCAGGGGGTCGCCCACGCAGAGGTCGGCGGCGGTGATCATGCGCAGCTCCCCGTCTGCAGCAGCAGGAGCTGTTTCCCATCGCGCCCAACGCGCCATATTTCAGCGCCGCGGTCCTCGCGCAGGATCAGCGTGTCAAGCACTTCCGTATCGGCATGAAGCACGGTTGCGCGCAGCGCGCCGTCGCCGCGCTCCAAGTCTGAAAGCGCCAGCGAACCCGCCCCAAGCGGGGCCAGCAGAGTCGCGAAGGTGAAATCCGCGGCTTCAGCCGAGAACAGCAGCCTGGGCGCCTCGCACTTGCTCCCATAACGTCGCGACACCCAACCTGTCTCGATCTCAGCGCGGATGTCTTCACTGGCGATGCACGCGAATTGCGCGCGTGGGGTTGTGGCTTCCCACCGATTGCTGCAACCAGCCAGGCTCACCAAGCCCAACGCCTCTGGCGTCAGCTGGAAACGCAGATCGTATGAGTGGCGCCTCGGCGCGGCGAGCGTATCGAAGATGAGCCAATAGCACCCATCGACAAAGAATATGCGCCGCTGGTGGCGCGCTTCATATTCGGCGCTGGCGACTTCGCCATGGACATAATCGGCGCGTTCGGCCGAGGCAAACGCACGAACGTACGCCTGCGCGCGTGGCCCGGTGATCTTCCACTTGCGGCCGGCGGGCTCATAGCGGGCCTGGTCGCGACCATCGATCTGGACGGTGGAATGCGCGGCGGTGCCCCGAAACGCCGCGCGCCAATTGATCTCGCCTTCCTCGGCATAGGTGTAACGCCCCGGATCAACAACGATTGGAGCGCCAGAGGCGTAAGCCTCGATGGACAGGGCGTCGAGATGGCCATGATTGCCGTGCCCGGTGTGGCCGGCATCGAACACAAGATAGCGGCGATCCGCGGGTGCTTCCGTCGGCGCGTGCGCCGAGCTCCGCAGCACGACATATCCGCTTTCCGCAAAGTGCGCCGATCGCTCACCGTGCGCCGCCGCGAGCGCCGCCTCACATCCCAGTAGCCGCGCACCCTCGCTCAGGAGCGGAAGATAAGAGCCGCCATCGGCGTCGCTCAGAGCAGGGATCTCGCCGTCGGGCCGGTGCATCCACGCGCCGAACAAAAGCGCGTGTCGCAGAACATTCTCAAAATTCGCAGACAGAGGAATGCCGTTCAGCTTCGCCAGGCGCACGACATTCAGAAAATTGCGTAGCACGATGCAATGGTAATGCGTGGATTGCTCGCAATGGCCGCCATCGGCCTGAAAGTCAGCGACCGCGTTTGCTTCCAACTCCGCAAGCGCGAACGCGCGCCAGCGGCTCGCTTCGGTGAATTCTGGGAACGCCGTCGCGACCAGGAAAATCGCGTAGAGCTCCAAAGTACGGTGGTTGCGCGCCTTGTGCAGATTGCCCAGGAGCACCTCGGTTTGCCGATGCAGCGAGATCAGCAAGTCACGGTGAAAGCCGGCAGACAGCAGCGGCGAGCGAACGAAGATGCTCCAGGCATAAACCCAATTCTGCAACCGCCGGCCGGTAACGTCGGCGGCGATGAAGTCCGCGGGGATGCGCTGGGCGATCCAGGAGGCGGTAAGCGCCTGCCAGCGGTGAAGGTATTCCCCCTTGCCCGTGGCCTCGAGAGTGCGCGCCAAGCCGACGGCGTAATAGAATTTGTGCAGCAGAATGTGCCATTCCTGATCGGCGGACGGGTTTATACGCCAATCGAAGGCATGACCCAGAGCATGGGTTTCGCCGTTGAAAGTGAAGACACCGCCCATAATGCCGGCGATCTTTTCGGGAGTTATCTCCTCCGGCTCTTCTACCACGAACAGGAACGGGCGCTGACGCACGCGAAAATGCGCCAACAACGCTTCATCTGAAAGGCGCGCGAACGCGGGCGCGAAGACGCAATCGTGCTCCGGCAGAGGCGCGGTGACGGCGCGCGCATGCATCAGGCGACCTCGCTCGCGGCGAGGGCATCGTCGAGCAACGCCTTGAGCGCGCGCGTGGTTTTGTGCGAGTCGAAACGCTCCAGGATGGTCGCGCGCGCTGCACGGCCGAGCGCCAAGCGGCGGCCCGGCGGGGCCAGGATCAAATCCTCCAACGCGGCAGCGAGTGCGGCGGCGTCACCAGGCTTGACCACCATCCCGTTCACGCCGTCGCTGACCAGTTCGAGAATACCCGACACGTCAGTGGTGACCAGTGGAAGCTCCATCGCCATGGCCTCGGCGAGCACATTGGGAATGCCGTCGCGATCGCCGCTGGCGGTGATCCGGCAGGGTAGCGCGAAGATGTCGGCATCCGCATAAATGCCGCGCAACGCGCGCTGCGGCGCCGGGGGCAACAGCGCCACGACCTCTTCAAGCCCTTCGCGGGCGATCAGCGCGCGCATCGCCGCACCGGCTTCGCCCTCCTCGCCGACGATGCGGCAGAGAAACGAAACCCCGCGCTGGCGCAGGATCGAGCACGCCTCGATCAGATCGAGGAAGCCCTTTTTTTCCACGAACCTGCCCACCGACAGCACAACGGGCGGGCCGCCGCCAGTGCGGGCGCCGGCGCGCGGCGAAAACAGTTCGGTGTCGAGGCCGTGATAGATCGTGTGCAGGCCGCCGCACTCGCAGCCCTTCTCCAGGAGATGCGTGCGATTGGCTTCGGTGCAGGTCACGGCAAAGCGCGCGCCGGCGAGCTTTCTAGGCAAAAGGTCGCCAGGATTGTGCTTGGCCTCGTAAATGTCCTTAGCATGCGCGGTAAAGCTGTAGGGCACGCCGCAGAGATCGCCGACAAATTGCGTCACCGTGGTCGCGCCGTGGCAGAAATGCCCATGCAAGTGCCGGGCGCGCCCGCGCTTTCTGATGTGCGCAGCGATGTAAGCGGCTTGCAGGAATTCCTTGATGAACACTTTGCGCGGCGCGCCTGATTGGCCATCCTTGTACGCCCGCATCATCGAGATGGCGCGAGCTGTTGTGGTAAAAAAGGCGCGCGGCGCGCGCAGCGCCAAGCTCGCACAGGCGCCGAAATAAGCCGGCAAGTTCTGGATGAGCCAACGTTCGAGCTGAACACCTGAAATAGAAGTCATCGCCGGCAGATAGGTGATCGACGCGCGAATCTCGGAGAGCGCCGCCGCGCCCAGTTCATCGCCTCGCTTGATCGCATAGATATCGATCCCCGCGCCCATGCTTTCCAAAATGCGGATCTCGTTCGAGATGAAGCTCTCGGAAAGACGGGGAAAGCCCTTCAGGATGTAGGCCGTGGTGGGTGCGGGCAGGTCATTACGCAAGCTCGCGCCCAACAGGGCGTCGAGGCGCTTGATGTCGCCATCGAGCGAAAAGCGGGTTTCCACCACATAGCGCCCCGCCGCGCCGAGACGTGCAGCCATAGCATCGTCGTCAAGGATACGGGTGAGAGCATTTGCGAGGTCTTGAGCATCATCGGGTTCAATCAGCAGCCCGCTCTCGTTCTCAGTCACCACCTCAGGAACGCCAGAGATCCGCGTCGAAACCACTGGCAGCCCCACGGCCATGGCTTCGAGAATAACATTGGGGATGCCATCGCGATCGCCATCGTCAAGCACCCGGCACGGCAGTGCGAACACCCGAGCGCGCCGCATCGCCGCGATGACGTCCTCATGCGGCAGCTTCCCGCGGAGGCGCACGCTGTGGGCAAGTCCGGCCTCCTCGATTTGGCGCTGCAGAGCCGCTTCTTCGGGGCCGTAGCCAATAATCTCGCAAACAAAGGGTCGTCCGGCGTCCACCAGCAGCCCGCACGCCGCTATCAGGGTATCGAACCCCTTCTTTTCGCGCAGACGCCCCACACTCAGGATCAAAGGCGGGGGCGCTGCCGGAGATCTTTCGCCCGACAGCGCGTCGAGATCGACGCCATGATAGGCGCGCACCACACAGGCTTGCGGTGCAAGCACTCGCAGGAATTGCGCATTGTAACCGGTGCAGGTCACCGTGAAACGCGCTGCACTAAGGCGCCGCGCCAGGGGCTCGCGCTGCGCCAAATAAATATCCTTGGCGTGCGCCGAGATCGAGAACGGCAGGCCTGCGAACGCTGCGGCGACCCGCGCAATGGCGGCGGGACGGTCGGCGAAATGGGCGTGCAGATGGCCCGCTCTGGAGCGCAACAGCCGCGCCGACAGCGCCACAGCCTGCGAAACCGCCCGCCAGTCGCGTACGCCAAACTCCGCGAGCGCTGCGTTGATGCCGCGCACGAGATGCTGAGGTCGCCGCGCTAGTACGTAAAACCAATCGCCGACGCTTGCATGGCTGAGCAATTCGACTGGCGCGCGAACACGCTTGAACGCGCCATTGACTATGTCGTCGGATGCCTGCTCCAGCGCAAAGACGCGCAGCGAACGCCCCAGCGCTTCCAAGCCCAAAACTTCGTTGAGTATGAAGGTTTCTGAGAGTTTCGGGAAGCGCTTGACTAGAATGGCGACGGGCCGCTCGCTCATAGCACCGCCGCGACTGTGCGGCGCCGGTCAGCGGGACACTTGTCCAACGCCGGCCGCAGCTGTGCTTGCTGGCAGACGATCTCGGCGATGCGATTGAGGCCGTGGAACGGGAGCGTGCGACGTGCGCGCACCTGAGCGTCGCCGTTCATCGTCAGTCGCATGGCTGCGGTGATAAGTCCGTCGCTGGTCACCTCGCTATCGAGCATGCAGGCGATGTAGCCTTGCTTGGCCATGCGAATGGCGCGCATGGCTTGCTCCTTGACTGGGCGGCTGCGCGGCACGATCAGCGCCGGCTTTTTCAGCGAAAGCACCTCGCACACGGTGTTGTAGCCGCCCATCGAAACCACCGCGTCCGCTCCCGCCATGCAACTGGACATGTCGTCGGTGAAGTCGTCGAAGCGCACGTGCGGCAACGCGGCCGCGCACGCGCTCAAGCGTTCGCGGTCGCTGGCGCGCATTTCCGGCCCGCTGATGATCCAGCTGTAGAACGGCGCACGACCTTCGCGCGCGCGCAGACCCTCGATGAAGGCTTCGATCAGCGGCGCGCCGTCGCCACCGCCGCCCGCATGCACGAGCACCAGAGGCAGCCCGTCAAGATTGAAGTTCGCGCGAACCTCTTCGCGGGTCTGCCGGCCAGCGTGGCGATGCAGATATCCTACGTGCTCGGTGATTGCGCGCGTATCCGCCGGGAACGCATATTCCTCGGAGACATCGAACACGCTCGGGCAGCCGGCGACCAACACGCCGTCATAATGCTTGGCGATGGCGCCGTGATAATCGTGCTTATCCCAGATGCGTCGGGTCACTTCGGGATCGTCAAGAATATCGCGCAGCACCAAGTAGATGCTGGGCCTGCGCTCTTGCCCGGCTAGCAGATCGAGCGCCGCCTCCAACTCACCATCGACGCCAAGCGGTTTTTTGTCGATCAGAACCACATCCGGCGCGAACTCGATCGCGGCGCTGACGATCAGGCTCGAGCGAAGCCGCAGCGCCGTCGCGTAGTCGAGATTGAGGAACTTGACCCCGTAGACTCCATCCGTATCGCGGGCCAGGCACGGGAGCTTCACGTAGTCGATGCGCGGGGGCATGCGGAAGGCGTGCAGCATCGGCGATCCGGAGAGGATCAGCACGGACACATCGGGGTCAGCCTCGGTCAGCGCCTGCGATATCGCCAGCATGCGGCGGATGTTGCCCAGGCCGAACGTATCGTGAGAATAGACCAGCACTCGCGTCATACGCGCCTCGGAATGAAAGTTCTGTGACACTTGTATTACGGCTGGCGAGGCAGATTATTCCCCCACCGCCTAAATTACAGCGTTGTGATCTAAGGCCCGCCGTCATGCGGGAACAATTTTCCCAGATATGGCGCCTGCGCGCGCACGCGTTTCGCGTATGGACCACCAACGCGCGCGTTCGGCCAGCGCCGGATATTTAACACAATCGGGGCAGGCGGCGATCAATGCGGCGTCGTATCGCTCCAACTGCGCCGCCGCCTGCGTCGCCCGTGGAAATGTCGGTCATCGATTGCCGTTGGAACGTCCGTGAACCGGCGGAGTCTCGCCGGTCCCATTTCTCGAACTCACCCGGTTCTGCTTTCAGAACCGCCTACACATCTGGGTGACTGGGCGGCGTGGGTTCGAGTGTCGCCGCTCCGGCCATTTCACTTCCCCGCAATCGCCGCCGCCAGTTCGTTGATATGCGCGATCGCGCGCACCTTTACGCCGGCGCTGGCTGCGCCTTTCTTTTGCGGGGGCGCGAAGGCGTCGGTGAAGCCGAGCTTGGCGGCTTCCTTCAGACGCAAATCGCTGCGTCCGGCGGAGCGCACTTCGCCTGAGAGCGCAACTTCGCCGAAGGCGACGCATTGCTTCGGCAGCGGCACATCCGCGAGCGCTGAGATCAAGGCGGCGGCGACCGCGAGGTCGGCCGCCGGTTCGGTGATGCGCAGGCCGCCAGCCACTGAGAGATAAACATCGCGCCCCGAGAAAGAGAGCCCGCAGCGCGTCTCCAGTACGGCGAGGATCATCGCGAGCCGTGCGGAATCCCAGCCCACGATCGCGCGCCGCGGCGTGCCATAGGCGCTGGGCGCCGCGAGCGCCTGGATTTCCACCAGCACCGGGCGCGATCCCTCGACGCCCGCGAACACCGCCGCTCCCGAAGCGCGCTCGCCGCTGGCGCCAAGGAACAGTGCGGAAGGATTGGGCGTCTCCACCAAGCCTTGCTCGACCATCTCGAACACGCCGATCTCGTCGGTGGGGCCGAAGCGGTTTTTCACCGCGCGCAGGATGCGGAACGGCATGCCGCGTTCGCCTTCGAAATAGATCACAGCATCGACGAGATGCTCGACCACGCGCGGGCCTGCGATTTGTCCGTCCTTGGTGACATGGCCCACCAGGATCAGCACCGCGCCGCTCTTTTTGGCGTAACGCACCAATTCGTGCGCGCAGGCGCGCACTTGCGCTACGGTGCCGGGCGCCGCCTCAACGCCATCTGCCCAGACGGTCTGGATGGAATCGACGATGACGACGTCGGGTTTCAGTGATTTGAGGCCTTCGAGAATCTTGCGCAGATCGGTTTCCGCGGCGAGCTGTACCGGTGCGTCAGCGGCGCCTAGGCGGCGCGCCCGCTCTTGCACCTGCGCCTCCGCTTCCTCACCGGTGACGTAGGCGACGCGCGCACCGCCTCGTGCGAGGGCGGCGGCGGCCTGCAACAGCAGGGTGGATTTGCCGACGCCGGGATCGCCGCCGATCAGGATCGCCGACGCCGCCACCAAACCGCCGCCGCAGACACGGTCGAGTTCGGAAATGCCGGTGGCGAGGCGCGGGGGGGGATCATGCTCGCCTGTGAGTTCAACGAAGGTGAGCGCTCTGCTTTTCTTGCCGGTGGGCGCTGAAAGCGCTCCAGGAACCACGGCGCGCGCGCTCTCTTCGACCAGAGTATTCCACTCTCCGCAGGCTTCACATTTGCCGGCCCATTTGGGCCAGATCGCGCCACAGGCCTGGCAGGTGAAGACGTGGTCCTTGGCCATGATTCCCGCAGCTTAGCCGAAGACGTGAGCAAAGGTGGTGTAGCCAATGTTACACCTTAAGAAGTGGTTTAAACGTCTGATTAACACCCCAGGTTGTATATTGCCACAACAACACTGAGGGATTGCATGAGCAGGCAAAAGACGATCCTGGCGGTCGACGATTCGCTCACGATCCGCGAACTGATCAATTTCGTGCTCGGCAATGCCGGCTTCAAAGTCGTGCTCGCCGAGGATGGCGTTGAGGGGCTGGACCGGCTGGAGCGGCTCAAGCCTGACGTGATTATCACTGACGTGAATATGCCAAGGCTCGACGGCCTCTCTTTCATCGAGCGTATCCGCGACGGGCAGGCCAAGGGCACCCCCATCCTGGTGCTCACCACCGAAAGCGAGCCAGCGATGAAGGCGCGGGCGAAAGCCGCGGGCGCGACCGGCTGGATCGTAAAACCGTTCAATCCGGTGCAATTGGTGGAAGCGGTGCAACGGGTGTCGCCGTGAGTTCGCTCAAACAGGAGCTGACGTTCAACTTCTCCAACGCAGCGGTGGTGATGATCGATGCGTCGCCGATCTTCATCGAAGTGCTGACCGGCATTCTTTCGGGCTGCGGCTTTCGCAAGATGTTCCGCTGCACCGATTTGCGCAGCGGCACCGACACTGTGAAAACCCATTCCGTCGATCTGGTGCTGATCGATCCTTATGGCTTTGGCGAGGCCGCCTACAATTTCGTCAGCTGGATGCGCTCGGAACGGCGCGGGCCGAATGCCGCGGTTCCGGTGATCATGCTGACTGCCTACACTTACGTACGTCTGATCACGACGGCCCGCCAATGTGGCGCCGATTATGTGATATCCAAGCCATTTTCCACCCAAGGGCTGCTGGAGCGCATCCTGTACGTAGCCGAATCCGAAGGCCGCCGCGGTGAGTTGATCGCGCCGCCGGAGGTTGTTTCCTCTACCGGCAGCGGCGTGGAGATGTTCTGATGGCGGGTGGGCTCTCACGCGCGCTCAACGCGCCGGGCGGCACGACGCTTGAGCGGGCATGCGAGCTTGCGTCGATCAATGTCTCGAACCTGCGCGAGAAGGCGCTGACGGTGATGGGCGACGCGCTGGGCGACTTGGTGCGCTTGTGCGCCGTGGGTCCGCCCACGCGCGAGGAACGGCGAGGGCTGCACGAATTGTCGTGTACCATCGCTGCGGCTGGGGGCATGTTCGGCCTCGAGGCGTTGTCGAAAGCGGCGTATTGCTTTTGCCGTTTGTTGGACGAGACCGAGCCAGGCTGGGACCCCGAGGCGGTTGGCGTGCACCTGGCGGCGATGAAGCTCTTGTTTGCTCCCGCGCAAACCCCGCCTGCGGCTCAGGAGGCCTTGCTCGAAGGTCTGGCGCAGGTGCGCCGCCGCGCAGCGTTGCGTTGAAATTGCAGGCTGTTGCCGCAAATTGCGCGTGCTAGGCTCGCTCACCAACGCACCCTGGGGAGAGCGAGCAATGACCTGGCGTCCCAATTCGCCCCCGCTTGCCGCCGATTGCGTCGTGTTCGACGAGCGCGGACGTTTGCTGTTGATCAAGCGCGGACGCGAGCCGTTCATGGGCCGCTACGCGCTGCCGGGAGGGTTTGTCGAGATCGGCGAAACCGTTGAGGCCGCGGCGGTGCGCGAACTGAAGGAAGAGACCGGCATCGAAGGCCGCATCGTGCGTCTGATCGGGCTCTATTCCGATCCCGGCCGCGACCCAGTGCGCCACACCGTGGCGGCGGCTTATCTGATCGAGCCGTTGACGACGAACGCGGTCGGCGGCGACGATGCCGACGCGGCCGAATGGATCGCCGATTGGCGCGAACTGGCGCTAGCGTTCGATCACAGCGCGATCGCCGAGGATGGGGCCAAATCATGATCGCGCGAACGCGGGCAATAGCAATTTCCGTCGTCGCAGTGGCGGTTTTGGCGTCAAGCCAGGCATGGGCTGCTGGTTACATGGGCATCGCGGGCGACGGCGTAGTGATCGTTTTCACCGCGATCCTGGTTGGCCTCATGGCGCTGATGCCGTTCCTGGTGTTGTTCAACCGCGATGCAGCGAGCGTCCGCAACCTCGCGCTCTGTTCGGCGCCGATCGTGAGTTTCCTTGTGCTGATGGCGGTGTTGCGCTGGAATTGGGTTGGCGCAGCGTGGGTCGGCTTTTTTGCTGGCGTGGGGATGATGTGGCTAGCGGGGCCGCAGCGACGGTGATGATCTTGCGACGTCGGGCTCAGCCCCGCACGCCGCCCTTGCGCACCGTCCCCGCAAACGTCGTCAGCAGCTCATATGGCGCGGTGCCGGCGAGTGCTGCGATTTCTTCGAGCGGCGCATTTGGCCCGAGGAACTCAACCATCGCGCCCTCGCGCGCTTCGGCGCAGCTGGTGACGTCGAGGATGATCAGATCCATCGATACGCGCCCCAATATGGGCAGTCGCGCGCCCGCGAACACGCCGAAGCCGCGTCCGCTCAAGCAGCGCAGATAACCGTCGGCGTAGCCCAGCGCGATTGTGGCGGCGCGCATTTTTTTGTCGGCGGTCTGCGTGGCGCCGTAGCCGAACGTTTCACCCGCCTCGATGTCGCGTAGTTGCAATATGGGCGCTTCCACGGTCGCGGCGACCGCGAGCTTTGGATTGTCGGAATCAAGCCCGCCCGAGCCGTAGAGACCGACGCCTGGGCGCACGAGATCAAAATGGTAGTCCGCGCCGATCAAGATGCCGCCTGTGGAGGCGAGGCTCAGGGGTGCTTTCGGAAACAAAGTCGCGGCGTCGACGAAGCGCGTGCGCTGAAGCGCGTTCATCGGGTGCTTCACGTCGGAGGCGCACGCGAGGTGGCTCATCACCAGTGTTAGTGTGGCGTTCTTGAGCGCGATGGCGGCGTGGGCAAGCTCTTCCGGGCCGATGCCAAGGCGGTTCATGCCGGTGTCGATGTGCAGCGCCATCGGCCCGCGCGCATCCCAGAGCTTGATCTGGGCCAGCGAATTGAGCACGGGCGTGAGCCGGGCGCTCTGCATCGCCTCGCAATCAGCCCCGGTCGGGCCGTTGAGCACGAAGATCTGAGGGCCTGCGCCAAGTGCTGCGCGCACGGCGAGGGCTTCCGCCGCTGTTGCAGTGAAGAAGGCGCGGGCGCCAGCCTCAGCCAAGGCGCGCGACGCATCCTCAGCGCCAAGGCCATACGCATCGGCCTTGACCACGGCGGCGATTGCCGCGCTCGGCGCGGCGCGTTTGAAGAAGCGCCAGTTTTCGGCGATGGCGGCGGTGTCGACCGTGAGGCGCGCCAGGCGCGACGCTTCACGAGCGCGCGGAGAGATTGCCAAATCTGGTGTAGCGGCTGTCAAAGAAGAGCTTCACTTTTCCAATCGGCCCATGGCGCTGTTTGCCGATAATGACTTCGGCCTGGTTGCGCACCTCATCCACTTGCCGCATCCAGGCGATGTGCTCGTCGGAGCCTTCGCGCGGTTCGGCGCGCTCTAGATAATAGCTTTCCCGGTAAACGAACAGCACCACGTCTGCGTCCTGCTCGATCGAGCCGGATTCGCGCAGATCGGAGAGCTGCGGGCGCTTGTCGTCGCGGTTTTCGACCTGGCGGGAGAGCTGGGAGAGGGCGATCACGGGCACCTTGAGGTCCTTGGCGAGCGCCTTGAGCCCCTGAGTGATTTCGCTGACCTCCTGCACCCGCCCATCGCTCTTTTTCGACGACGACGTGACCAGCTGCAGATAGTCCACGACAATGCAATCGAGCCCGGTGGTGCGCTGCAGGCGGCGCGCGCGGGCTTGCAACTGGGCGATGCCGATGGCGCCGGTGTCGTCGATATGCAGCGGTAATTGCTGCAAATTCGCGGCCTCGTCCGCCAGGCGCTCATATTCCTGCTTACTGATCTTGCCGCGGCGAATGCGATCGCTCTCGATCTCGGCGGCGTCGGAAAGCAGGCGAGTGGCCAATTGCTCGGAGGACATTTCGAGCGAGAAGAACGCCACCACGCCGCCCTTGTTCATCTGGTTCTCGAAATCGCCGGAACGCTGTGCGGCGAGGCGGGCGCGGGCGATGTTGAAGGCGATATTGGTCGCGAGCGCGGTTTTGCCCATCGAGGGCCGCCCAGCGAGGATCAGCAGGTCGGAGGGGTGGAGACCGCCCAGCATGCGATCAAGATCGTCGAAGCTGGTGGCCAGGCCCGAGACGTCCGACTTGCTCTCGTACGCCGCGGCGGCGTTCTCGATCGAGGTGGCGAGCGCGCGCGAAAAGGGCGAGAAGCCCGAATTGGCCGTGCCGCTCTCGGCCAGAGTGAATAATGTGCGCTCGGCTTCCTCGATGATGTCCTTGGCGTCGTGATCGTCGGGCGGATTTTCGGCCAGATCGGAAATCACATTGCCGACGCGGATGAGTTCTCGCCTGAGCGCCAGATCGTGGATCAACAGCGCATAGGATTGCGCCTGCGCCGACATCGGCGCGGCCTGTTCCATCAGCCGCATCAGATAGACCGCGCCGCCGATTTCTTTGATGCCGCCGTCGCGCGCGAAGCGCTCTTTCAGAGTGACGCCGTCAGCAAGTTCGCCGCCGGAAATGAGATCGGCGCAGGCCTGGAAGATGCGCCCATGAACAGGGTCGAAGAAATGGCGCTCCTGCAGGAGCGGCGTGATGCGGTTGTAGGTTTCGTTGTCGAACAGGATGGCGCCCAGCAACGCCTGTTCGGCCTCGAGATTGTGCGGCGCCGCGCGCGGGGGGCGCGACGCCGGAAGAGCTTCGAGGGGAAGTGCGGGTTGGGTCGTCATGAGCGGGGCGATGGTTAAGCGATTCGGTTGCGCAACAAGCGCTGCGATTACGGCTTGCGCGAGCTTATCCCGAGTCGGGGCGTGATTATTGTTGTGGACGCGCAACGCAAAAGGCCCGCGAGTCGCTCCACTCGCGGGCCTTTGTGTGGTTCTGCCTTTGATTCTATTCGCGCGGCGACTTGTCCACAAAGGCGCTCGCCGCAATTTCCTTGGCTTGCGCGGCGCTTTCTTCCTTGTCGGCCTGCGCTGCCGAGGCGATGACGTTTTCGCCCTTCGCCTGGCGCTCGGCCTCGTCGGTCGAGCGCGCGACATTGACCTTGATCCCGGCATAGACTTCCGCATGCAGGCGCACGCGGACGTCGTACAAGCCGATCGTCTTGATCGGCTTGTCGAGCACGATGTTGGCTTTGTCGACCTTGGCGCCCTTCTTGTTGATCTCATCGGCGATGTCGCGCGGGGACACGGAGCCATAGAGCTGACCCGCTTCGCCGGCTTGGCGAATGAGCACATAAGAGGAGCCGTCGATCTTGCCGGACGCCTTTTCGGCGGCGGCGCGGGCGGCGGCGTTTTGCGCCTCGATTTCGGCGCGGCGGGCCTCGAACAATTTCTTGTTCGCTTCGTTGGCGCGCAGCGCTTTCTTTTGCGGCAGCAAGAAGTTGCGCGCGAACCCGTCGCGCACCTTCACTTCGTCGCCAATGGCGCCGAGATTTTCTACCCGTTCAAGCAGGATGACTTGCATGTTCCATCCCCCTCACTGAACCGCAAACGGAAGCAGCGCCAATTCGCGCGCGAGCTTGATCGCCTTGGCGAGCTCGCGTTGCTTCTTGGCGGAAACCGCTGTGATGCGCGCGGGTACAATCTTACCCTTCTCGGAGATGTAGCGCTGCAAGGTCTTCACGTCCTTGTAGTCGATCTTCGGAGCTGCATCGCCCGAAAATGGACACACCTTGCGGCGGCGCGAAAATGGCCGACGCGCAGGGATGTTGGCGATGTTGAATTTGGGGGCGCCTTTGCCGGACATGATTATTCCTCCTCGCCCATGATTTCATTGCCGTCCTCGTCGCGTCCTTCGCGGCGGGCGCGGCGGCGCTCCTCGCGATCGCGGCGGGCCAGGATCGGCGAGGGCTCAGGATCGAGTTCCTCGACGCGGATGGTCTTGAAGCGCATCACGTCCTCGTTGATGCGCAGCCGCCGCTCGAGCTCCTGCACCGCATTGGTCGGGCAATCGAGGTTCAAGAGCGCATAGTGGGCCTTGCGGTTCTTGCGGATGCGATAGGTCAGATTGCGCAAGCCCCAATATTCGTTCTTGGTGACCTGGCCGCCGAGTTCCTTGACCGTCTTGGTGATGTCCTCGACCAGCGCATCGACCTGCTGGGGCGAGATTTCAGGACGCGCGATCAGCACGTGCTCGTAGAACGCCATGTTTTCCTCTTCCGTTTGATCCGCGGCGGCCGGGGGGCGGAAGTTCCCGCCCAGCCGATGGACCCCAGGCAGCGGATGCTCCCGGGGCCGCGGATCGCGAAGGGCGGGTTGTTAGGGGATCGGGGCTGGGATGGCAAGGGCGTCTGCGGAGACATTTGCGCCCATTGGTGCTAGGATCGCTGCTATGACTGACCTCTACGACAAGGATGCCTATTCCTGGGCCATGCAGCAGGCCGACGCCCTACGTCGGCGTTCGGCCAATGAAGTCGACTGGGACAACGTGGCCGAGGAGATCGAAAGCGTGGGCAAGTCGGAAGCGCGGGAGTTATCGAGCCGCATGGCGGTGCTGTTGGCGCACTTGCTGAAATGGCGCTTCCAGGCGGATCAACGGAGCAGGTCGTGGGAGGCCACAATCACCACCCAACGACGGCTGATCGTCCAGCACCTGCTCGACAATCCCGGTCTCAAGCCGAGGCGCGACGAACTTCTTGCCAAAGCCTATACCGAAGCGCTTGGCGCGGCTGCGAGCGAAACCGGCCTAGGATTCGCCGCCTTCCCCGATACCAACCCCTTCACCATGGCTGAAGCCATGGACGAGAATTTCTGGCCCGAACCGCCGGCGGGTAAATGAGATGAGCGATCTCTTCGACAAGGACCGAGGAAGTATCCCGCTATGAACTACCGGCTCGCTTTGATAACATTGCTGATCGTCCTGGTCGCGCCGCCTTCGCTCGCGCAGCCACCGCGGGCGTTGCCCGCTGACGTACGTCAGATCATCGTCCATCGAGCTGAGCCGGCGAATGTGCTTGAGTTGCAGGAATCCTACCGAACGGTTTCCTTAGTGTGCCGCATCGGCGCAGAACGATTGGAGGATTGCGCCGCCTCCCAGCAGGTGTCGCCTGTCTTCATGGCCGAGGCGATTGCGGGCGCGCAAGCAGTGACCTTCAGTTCACAGGAATTAGTCGGCGGGCTGGAGCAAGGGCGCGAGGTTAGGGTGTTGGTGCGCTTCGATAACCTTCAACACCCGATGGCGGACTTCTCTGAATTCGGCGCGCCATCGCCGGTGCCAATGATACGGAACCCAAATTGGGTGCAAAGGCCGACAGCGACGGACTTCGAGACATTTTATCCGCCGGGTGCGCGCGGGGCCGGCGTTCAAGGCAACGTGTCGCTGGACTGTGCCGTCAGCACGGAAGGCGCCCTAGATTGCCATGTTACCTCGGAGGAGCCTGCGGGCTGGGGCTTTGGGGAAGCGGCGGTGCAGATATCACGCCGTTTTCTCATGAACCCTGCGGCTGTCGATGGTCATCCAGTCGGAGGCGGCCGGTATCTCTTTCGCATTCCGTTTCGGATGAGTGCGAACTGATGTTCAGGAGGCGGCACATGCGCCGGGGATTGTTGGCAGTTTGCTTGTGGTCGCTCGCGATGCCTGCGCTGGCGCAGACAGGAGCGGCGGTGGAACCTTTGTCCGTAACGCTGGTTGGACCTCAGGCGCGGCCGGCGGCGAACTTGATTTGTCGCGTTTCAGGAAGGCGCCTAACCGAATGCACGTCCGCGACGTCACCTCAACCAGATACACTCGAAGACGCTAGGCGCGCTGTTGAAGAGTGGGATCTGCCGGATCGGGCAGGCCCGCTGGTCGACGGGGCGGTCCGGGAAGTGCGCGTACAATTTCTTGCGTACTCCGATGTAGGGCCACTCATTGAAGCAGCGCCAGTGTACGAGCTGCCGCCACCGGTGCCAACAAACATGATAGCCAATCCGCGTTGGCTCGCGCGGCCGACCGACGCGGACTACGAACGCTACTTTCCGCGCGCGGCATGGGCGCAAGGGGTGGAAGGAGCGATAAGCCTCGACTGCCTTGTCGACGCAGAAGGTCGCCTGAGTTGTCAAGTGATGGGGGAACGCCCAGTTGGCATGGGCTTCGGTGAGGCGGCGGTTCGTATCTCGCGCCATTTTCGCATGGCGCCGCAAACCGCTTTTGGGCAACCCACAGCCGGTGGCCGTTATCGATTGCGCATTCCATTTCGGCTAACAGAGCCACCCCCATCCCCTTCGCCCCCCGTTGGCCAATCGTTAACGCAACCCCGCTAATCTCTCCGCGCCATGGCGGTTCGGCTTAACGCTTTGTTTGACAAAAAGCGCGTCGCGTTAACGCGTGCGCGTCTGCGCGCCTGGTGGGAAGGCGAGGCATTCGACGCCGAGGCCGCGCTGGCCGAGATCGAAGCCAAGATCGCCGCCAACGAAAACCAGATCGCCGGCGCCGACGATGAATTATTTGACGAATTGCCGTTCGATCAGCCCCCGCGCTTGGCCGCGTTGGCCGCACTCTGGGGCGAGGATCGCGTCCGCCCCGGCGACAGCGTGGCCGAAGCGCAAACGATCACTCAATTGGCGTTGGCCGCGGATGGCGCGCTTGCAGTGCTGGGGCCAGGACGGTTTGCACCCATTGCAGCCATCGCCGGCGTCCACCCAGGCAGGATTGACGTGTTCGAGTGGCGCGAGGAATCCATCGAGGCGCTCAGTTACGGCGTGCGCAAGGCCAAACTGGAGGAGCGCGTCAGCGTGTCGCGCATCGACCTCGAAGCGCATGTGTTCAAGGCGAACGCGTATGACGGCCTCATGAGCGCCGATGATTTCGCCTATTGCAGCTATCCCCCGCATCTGGCGCAACAAATTGCAAAGACGCTGAAGCCGGGCGCTGCGGCGCTGGTCGAAAGCTATGTTGGACTGCGCTGTCCGGAATTGGCGACCGCATTCGCGTCCTCGTTCGCAGAGCCGCAAATACGCGCTCATGGCGACATCCTGCAATTCTTCGTCGATTCAGGACTGACGCTAGAGAATGACGAAGACCTCACAGGCGAAATCATGAATTACGCCCGGCGCGGATTCAAGGAATTGTCAGGCCGTTTGAGCGGCGCTGAGCTTGACGTCCACGCTGCGCGCGAATTGGCGTGGGAGGCGGAGGCCTGGCGCGCGAGATTGAAATTGCTCGGACAGCGCCGGCTGGAACGGCGCCGTTTCCGCGTGCGCAAGACTGTCGATCAGTCTGAAAACACGAACGCACCCGAAGCCTGAAGCGTCACGTCGACACGATCTCCCAGCGCGCTGCGCGGGGGAATTAAGGCCTGCCACACCGTCCCAGCTGCTTCGATGATCGCAAGATCGTGCGGCCCGTGCGGGCGTAGGCTGCGCAGCTTGGCCAGCTCGCCGGGCCGCAGCGTGATGGCCTCCGCGCGCACGACGGCGCTTGCACTTGCGCCTTCGGCAAGGCCCGGCGCGGAAATTGCGCCAAATGGCGTCGCCAAAGCGCCGCCTTCGATGCGGCCGGCGAACGTGTTCACGGGCCCAAGTGCTGCGGCCGCGGCGGCGGAAGCGGGGCGATCATAAGCCTCGCGCGGCACTGCTGCTTGCAGGAGGCGCCCATTTTTGAGGATCGCGAGCAGGTCAGCGACGGTCAGCGCTTCGCTCGAATCGTGGGTGACAAACACCGCTTTGGTTCCGGTCTCGGCCAATGTCGTCAGCGTGAACTCGCGCAATTCAGCGCGCAGTACCTGGTCCAATCCCGAAAACGGTTCGTCGAGCAGCACGATGCGCGGCTGTGTTGCGAGCGTGCGCGCCAAGGCGACGCGCTGGGCTTCGCCTCCGGAGAGTTCGTGCGGGTAGGCGTCGATGCGAGCGCTGAGACCGACCCGGTCCAGCCATGCGCGCGCCGCGGCATCCCGCGCCGCGCGCCCGAGGCGGTTGAGACCGAAGGCGACATTGCCTCCCGCGCTCATGTGCGGAAACAAGGCGTGATCTTGAAACACCATGCCTATGCGGCGCTGTTCCGGGGCAAGCAGACGCGTGGCAGAGGAGACAATTTCGCCGCCAAGCCGGATCTCCCCTGCATCGAGCGGCTCCAATCCTGCAATCAAGCGCAGCAGCGTCGACTTGCCCGACCCTGAGGGACCCAACAGCGCGAGCACGCCTGCATCTTGCGCGCGCAGCGAAACGGAATCGAGTGCGGCGGCGCCGTCATAGAAGCGGCTGACTTGAGAAAGCTCGAGCACGCTCATCGCACCGCTCTGGAAATGCCGCGCGACAAGATCAGCAACGGCGCCAGCCCGGCCGCGAAGATCAGCAGGGCGGGTGCGGCAGCCTCCAACAGGCGCTCGTCGGATGCGTAGGCGTGCGCCTTGACCGCGAGCGTATCGAAATTGAGCGGGCGCAGAATTAACGTCGCCGGCAATTCCTTGACGATCTCAACAAATAGAATAAGCGCGGCCGCGGCTAGGCTTGGCGTGGCGATCGGCAGGTCGATTTCGGCGAGACGCCGCCATGGATTGGCGCCGAGCGTGGCCGCAGCAGCGTCGAGGTTCGCAGGCGCCTGCGCAAGGCCAGCCTCGATCGGCTGCACGCCCGCGGCGGTGAAACGCGCGACGTAGGTCCACAGGAGCGCCATCAGAGCCAAACCCGCGCCCAGCCCGCCCACCAATCCCGCATTCCGCGCGGCGCCAAACACCATCAGTGCGCCGAACGCGATCACAGCGCCCGGTGCTGCGTAACCCACGCCGGCGACGAACAGCGCAAACCGCGCCCGGTTGTCGCGGCGCGCGGCCGCCGCGATGAGCAGCGAAATGGAGAGCGTCGCAAGCGCGCCGACGCCGGCGAGCAGAATGGTGTTCAACAGCGGAGCGGCGAGATTTTCGACATTGGTGTGGAGAAGAGCCAAGCGCGCGAGCCACGCCAATGGCAGTACGGCGCCAAGCAGGAGCAGCAATGCGCAAAACCCAAACGCAGCCGCGCGCGCGCTGGGCGAGAGTTCTAGGAGCGACAGTGTCCGCCAACGCGCGGCGTCAAATCGCGCTCGCCCTCGCGCACGGCGTTCCGCCAGCAGAAACGCGAGGGCGAGCAACAGAAGCACAGCTGCGATCCGCAGCGCTGAGACGGGGGCGCCGTGCGAATACCAGGCGCGAAAAATAGCGGTGGATAGAGTCGTGAGCCCAAAATGGTGCGCAGCGCCATAGTCGGCGGCTATCTCCATCGCCGCTAACGCGCCGCCGGCGACGAGGGCTGGGCGCGCGAGCGGCAGCCCCACGCGCCAGAACAATTGGCTCGTACTCACGCCAAGCGACCGCGCCGCCTCGAACGCGCTCGTATGCCTTGCGGCAAACCCTGCGCGCATGGCGAGAAACACGTAAGGATAGAGGCCAATTGCATAAACGAACGCCGCGCCCCAGAATCCCTCGATCGGAACTGGAAGCGGTCCTCCCGCCCAGGTGAGGCTGGCGTAGGAATAGGCGAGCACGTAGGAGGGCGCCGCCAAAGGCAACACCAAGAGCCATTCGAACGCAGCGCGGCCGGGGAACGAACAGAACGACACAAGCCAGGCCGCTATCGCGCCGAGCAGGAGCGCGCCGCCGCCGCCGACCACAACCAGCGCCAGCGTGCCCAATGCGCCATCCCGCAATAATGCGCCGGCGGCAAATGCTTCTTCGCTCTGCCCCAGCGAGAACAACACGACCGCCAACGCTGGCGCCGCGCAGAGTGCGGCCGCGAGAAGCGCGAATGGCGCCAGCGGCGCGTGTGCTTGGCGTCCGCTTTCGGTCAAGGCGAGGTCAGGTCTCAACGCCAACCAACTCGTTCGAAAATCGCGGCTGCTTCCGCTTGCCGACGCCCCAGCGCGTCGAGCGAAATCTCCTCCTCCTTGAACAGCCCCAAGGCCGCAAGCGCTGGCGCGGGCTGAATGGAGGTCCGGATCGGGAATTCGGAATTGAGCGGCGCGAGCAAGGTCTGCGCCTCGTCGCTCACCAGATATTCCAGCAATTGCAGCGCAGCCTCGCGGCGTCTCGCATGGGTTGCGATTCCCGCGCCGGAGATGTTGATGTGGGTCCCAGCGCCCGCCTGGTCTGGAAATTTCAGCGCGACCTTTTCGGCCGCCGCGCGCTCGGCGGGGTCCTCCGATTGCGCCATGCGCAGCAGGTAGTAATGATTGACGATGGCCGCGTGCGCTTCGCCCGCGGCCACGGCCTTGATCTGGTCGGTGTCGGCGCCCTGCGGGTCGCGGGCGAAATTGGCGCGCACGCCGGCCGCCCATCGGCGCGCGTTTTCCGCGCCGAGACGCTCGATGCGCGAAGCAAGCAGCGAGAGATTGTACGTGTTCGAGGAGGAGCGCACCGCGAGTTTGCCACGAAATCGCGGACGCGTAAGATCGTCCATAGAGGCGACTTCCTGTTCGTGCACCGCGCCCTTGTTGTACGCGATCACGCGCGCCCGTTTGGAAAAACCCCACCAATGGCCCTGCGGCTCACGCAGTCGCGCCGGCACGGCGGCCTCCAGCGACGCGCTCATCGCTGGCTGCAACAAGCCCGCATCCTGAAGCCGCCAGAGATTGCCTGCATCGGCCGCAACGATGAGGTCGGCTTCGGTGGCGTCGCCCTCCGCGCGCAGACGCTCTAATATTTGTTCGGCGTTGGCCGGCAGTACGCGCACGGCGATGCCGGTTGATTGTTCGAACGCCTCGTAGAGGCGCTTATCGCTATCGTAATGGCGCGCGGAATAGACGTTGACGTACGCGCCCTCCGGTTCACGCGCGCACGCAGCGAGGGTGGCCGCTGTGGCCCCGAGCGCAAAGTTGCGGCGGCTGAGGAGCGCGCCTCCCTGGGCGGCCTTCGAGCGAGGCGACACGGTTACTCCTTAACTTGATCTAGTTGCGAACCACTCGCAATTGCATGCCTGGGAGGGCGAGGTCAAGGGTGCGCTTGACGCAGTTCGACGCCGTCGCCATGTTCCCGGCCCTTCCAGGCGCGCCTCTTTTCGCGTCACTGGGGCGCGTAGCTCAGCGGGAGAGCACTCCCTTCACACGGGAGGGGTCACAGGTTCAATCCCTGTCGCGCCCACCATTTTATTCAATAATAACAGAACGTTTAGAGCCGCTGTCGAAGCCGGCTTTCGCGCCGATGGCAATTTGGTAGCATATTGGTAGCGGAAATCAAGATCCACTCAAACGCACGGTTTGAGACGGCTTGCAAGAGGCGATGAGACGGCTTGAGACGCTCACCCGCCGCGTGTTGCGGCGCGCCGAGAGGGGGCGCGGGGATGGTCGCCAGGTCTTAGGCGGCTGACTTTCCGTGTTGCTCAAGTGGCGGAGCGTCCAGCTCTCATTGCGGAGGTCGGCTTGAGATAGATTTGCGCGTCTAGGTCGTGCGGGCGACCTTCAAGGCAATCACATTCCCAACGAGCCGCTCCGCTGAGTGCCGCGCCGAGAGCATCAGGACGCCATACGAGCAGAGGCAAATCGCCTCCAGTGTCAGAATTGCGCGCCAGTCAGACAGCACGAAAAATAGCCAGATAAACGTGAGCAATGCGAGCACGCATGCGAGCACAGTAGCGTCTCGAAGGATCAGAAGGTTGCGGTGGTTCTGCGCAATGCCGGAGTCGCTCTCCAATTCTTTGAGCCAGCCATACCAAATCGTGTTTTGTTGGGATGCCGGCAGGGTGCCCTGCGGCAACAAGGCTGCGAGTTTCGCTTGATCGACACGCGCGTCGGCTGGAGCGACCTTTGAGAACGCCCGGAAGCCAGGTGGTCGCTCAGTGCGGCGCCAGAAAACGACGATCTCTTTGAGCGACCTCGGTACGATTTCCTCAAGGACCAATCCGAATAATCCTGCAATGCCAGCGCTCGCCGCTGCATGAAGCGGTGGAGCATCAACGATGAAGGGCGGGTCGATTGAAAGGCTGGCGGCGACTGCCGCGTAGGCTAGCACCATCGGCGTCAGAAACTTAAGGGCGATATCCTTCTTGAGTGCGTCCGCCATTGTTAGACCTCGAGATGCGTGGAAAATCCGCCGTCAGCCACAACGATGGCGAGCGTCGGAACGTATTGCTTCCGATCCTCAATCGAATGGGCGCGAAGCGTTTGCCTATCTTTTGCGGACAGTGCCGCGGAGTCATTGGGATGACTGTGCCAGGTCCCGCAAAGGCTAAGCCGAGAACGAGTGGCACGCAGCAGCCGTCGTTCTTCGGGTGTCTCGCCGGCGGGGCCAAGCTCGAGGGATGATGGTGTTGCGCGGGTGCTGGGCGGTGGCTCGCTCGCGAACACAATCGAAAGCGTCTGAACCGCCGCGTCCCATCCACCATAGAGATAGCCACCCGTCTCGTTGGGAAGGGCTGCCGTCCGGAGGCGCTCAAGCGCCTCCTTCACCTGGGGATGGACATGCACACGCCAAGTGACTGTTGGTTGCGGGATCCAAATGTGAAACGCAGGAACCTCGATGCGCTGCCAGCCCAGCGGTTCAAAATCAGCACTCAGCGGGTTGATGCCTACGCTCGATGCTGTGGTGTCTCTGGCGATGGTGGGCATGAACGCTGCGGCGTGCTGCCGGACGACAAAGTTGGGCAAACGCACTGTCTGCGACGCGCACCCGAAGCCAAACTGGAGCTGATCGAGCGGCGTTGGATCAACATGCTCGTCCGTCAGCCATTGGCAGATTGCGGGCACGTCTTGCGCCGCCAGCAGCATGCAGCAGTACAGGTCGAGAAGATCAGCCTCGGACTTGTACGACTGGAAAAGGACGCCGAGGCGGCCGCGATGGAAGATTTCCGCCCGCAGGATCGTCAGGCTGTTGAATTGCTGCAAAGCGCACAGATATCGGCGTACCTTCTCGCTCGCGGTGGCGTCGATGATCGGCGTTGATCCGAACAAGGACAGCAGGTCCCCTGTCGGGAAGGCGGTCACGTCGCGATGATGCGCGGTGATCTGGGGACGATACTGCGGGTGCGCGAGGTGTTCTGCGATCGATTGGATGCTGTCGCCCTTCGGCCCGAAGAGGTCGTCGTCACGGCCGATGTGCCGGGCCAGGTTGTGCGGGCTGAGCATGTCTGGGTCGATAACCTGTATCGCTGACGTTCCGGCGCGCAGCAGCTCTTCAGCAATTGCGCTCCCAAGTGCGCCGGCGCCCACGAGGGTTACGCTCTGGGGGACATCAATGCCGGAGGCAAAGCGGTTTAATTCGGGTGACGCAAAGCAGTGGCCGACGATGGCGGTTGCGCGGTGGCCGTCTTGGAGTGGGGCCTCGGAGCCGGTGCCATCAATGCGATAGGCGCGAATTTCAAGCTTCCGCGCGGCCGGATCATCGGAGAGACCGAAGATGTTTGCGCGCATGGGCTGGGGGCGCCAGACCCCAACGACGATAACCGCGACCTTGGCGCTGTTGATGTCTACGACATTTAATCCGGCGCCGGTGGTTATGGCTTGGCCAAGAGCCTGCTCATAGGCGTCGGGTAAACCGATACTCGCGAGGCCGGCACGGACATCTGCATAAGTGGTCCAGTCCGAAAAGACCGGCGCGTCGCGTTCAGTTGCGGCGCCGGGCCAGACAAAGATCCAAAGCGTTTCGTTTTTGCCGTGGCGCTCAAGTTTCTGCGCCGCAATGGCGGCCTGCAGCTGTGCCAGCGGAACTTCATGCGGGAAGAGCACGGCGAACTTGTCCCGCACTCGGGCGACACCAAATGCCACACCGCCACCTGGCTGGCGCGCTGCAAGGTCCTGGAAGAAGCGAACATCGATGGAGCCGGGACACATCGACGACAGGTCGCCGTAGGGCACGGCTTCCCATCCGTCCTGCATCAACGCGCCGATCTTGGCGTCGCGCAGAAAGTTGCGCAGCCGCTCAAGCACGCCTTCGAGGCCGAACTGATCGTAGATCGGTGTTAGCCCAGCGATGGCGAGGCAAATGCTCACCGGCGCATCGGGCTTCACCGGGTTGAGGTGTCCCAGGTCACGCGGAAAGTCGGCGCGCAGACTGAATATTCCGCGCGGTGGTCCAAGCCCGATCTGATCAAGGCTCGCGTAGCTAATGACGATCGGCTCCATCGCGCGGATGTCGGCCTTGGCAGGGAGGACGGACATTTCTGTCGCGATGTTGAAGGCGATGCGAACGTCGCCCGCGCCAGTCTCAAGCTGGACGCTTTGGGTCTCCACACCGGCGGAGGCGCACAGGACGGCCAATTCGCGCTGAACGAGCCAGGGCAGCGCGGGCGCTTCAGCCATAACCACCGCCGCGACCAACCGACGACGCGGAGCCCAGAACGGACGCGTTCACCTTGGTCCGGGCCGCGAGCGTGGGGCCAGTCACGTTCAGGTTGAAGACAATGTGTGCAGGAGTCTCGTTGTTTGCATCGCCGCCGGTGCAGAGAAAACGGTCGCGCACATCTTCATTGATTTCGCCGTCGCCTGCGAGAATCTTGATGTAGCGGTTCTTCGCATGAAAAGAGGGCGGCGTCGCGCCGTTGCGAATGACGCGCCTGCTGCTCGATACGACAAAACCGTTGCCCTGCTGCTGGCCGAGTGCCGCGAGGGCCTTGTCGGATTGCTCGAACTCTTCGTCTGTATGGCCGTCGTTCCATACGCGGCCGATGGAGCGGCGCGAACAATGGTGTGGCGCAATCATGATGTGCCATTCGAGATGCTCGGGGTTGTCCGCAAGAACCTGGTCATGAAGCCGTTCAAGAACCTCGACAGTGGTATCGCCGCAGATCAGGATTTTGCTGTCGCCCCACGAGCGCTTCACCGTCCACTGCATCACAAGACTGGTGGAGTTGGACGAAGTCTGCGGCGCGCCCGGCGCAGCCTTCGGAATGCTCCACTCCGTCGGTGTCGGCGCAAGCAGACGCCAATCGAGACCATCGACGATCGTGCCCGACGGATGAGTGGTCGCGTCCATGACGACGATGCGGTTGCCATCGAGACTGCCGTTAGCCGTTCCGGCGAGCGCGGCGCGGCGCTTGATCTCCTTGATCAAGGGCTCTGACGCGTCAGTCGTGTAGTGAGGGTTTTTGGCGTAGGGCGAGCACCAAATCTCGTCGACTAGAAGTTTGGGGTCGCCGTCGTCGGGATCGGGGTCCCAGGTGCCGGGCGCGCCACAATGGAAGAACTCGCAATAGCCGCCGAGGTGGTCTTGGTCGGGATGGGTCAGGACAAAGACATCAAGGTGGCCGGCGCCGCAGGCATCGTGGATGTCCTGCTTGAAGCAGGGAACCTGATCGTTTTCAGGGTCCTGAGCTTGGTCCGTCCGGTAGCGGATATCCGTGAGAATGACCTTACGGTGGGCCTCGATTAGCAGGGTGTCTCCGCACCCCGAGGCAAAGGCTGTAAACTTGAAATCGCCGCGCATTAGCCTTCCCGATCTCCGTGATGAAATTACCAGATTTAGGGGTTCAAAAATTTCGTCCACCCCAGCTGTAGATTTGATCTATCGCAATGGGTAGAACAAAGCAAGAAACATATCGCAGGGGAATTGGGGGTCCTACCGGCCCTGTTCAAGGCGCATGAGACGGCCCTCGCGGCGATATCCACAAGGTCCTGATTGGTACGGAATGGCCCTCCTTGGAGGGGGCTGGGTGCTGGTGGGGCTGGAATGGCCGGTTGACGTCTCCAGCGCGGTCACCGTATCGAAATCGAAACAAGAGATTGAGTAAAATCAACGGAAAGCCATATATTAGCTATATCTTACTCCCGCTCCTCCTCAAGGCGTGGCGATTGTTATTGAGTATTTTAACGAGAAAGCCATATACTAGATATGGCTTTCTCTATGGATCGATCAATGACGACCCCAGAAGTCCGCGCAGGCTCGCGTGCCTTTTTCAGCGCGCACCCGGTATTCCGCCGTGAGGAGTACGCGAAGGCTGTGCGCCGTCTGTCGGCGGATAAGGTCGTGACGGCGATGCTTTCCCAGCATCTCAAGGCGGGCAATATCCGCCGTGTGGCGCGGGGCGTGTTCGCATCTGTCCCGCCCCATGGCGACGCTCAGCGCTGGGTGATGGATCGTTTCCTCGCTGCGTCACGCCTCAAGAGCGACGCCGTCATGGCTTACCACTCCGCGCTCGAACTTCACGGCTGCGCTTATACGGACACGCCGGAAGTGCAGGCGATATCGCGCGGCGCCCCGACGCTCTTTGAGACGCCTGACTTCTCTTGCCGGTTCCTGAAGCGGCCGGCGGGGCTAGTCTCTACGCGCGATATCGAAGTGCTGGACCGCGCGGGCCTTGAGCTGCGCGTCACGACGCTTGAGCGGACGCTTGTCGATCTCTTCGACCGGCATGACCTAGCGGGCGGGGCTGAGGAATTGTTCAATTCTCTGGCGCTCGTAGAGCGTGTCAAAACCGATGCGCTGGTGCGGCAAGCGCGCGGCCTGAAAAGCGCATCTGTCGCGGGAGCACTTGGCTGGTGGCTTGAGCGCGAGAAGAAGCGCCTGGCTGTGCCTGACAAGGCCATAGCAACGCTGCGATCGCTAAAGCCCAAGCACCCGCAATATGTCCTTGGCGCAAAGCCAGGTGACGCAAAGTCCGTTGGCGCCTGGAATATCCTCGTGCCGAGTGCGCTGCTGAGCGGCGCGTTCGAGGGGGCATAATGGCAGCGCCATCACTTCAAACCCTCCAGCGCCTCGGTACGGACACGGGCTATCAGCCCGGGACGCTCGAAAAGGTGCTGCGCCTGATCGATCTTCTGGAGGAGATCGCTGACGACGCATTCCTGCGTGACCGCCTCGCTCTTAAGGGTGGCACGGCGCTGAACGTGTTTCACCTTGGCCTTGATCGTCTCTCTGTGGACATCGACGTCAACTACATCGGGTCGCTCGACCGTGAAATGATGCTGGCAGAGCGTCCACAAATCGAGGCAGCGCTGCAGCGCATCCTTGCGGCCCAGGGCTATCGCGTGCGTCGCTTGCCGGAAGAGCACGCTGGAGGGAAGTGGATCGCATCCTACACTTCGGCGCTTGGCGGCCCCGCGACCCTTGAGGTCGATCTCAACTACATGATGCGCCAGCCGCTCTTCGGCACGGCGCGCATGAACTCCGTCCCACTCGGCACGGCGCGCGCCAAAGACGTTCTTGTCATTGACCTGCACGAGATTGTCGCGGGAAAGCTCGTGGCGCTGCTTGACCGCCGCGCTGCGCGTGATCTCTTTGACGCCCGCCGCATCTTCGACATTTCGGATATCGATTGGCGCCAGGTGAAGGCGGCAATGCTCGCGATTGGCGCTGCTGGGCGTAACGACTGGCGCAATGCGTCTATCGACAACATCGGCGCGGATCCCAAAGAGCTTCGTCAAAAGCTGCTGATCTGCCTGCCGCGCACGGCGTTTGCCGAGCAGGGGTCGGTTGATGCCTGGATTGCAGAGACAACGGCGCTGTGCCGCGCGCGGGTGGGCCCGCTCCTCACCCTCAGCGCCGGCGAACAGGCGTTTCTTGATGGTGTGATTGAGCGGGGCGTGATCGATGCATCCGGCCTTGATGCTGAGGCCGACCTGCGATCGCGCATCGCCGCCATGCCGATGCTGCAATGGAAGACCAGCCATGTGCGCAAGCAAAAGGGCGGCGCGTAAACATCGGGCAATGCCTGACGTGCCAATCCGGACGACGTCGTCCAATACGGACGCGGAGGCTGCAAGTTCTGAAGGTGAAGTTAGCGTCCGAGCAGCCCCCGGCCAAGTTGCTTGGCGACCCGCTCCAGCTCGGCTTGCTTCCGCAGTGTGCGCTCTTGAACCACGCGCTTGCGGATATCGAGATGCAGCTCCATCGCTTTGAGCTGGTCGTGCCAATTGGGCTCGAACGCCAGCACGTTGCGTTTCACCTCCCACGCGAGCCCCATTCGCTCCAATTCACGGGCGCGCGCCTTGAGGGCTTGCGTCATTGTGGGATTGCCATCCGGCGCCTGGAGCTGGCTCAAGCGGACGGTGAGGTCCTCTGGCAGCTGCGCTGCGATCATACGGTCAAGCCGGGTGGGCGCGTGACGGATCACCTCGCGCTCAAAAGCGAGGCGTTCATCTGCTGCTGTGCGAGACCCCAGCCATTCGGTGGCGACATCGCGCGCCAGCCCTCGCAAGCCATGCTTGATGAAGTCCTTGGGCAGGACGAGGTCCTGGCCGTTGGCGCGGCGACCACGAACGATGATGTGCGTATGAGGGTTGTCGGTGTCGTGGTGGTCGACAGCGACCCAAGCCAATTTCGTCCCGAGGACGGCGTCCGCGCGCGCCATCATCTCGCGCGTGTAGGAGGGCAGGTCGTGGAGTTTCGTGCCTTCCTCCAAGCTCAAGATGATGCGGAAATGGCGCCGATCGGAAAGGGCCCAGGCTTCCGCGCGGGTTGCCCCGTCCACCCCATCCGCGCGAGCGTCATAGAAGACTGACGCGGTCGTACCGTCCCGCGCCAAATAGGCGGCGTGTGCTTTCGCTCGGGCTTGCGCATCATGTTCAGGAACTGGATGTCCGTCCTGGGCGAGTGCATTTTCCGACAGGTCGTCTCGGGCTGCAGCGTCGCGGGCGACGTACCTCGCATGCGCTTTGAGCGCCGCGCCTCCGCCAGCGGCATGGTTGAAATAGTGAACCTTTACGACGGCGCGCTGACGCTGGTCGAAGGACATTGACGGTGTGGTGCCATGTCCGTCGCGGCCGGCGCCGAAATGCCGGCGCAGCGGCGTGCGTTTGTCGATGAGGCGCGAGAGCGTGTTCGTGCTGCCCGATGCGCCACCCGAGCGCGCGCGGCCCAGCTTTCCGCGCAGCTCATCCTTGTCCTTGCGCAGCAAGCGCTGTGATTGCGCGGCGAGAAATTGATCGCCACGCTCTATCCCTGATGAGGCGAGTCGCGACGGGATCAGCAGACGATCAAAGCTGGTGATTGGCATCGGTGTTTCTCGCATTGGTGTTGGAAGAGCGTTCAATTCTTCGCAGCCCGTGACGCGGCCTGTGGCGCATCCCGCGGCCTGCCGCATCCTCTGTGCGCGCAAGCGTTTTGCGCGGCCCACAGGCCGCGCGTTTATCTAGCTCTCCGTCCTGTTTCTGACCCGTCACGCATCTATCGTATCAAAATGCATGCTGAGATGTGTACGCCAACATCAATCAGGTGAGTTCAGGTCTGGCTGCATTGGCGAGAAAACGTTCGCCGCTCCAGAACAAAACCTGCTCCGAAAAGTGCTGCACCCATCGCTATTCCCAGAAGGATCATCTGGTTCTGCGTTTCCTGCCATACAGAGGCTGCCAACCAAATGCTTGACGCACTTGCCGTCGCAAGTTCAATTCCGATCGTGAGAACCCGCAGCGATCGAGATGGCGACGAGGCGGCGACATCGAACAGGCCCGCGGCCAATCCCAGCGTGATGATGGCGACAGCGCAGGTCACGGTCACGTCGGACGTGGACGTCCAGACAGTCCAAGCCACCCACGCAGCGAGCCCAATGGGCGCCGCTCTGCGGATTATGGCCACCCCGAGAAAGATGACACCGGCAAGGATCAGAAAGACGGCCAAGGTGAGCACTCCGACGGTTGCGATGCTGACGGCGTTCGGTCGCCGCGCCAAGCACTCAGCCGGCGATCGGACGCCAGACGCCGCTGATCATTCTCGTTGTCACGGGTCCCCAATAACGTCCGTCGAAGCTGTCTGGCGTATCGCCTAGTAGGAGTAATTCGTCGGGCGCCAATATGCGGCAGCCTGACCATGCGGGGAGCGCGCGGCCCGCGCTGTCGCGCTCTAGCCGCTGCGCCACGACAACGCCGTTGAGTGAGAGGCTAGGGCCGTCGGTGCAGACTTGGTCTCCCGCGACCGCGGCAACGCGTTTGATGAAGCGGTCGCCTGGGTCGGTGAAGTGTCTGAGCGTGGCGTAGGCGGGCGCGACGCTGACGGCGCGCACGGTAACCAGCGTGCCGCGTTCGAGGGGACGATCCGAGCGAACATAGAAGCCAGCCGGTACGGAATTGCTCGGGTTGTAGATGACCAGGTCTTGCTGGTGCGTACCGGCGGCGGCGATCAGCGCCACGCCGACGGTGGCGAGGATCGCGATCCTCGGTCGCTTGCTCAGCTGGGATACCAGGCTCTTCACGGACGCGGATTGAGCAAGACGGGCGCCGTGCTGATTTCGTGTGCGGCGACGCGCCTATTTGGGGCGGGCCGCTAGCCTGCGAGGCGAGAGCTCTCCGTTTAGGCTAAGTAAGCGAGATCCTGATTTGCGAAATTGTCAGTTCGCAAACTCTCGCCCTGAACCGCGCTTGGTGGACCCGCGCGCTCGATCAGCCAATCCACTGCGGTCTGCGCCTTGGCGGCTGCCGACAGAAACGCGCGCGGCTGATCCCTGAGTAGCTTCGCCCAATCGGCGATGTAGGCGGCGTGATCTTCGAGGTGATCGGGCTTTAAGCCGATCATGGCGCCCAGCTGCGCAGCGGAAATTTCGGCTATCATTTCTTCTTTCGCGCGCGCTGTGCGGTCGGTGAAATAGTTCTGCAGACGATCAAGGCGGTGGGCGGCGCCAGTGTGGTGCGCTAATTCGTGGCACAAGGTCGAAATCCTGTGTTCCTCGCTGACAAACGCCTCATGCGGGGGCATGTGGATCGTGTCCGTGGTGGGGGCGTAATAGGCCGAGGCGCCGCCGACGCGCACGCGCGCTTCGGCGCGCTCGGCCCACGCGTCGATTGCGGCGGGAGGCGGGGGCGTGGCCGCAGTCTCGATGGCGAAGCCGTCGGGGACATTCTCCAACTGCTCCGCATTGAAGACATGAAAGAGCTTGAGGAAGCGATAGGTCTTGGTTTCGTCGCCCTCCAAGGGGGCTCGTTCATCGCGAGATTTCGCCTGGCCATAGTAGATGACCGGCGTCGCTTTCTCACCTTTGCGGACATGGGCGCCCAGTGCTTCCGCTTGTCGAAAGCTCGCCCATGTCCGCTTGGAATAGCCGCGCGTGATTTGCGAAGCCCACAGCAAGACGACGTTGGCGCCCCTGTAGGGTTCGCCCGTCGCTCGAAGGGGTAGACCTGGTGTGGCCGCTGCGGCGCGCTTTGGATCCCAGGGCGCGCGCCAGGGCATGACGCCCTCATCGAGCAGGCGGGCGATTTCGGCGGTGACGTGGGCGGCGGCTTCCTGTGCGGTGCGCTTCGGCGGCGCATATGTTTTGGTTGAACGGGACATGAGACGTGCTCCATCGCGCGCTTGCGCGTGTTGAACAGGAGCGGCGTCGCCAGTGATGGCGACGCCGCGATTGGGTGATGATCAGGCTGCGGCTTCGGCGGGTTGCGCCGGCTTGGCTTTGCCGTTGGCCTTGGGCTTCGACAGGCGCTGGAAGCCGGTGATGACGAAGGACTGGTCGTAGATGTTGATGTCGCCGACCTGGCGCTTCTTGGGCTCGATGCGTCCGTCGAGCGTGACGGATTGGCCAACCTCGAGTTCAACCAGCATCTTCTCGTTGAAGGCGCGGTCGAACGAGACGGCGGAGAGCCATTCGGTCTTGGTCCATTGGCCGTCTTGGCCTTCGACAAGCCGATCGGCGGCGACGGAAACGCGGACGATGGCGCTGGTGCCTTTGACTTGGTCGATGCGGCCAATGCGGCCTTGCAGTGTGAAGCGAAACATTTGTCTTCTCCCATTGCGCCGGAGATTTCCGGCGATTGCCCGTGGGGCCTCTCCCCGCGGTGGGACGTGCACGCGCATGCGGGAATGAGGGCGCGCGCAAGGGGGCGTGGGACACGCCCGCTAGGCTTGCCCCTTGCGGGCGACCGCCCGTGTGCGAGGAAACAGGACCAGGAGCGGAGAGGGCTGAGGCGATGTCCGATGTGGCGGCGTTTGGGGGAAACGTTCAGTTGCACCGGCAAGGCTGCATCGATGCGCCCGGCCGAAGGAATCTGACCTTCGACCGGGGTGGCTGTTGCTTTACTCGGCGGCGATCGCCGTGACGGGCGCCAATGGTGACGGATGCGTGCGCAACGGCTCGGGCAGCCATGAGCTGCCTTTGAAGATGCGCTTGGCGCGGGAGACAAGTTCGGCCTTCGACATCTTTTCGAGCTTGGCCCGGTCGAGCGTGGGCTTCACCTCGATCATCGCATCGAGGATCACATCCTTGCGCACGTGCTCGAACAAGCTCTCCGGCGTGGCGGACCACCAGGCGCTCATATCGAGCCCGATCGCCGCGGCCATAACGTCGCCAATGCGGAAGGAAGATTGATCGCCGTTCGGCGTCGTCCGAAGGTCGATGCCGGGCGCAATCAGGACGGCCAGCAGCTTGAGCAGAGTCTCTTGATCGCCGCGCATGAACGCCCACAGCGCTTCTGGATCGCTAGGAAGCATCGGCTTCCAGCTTTCGAGTTCGGAATTGTATGTGTCGGCGGCGCGGCTTTCACAGCGCACGATTGAGCGCGACACATCAATATCCTCAACGCGGACATTAAGGCATGAGGATTTGCGCCAAGGCGGCTCAATGGCGTCGCACGCCAGGGTGAAGACGAGCAACCGCAACGCCAAGTCCGGCTTGGCGGCAAGTTCTGCGCGCAGGGCTAGCGTCTTATGCGCCAGGAGTTCATCGACCAGCTTGGCTGGAATGCGTGATCTTGGCGCGGCTGCTGCAACGCTAGCGCCATTTTCTTCGCCAGCTTCGACATCGGGCTTGGCGAGCTTGCGCCGGAGTGCTTTCAGCGCCTTCACGTCATCGGCGCGAACGAGGCCGCGCTCCACCTTTGGTGAGCCGTCATGCGCCAAGGTGATGATCGCGCCGGCCAGAGCAACTTCGGCCGGCTGCCAACCCGATGAAGCAAGCGCGTCGATCGCTGCTTCGATCTTCTCGATCTCGGCTTCGTCCTCGGTTTCATCCAGCGTCGCGTAAAGACGCTCTTGCTCGGGCGCTTCTTCCGCGCTGAGTTCGCGGCGGCGCTCACGGACACGCTCCGGGAATTGAGTCCAGGCTACACCGTCGATGGCGATCTCGGCCCAAGCCCAGCCTTCGCCGCGAACTTCGTCTACGATCGGCGTCAGTTTGGCTTCCGCCAAGCGGGTGAGAAGATCGCGATCCGCCAGCCAAATGATGCTGTCGTCGTCCGCTTCCGTGAAGAGGTCGGACACGACCACGCCGCCTTCGGTCTGATACGCCTCAGTGCCGACGAAGCGGGCGAGCTTGTCGGTTTCCAGCACGTGGGCCTGTGTGACCTGTGCTTTGAGACGCTCCGGCGTGCGCGCCCACTCAGGACCATCGAAGAACGCGGTTTCCTGTGCGGCGTGATCGTCGGTGAAGGCGAGCGCTGCGAGTTGGTCGAGATTGATCTCGTCCTTGCGCAGCGCCTCGATCAGGCGGGGCGAAACGCGAGCGAGCTTGAGCCGCCGCGCCACATGCAGGGGTGAAACGCCGAAGCGCCCGGCAATCGCCTCTGGCCCGTCTCCATCCTCGGCCAGTTTGGCAAAAGCCAAAATCTCGTCGGCAGGCGGGGTGTCGAGGCGGTTCGAGTTTTCAGCCAGAGAAAGTTCGGTCGCATTTCCTTCGGAGATGATGCGGCAGGGGATCGGCGCATTGCGTTCGATCAGCTTGGCCTTGGCGAGATACCGCAATGCGCGCAGGCGACGTCCGCCGGCGATGACGGCGAATTTTCCCTTGTCGGCTTCGCGAACGACGAGCGAGGTAAGCAAGCCGTGGCTGTGAATGCTGGCACTGAGTTCGGCGATCCCGCCCTTGCGGTTGGTGCGGCGCACGTTGTCCTCGCTCTCGATCAGCTTCGAGAGCGGAATCATCGTGATTGCAGTCATGGCGATTTCTCCGATCGCCCGTACGCGACTATCGCGCCGGGCGATTTCGCCCGGCATGGCGTGTCGTGCGAGTTGTGATGCGCCCGGCGCGTGCAGCGCAAACCTGCGATCGGCAGCCGCGCCAGTGGGGCCGTCCGCAACCGGTAAGCGCCGATCTTGATCGATCATAAGGCGCCGCGCGCCAGATTGGGTCAGAGAGGGCTCGTACGCTATGCGTAGCTGGAGAACGCAATGAAAAAAACTCGGGCCGTTGCGATACGAGTTCCGTTGTCTTGTTAGCACTAGGCGTCGTGTGGACGCAGGCCAATAGCTGCCCTTCCCGCCCTGAGTGCGCAAAGCTGACCTTGAAGGTCGGTAGATTTCCGACCCTGGACATCCTAGGGATCGGCCAGCTTACCTTGCGCATGCGGGCGCACGAAGACCGGGTCGCGCAGCTCGCGCGATTCTCTCGCCGCGCCGCTTTCCGCCTCGCAGCCGGTGTCGGCGCGCTGCGGCGGCAAGCATATCCTCGGCTGGCCCTTGATATTCGTGGCTATGCTCAGTGCTTGGCCATGCCGCTGAGGAGCCCGCGACCGCGCTCTGCGACCGCGCTCTTGACAGGTCGGCGGCTTGGCCAGAGCGTGCGGGCCAAAAAAAGACCCCGGCCCACAAGGGACCGGGGTTTTGAAGCGAACGCGTCGGCCTGGGAGGGCGCTCCGCGTCGTGTGTATCAGCCGCGGGAGGCGACTGAAGGGGGGAACGTCAGTAGCGCGCGCGCAACGTGACGCCGTATGTCTGCGGCTCGCTGGGATAGATGACGTATGTGTTCTGCAGCGTCGCCTGGAAGGACCCGACATAATAGAATTCGTCGGTCAGGTTGCGGCCCCAGAATTCGACCGACCAGCGCTCGTCCTCGGGGCCGACGCCGATGCGCCCGTTGAAGATGGCGAACGCTTCGTTGTCGGTGCGGCCCAGCGGATCCCGGCCCAGGGTCTGGGTGCGATACTCGCTGTTCCAGCGGCCATCGAGATAGAACAGCGCCCGGATGTCGCCGCTCAAAGGCATTTCGTACGCGATCGCGGTGGTGGCGGTCCATTCCGGCGACAACGCCAGTGGTTGGCCTTCGAACACGGCGTTCGGGTCAGCGGCGCCCAGCCCGGCGGTCAACGGGTTGAAACGCACCTCGCTATCGAAATAGGCGTCCGTGTAGGTCAGTCCGCCGCTGATTGTCAGCCCTTCGATCGGATGCGTCGCCAATTCAAGTTCGGCGCCCTGCGAGATCATCTCCGGCACGTTGCGGGTGATGAAGTTGAACCCGTTGAACGCGTTGAGCTGGTAGTCATGAATCTGCTGGTAGAACGCCGACAGATTAAGCGTCGTCGTCCCATCGAACAGCGTGGACTTTAGACCGATTTCATATGCGTCGGTGAACTCGGGATCGAAATGGGTCTGCTCGATGTTGAGGCTCGCGGCGCTCGTGGTGTCGGGGCGCATGAAGAAGCCCTGACGGTCAAGATTGTAGCCGCCCGCCTTATAGCCCCGCGAGTAGCTACCATAGAGCATCGCGTCTTCGGAAAGTTCGTAGGCAAGCGAGACTGTCCCGCCCCACTCGTTCTCTTCACTGTCGCCGGCCCACTGTCCGTTGGCGATCGGATTGACCGCTGGGCTGCAGGCGATGTTCATGAGTCCGCCGGCCGTTGCGCTCGACTGCAGCACTTCGATCAAGCCGACGCCGTCCGCTGCGCCGCCAATGAAGGGATCTGTACCGATCTCGATGGCGCGCATTGCATCGCAGGCAGGCGCTACAGAGTTGAGATCGGCGGTCACTTCCTTTGTCTCGTGCGTGAAGCGCGCGCCGACGGTCAGCATGAGGCGGTCCGTGAGGCTGATTTCGTTGTGCGTGAAAGCAGAGAGGCTTTGGCCGTCAGCCTGCCAGTCGTCGCGTTGCTGGCCGTCGCCGGCGGTGTAGCCGCTGAGATAGAATGACGCGAGAGCGGGGTTGGGATCAAACACCAAAGGCGTCGCGGGATTGTCGCTGGCGCAATAGAAGAACGATGGAATCGCATCGGGCTCTGCGCCGGGCGCGCCGGAATCAAACAACTGGCAGCCCCCTGCAGGGCCGCCAATCGCCGCCAGCGGCGCAGTACCGCCTTGAGCCAAGGCGTTGGCGAACAGGTTGGCTTGCGCGCCGATACGAATGCGATCGTTGTTGATGACTGTTTCGTCCGAATAGAACAGGCCGGCAAGCCAGTTAACGCGCCCGTACTCGCCTTGAAGTCGGATTTCCTGCGTGAAGTTTTCCACGCCAACGACCACACCATCGCGATAGGCGATGTCGAGATAGTTGAAGTCTATGTCTTGCCCGCGCGTCTGTTGCCAATCGCGATAGGCGGTGATCGACGTGAGGTGGATGCCGCCTAAATCCCAATCAAGCTGTGCCGAGACGCCGAAATCCTCGGTTACGTCGCTCAGATCACGGCGCGGCGTGCCAGGCTGCGCGGGAAGCCCCGGGCCGAGCGAGGGCAGGCCAGCAGAGCTTGGCGACACTGTCATACCGCGCCCTTCGGGATTGATGGCGGGCGTTGCAATAGTGAGCCCCGTCGGCGACGTTACGGCTCCGCCGGTGACGATGGCGTTGATCGCACCCTGCGTCGAACCATAGATGAACGGTGTAACCCCGCAGCACACTTCGTCCGCTTCGCTCGCGTCCACGATCACGCGGAGCGACGCCGTGTTGCTGATGTCCCAAAGCGCTTGGCCGCGGGCGAACCAGCGGTCGCTCGTGTTGATGTCCTCGCCAGAAATGAGGTCGGTGACGTAACCGTCACGTGCGCGGATCGAGGCGTCAAAGGAAAATGCAAGGCTGTCGCTGACCGGAATATTGACGCCTGCGCGGGCGCCGACTTCCTCAAGGTCATCGAAAGCCGCAAGGCCCTCCAAATACATCCCCGGCTCGAACTCCGGCGAGGCGGTCACGACGCTGACTGCGCCAGCCGAAGTGTTCCGGCCGAACAGCGTGCCTTGCGGCCCGCGCAGGATTTCGACGCGTTCCATATCGGGCAGGTCGGCGAGCGCAGCACCAGCGCGCGCGCGATAGACGCCGTCGATGAAGATACCAACTGCGTTCTCGAAGCCGACATTGTCGCCGCCGGTGCCGATGCCGCGGATGCGCGCGGTGGTGGCCGCGCTCGATTGCCCAGTGCCCATTTCAAACGAGGGCGCCAATTGGGTGAGGTCGCGCAAATCCTGGACGCCGGCATTTTCAAGTTGCTCGCCGCTGACCGCGGTTACCGCCAAGGGAACGTCCTGCAGCGCTGCCTGGCGGCCGGTGGCCGTCACAACGATTTCGTCGGATGTCTCTGGGTCATCCTGCGCAATCGCCGGACTGAGCGCGCCAAACGCCGCCAGCGATGCGCCAGACAGGAGCGCAAGTGTTGACAATCTCTTCATGACAATCCCCCCTCGTCCTCGGTTCGCGCCCGGCGACCGAGGTTATTAAAGATCATTACAATGAGGACGTTTACATATGTCGCGCCGACCTGCAAGCGCTAGACCCGGCGTGCAGGCGGGCGTTTCGACGAGTGCGGCTTTATCGCCACGCGCGCTGCTGGGCTTTGCCCTGGCGGATGTCACGCGCCTGCTGCGAATAACTTACGATACGCGGCTGAGCGCCGATGGCCTAAGCGGAGCCAGTTGGCGCGTGCTTGCTTATCTTTACCGGCAAGATGGCCTCACTCAAACGCAACTCGCAGAACTGCTCGAAGTCAGCCGGCCGGCAATCGGTCAAATGATCGATCGTTTGGAAGTGGGGGGCTTGTTGAACGGCGCACCGAACCTAAAGACCGGCGCGCCTGGTGTGTTTTCTTAAGCCCGCATGCGCATGGCAGGGTCGAGGAGTTTCTGGCCGTTTCACGTGCGATCGAAACGGACTGCTTTGAGGAATTTACCGAAAAGGAATTGTCCACGCTGTCGGCGCTCGTGGCCCGCCTGCGGGACCATCTCAACAAATTGCAGAGCGCCGCACGCGACGAGCGAGAAAAGAGCTGAGCGTGCGGGACCGCGTTGCGACACGAAGCTTCCATTTAGCGCGGTTCGATGTTTTGGCGTCAAGTTGATGACGCGCTACTCTGATTCTCCCGCGGCGAAATAAGCTTCCCGCAACCAACTCCGCACCTGCGCATCGATTTCTTTTGGGCGCCAATCTGCGGTGAGCCGACGGCAATTCTGGCATAGGGCGCCTCTGTTTTCTGGCAGCGCTCTTGCGCCGGAGTTCTTTAGGGGAAACGCACCACTTGACGGATCGCGCGACCTTCACGCAAACGATCGAACCCAGCGTTGATGGCGTCTAGGTTCAGTCGGTGGGTGAGAAGCCGATCGACGGGCAGGCGGCCGCGGCGGAAGAGCGACAGATAGCGCGGCAGGTCGCGAGAGGGTACGGCGGCGCCGATATAGCTGCCCCTCACAGTCCGCTCCTCGGCCGCCAAGGTCACGGCGGGGATTGAGAACATCGCGTTGGGCGCGGGCAACCCGGCCGTCACAGTGTCACCGCCGCGTCGGGTGATCGCGTAGGCGAGGGAGAGCGCGGTTATCGAGCCTGCGAATTCGAAGGCGATGTCAACGCCGCCTCCTGTTGCGTCACGAATCTTGTCAACCGTATCGGAATCTGTTGCCGAGAATATATCGGTTGCGCCAAGTTCGGAGGCGAAGCGAAGTTTGTCCTCCGCCACGTCGATTGCGAGGATCCGCCCCGCGCCGGCGGCGACGGCGCCGAGCAGGGCCGAAAGGCCAACGCCGCCGAGGCCAACCACGGCGATCGTCGCGCCGGGCGAAACCCTAGCTGTGTTGACGACAGCGCCCACGCCGGTCAGCACCGCGCAGCCGAACAGCGCCGCGATGTCGAGGGGCAAGTCCTGGTCGATCCTGACCAGAGAGCGCCGCGAAACGGTGGCATACTCGGCGAAGGCGGCGACGCCCAGGTGATGATGAAGGGGCGTCCCGTCTCGCGACAAGCGGCGCGCGCCGGACACGAGTGAGCCGGCTGCGTTCGCCGCTGCGCCAGGCTCGCAAAGCGCGGGGCGGCCCACGCTGCACGGCGCGCAGCGCCCGCAGCTGGGCACGAAGATGAGTACAACGTGATCGCCTTCGCGGAACTCGTCGACGTCGGCCCCGGGCTTGACCACGATGGCGGAGGCTTCGTGGCCGAGCACCATGGGCGTCGGGCGGGGCCGCGATCCGTCGATCACGGACAAGTCCGAGTGACAAAGGCCCGCCGCGGCTATTTTCACCAGTACTTCGTTCGGGCCGGGCGGCGCCAGTTCGACATCACAGATCGTCAACGGGCGCGTCGCCGCATAAGGCAGGGCTCGTCCCATATCTTCAAGCACAGCCGCGCGTATCTTCATGCTCGCTCCTCGGGGCGGGCCTCGCCGCCTTGCTCAATCAACCCGGCATCGTGACGATGGGAAGAATAATGCGGGAGCAGCGGTCGCCGCCGCAGAAGATCGACTGACGCGCCGGTTCGAACCTCACGGCCTCGCTCGGCCAATCGCCAGTGTTCGGGTTGCGGTCATATCTGGGAAAGTCGCTCGATGTGACGAGCACGCAAAGCCGGTGGCCGCGTTTGAACAGCATCGACGTGGACGAAAGCGCCACCTCGTAGCGGTTCACTTCTCCTGGCTCGACGAGTGAGGGCGAATCGAAACTGTCGCGGAAGCGCGCCCGCAGCACGCCGTCGCAAACAGAGATGGTGGCGCCATCGGGATGGACGTCGCACAACTTGACGACCCAGTCAGTGTCCCTGCCGGTGGTGGCGGCATGGAGGATGGCTTGCACCGGACCGGTGACCTCGACATCCGCGTCAAGTGGATCAGACGTGAACGCGAGCACGTCCGTGCGTTCGAGCCAGACTCTTTGGTTGACCGGACCACGCCGGTAAGTCGGGGGCATGAGGATCGGACCGCCCATGGTCGGGCAAGGATTTGCAGGATCGTAGAGGAAGGATTGCGGCGACGTCTGCGGTTCGGGTGCGTTCAAGAGCCCGCCGCCCCCAGCAAGGAAGAGCGGGGTTTCCACAGCACGTGCAAGGGGCCAGTCGCTCTCATCTCGCCACCGATTGGCGCCCTGCACGAAGATCTTCACCGGCGCCTCCCGGTTTGGCTCGCCGCCCTTGCCGGACAGCCAGCGGTCAAACCATCTGAGCTGCAGCGCGGTCAGGTCTTCGCGCAGATCCAGGAACATGCCGCTGGCGCGGAACCCAAAATCGAGGTCGCCAACAACGTGCTGGAACATTCCGTGCGCCCAGGGGCCGATGACGAGTTGGGTGTCGTTGCGCGCCCGCGCGGATGCTGCCGATTGCCTCATCGCAGAGAAATGGGCGAGGTCTGCATCGAGAAGAACATCGTGCCAACCGGCGATGATGAGCGCTGGCGCCTCAACTGCGCCGTGCCTTCCGTTCATCAGCAATCCGCGCGTGAAGTCGTTCGGCGTATGCTGCTTCAGGATATCGAAGAAGAAGGGCACGAAGCTTGAATCTTCGGGCAGCGCCGGCGGCAGCGTGTTCATCGGCGTGTGCTTGGCCCAATCATCAAAGCCGTCGATCGCATCGACTAGGCTCGCGAGTGCGGCTGGCAGGCGGCGCGGCTCGATGTTGCGCGCGCGCCGACGGCCCGATCGTGGCTAGGGTCCAACTGAGGAGGAGGCCCAGATTGAGGGCGCCTCCGCGCCATAGATGATTGTGCCAGAAGTCGAAGGGCGCTGTCGTCGGAGAGATAGCGCGCACGAATTCGGGCGCCGATGCGGCCATCAGCCATGTCGCCGCGCCCATGTAAGACAGCCCATAGGCGCCGATCTGGCCGTTGCACCAAGGCTGGGCCGCCGCCCAGCGCACCGTGTCGCCGCCGTCCTCAAACTCGTGGCGATACATGAAGAACACGCCGCCTTCAGAGGCCCAGCGCGCGCGCACATCCTGGATTAGGATGGCGTAGCCGCGCGCGGCCGCGCGAAGGGGATCGAGGGTAAGACCGGTTAGGGGGCCAAACTCCTTGTTGTAGGGCGTGCGCTGGATCAGCGTCGGAAATGCGCCGCGGCTCTCGGGGCGATAAAGATCGGCGCGCAGCACCACGCCGTCACCCATAGGCACCGCGACATTCCTCTCGACGATGATGCTCATTGGCTGTGTCACGGCCCGGCTGCAAGGAAAGTGCGAATCGCCTCCCAGGAGGCCGGTTCGGTCAGGCTCGGCGCGTGGCCGACGTTGGGTACGCTCGCACACGAGAATGCCGTCGCGCCGCGCTCCATCTTGCGCAGGGTCGTCTCGCTCAAGATGTCCGACGTTTGGCCGCGGATGACGAGCACCGGCCGATGGCGCGCGAGGCGTCGATATGCGCCCCAGACCAATGGTCCGGCAAGCATGGCCTGAAGCGGGGAGACCGGACGGAAGATGTTGCGGTCGTAGCTCGGCGCCGGCGCGCCGTCAGGCCCTAGGTTGAAGATGCGGCGCGCGAAACGGTCCCAGTCATCGTCGCCATACTCGGGGAAGGCAGCGCCGTTGGTCTCCCGCGCGTAGCGGGCGGCGTCGGCCCAGGTGCGAATGGTCGGGCTTTTGCCGACATAGGACGCGATGCGTTCAAGTCCGGCTTTCTCCACGCGCGGCCCGATATCGTTGAGCACCGCAGCCGCGATGGCCGAAATACGCTTGGCGGCGAGCGTAATAGTCACGAAGCCGCGTTTTGAACCCACTCCCCGCCGGCGCTGGGTCCAACGATGCCGAGTTGGACGCTGACCTGGTCCACCTCGCCTCCCTGTTCAACGAGCGCCGTGTACTCGCCGTAGAGCCAAGCTGCGTAGGGATGCTGATCGGGAAGGGGCGCGGAGGTCGTTGTGTCGTTCGGTGTGAAAAGTGAGTGGCCCATCGCTATGCCGCGCCGGATAACAGCCTCATCGTCTGCACCGAGCAGGTTGCGTGCAATCCATCGCGACAATCCTTCAGGTTCGCTAGTCCCGGAAAGCCACGCTAAACGCACGCCATTTGTGTAGTTTTGATCGGAATCCGCAAACGAGTCGTTCTCCCAAACGAAGGTGATCGTGCCACGATCGTCGGCGCGCGGCGGTGGCTCCGCCTGTGCGAATGCCTCTGCGCTGAACGTGACGCAAATGCCTGCGATCGGAGCGATCCAAAGTCCGCGCATGCGATAGTCCCTCGTCTTCCCAGCAGGGCAAACAAACAGAAAGTAAAGACATTTACAATGTCTTTCTCACCCACTGCAGCCCGAGCGGTTCCAGTGCTCCGTGTGATGAAAAGTTCCATGTGCGGGAGATGCGCCGCGCTTGGACCGAACTTGCGCCGCTCCTCGCATCCAGTAGCCTCGAAGTCGCCGCCCGATCTCGCCGCGGGATGTGAGATACGACTAGGTCGCGTTCCGCTGATCTTCCAAAAACCCTAAGACAGCTTCGATGAAGGCGTCGTTTCGATCGCCGGCGACCATGTGCCCAGCATTGGCGACGTCTGAGAATTTCGCGTGTGGCGCAGCTTCAAGGAACGCGCGCGCGGCTTCCTCGGACACAAGTTCGCTCAGGCGGCCTCGGATCAGGTGGAGCGGTAAGCGAAGTTCACCAGCACGCGCTTCAAATTCGTCCATCGAATGCGTCGCGCGCGTCTCGACGACACTGGTTATGAAGCGTGGGTCCCAGTGCCAGCGAAATCTGCCGTCATCGCCTCTGCGCAGATTCTTGGCCAGGCCAGAGAGATCTTGAGGGCGCGGCCGATGGGGCAGGTATTGCGCGATAACGTCTGCCGCCTCTTCAAGGCTTGAGAACCCATCCTCGGCGCGATCCGCCATGAAACCGACAACCCGTGCGACACCTGCGGGCTCCATGCGAGGTGTGATGTCCACCAGCGTGAGTGAAGCGAACGCGCCGGGATCGGTGTGTGTCTCCGCCATCAAACCGGCAAGCCCGCCGAGCGACGCGCCGACCACGTGCGGTCTTTGGCCGATTTGCTTTGCGACGAGGGCGAGGTCTCGCGCAAACCGCGTGAGCCGATAGTCTCCGCTGGGCGACCAACCGCTTTCGCCGTGGCCTCTGAGGTCCAAGGCGACCGCTAGCCAGCCGGCGGCGGCAATGCGCTCGCCGGCCTTGGCCCAGGCATGACGGGTTTGCCCGCCGCCGTGGGCGAGAACAACGGCGCCGTTCCGCGCCGCGCCGAACGCGTCAGCGACGAGCTGGACGCCTTCATCACCGCCAAACAGGCGGCGTTCAGGGTCGCTGGGCATAGCAACACTTTCTTTGTGAACCACAATATAATAAAGTGGTTGACATAATGACTAGACCGGACGCAACCCGCAATCTGCCTGCCGCTGCGGCGCCCGCGCAGCGCAAAGGGATGGGCTTTGCTCTCGCTGACGTGACGCGTCTCATGCGCGCGATGCTTGACGCCCGGATGCGCGAGCTTGGATTAAACGGCTCGACTTGGCGGGTGCTGGCGTACCTCTACCGTGAGGACGGCCAGACGCAGGCGCAGCTCGCGCGCCTGCTCGAAGTCAGCCGCACGGCGGTTGGACAGATGATCGACCGGCTCGAAGCGAGTGGCCACGTTGAACGCCGCGAGGATCAAGGCGACCGCCGAACGTGGCGTGTACACCTCACTGCGCGAACGCACGCAGAGGTTCCGGCGCTGATCGAGACCGCGCGCGTGCTTGAAGCGGAGTTCTTCGCTGGCTTGGCGGAAGACGAAATCAATCAGCTCGGTGCTCTTGTGTCGAGATTGCGGGAACGCCTCATCGTCGCGCAACCCGCCGCGGACGCAATGGAGGGCAAGTGATGGACGCTAAGGTCTCCGACGAGGAAGCAGGTTCGTCGTCCTCGATGTTGTTGCGGTTGAAGGCGCGGTTTACGCGGCGCACGCGGTTCGCTTTGATGTTCGGGCTTCCGGCCTTGGCGATCATCGCGCTCGTCGTGATGATGGTCACCGGCGAGCGATACCAAGAAACCGAAAACGCCTATGTGCAAGCGGCGCGGGTGCCTATCAGCACCAGCGTGCCGGGCCGCATTGTCGAAATGCGCGTGCACGACAACGATACGGTGCGCGCCGGTCAAATCCTGTTTGTGCTCGATCAGGCAAATCCGCAGGCCGACGTCGCACAGTTTGAAGCAGCGCTCGCCTCAGCCCGCGCCCGCGTCGCGTCATTGCAGGCGGAGTATCGCGCCGAGAGCGCGGGGGTGCGCGCGCGCGAGGAAGGCCTTGCATTCGCACGTAGCGAGTTGGCGCGCGCGCGCCAGCTCGGCGCGGAAGGCATAGCCGCGCGTCAGGACGTCGAGGCGGCCCGGCATGGCGAAGAGCAGGCGCTCGCAGTACTCGCGGGGTCGCGGCAAAGCCTGGCCGCCGCCCTGGCGAGCCTCGGCGGCAGTCCCAACGTGGATGTAGAGGAGCACCCGTCAGTGCGGGAAGCCGCCGCCCGGCTTGAACGCGCCCGCCTTGCGCTCTCGTATACCGAAGTGATCGCGCTGCAGGACGGTGTCGTCACACGTGTCGATCAAGTGCAGGTCGGCACGTTCGTCAATGCGGGCCAAACCTTGTTTTGGCTGATCGCGGGTGAGCCTTGGGTTGAGGCGAACTTCAAGGAAAATCAGATCGCCCATATGCGTCCGGGCCAACGCGCAACGATCCGGATCGATTCCTTCGGCGGGCGCTCGTTTGAAGCGCGTGTCGCAAGCTTCAGTCCTGGCACCGGGGCCGTGTTTTCGCCGCTCCCGGCGCAGAACGCCACGGGCAATTGGGTGAAGGTCGTACAACGTGTTCCGGTTCGACTGACCTTCGTCGATCCGCCGCCGGATCTCATCTTTCGCGCAGGCTTAAGTGCGCACGCGCGCGTGGACACGCGCTCCAGTCCCGACCGCTTGCGCGGCCGCTGATCGATGGTCGAGGCCGCTCCAACGCCCGACATTCAGCGCGTTCCGCTGACGATCGCAATCATGCTTGCGGCTTCGATGTTCACCATCGACAGCACGATTGCCAACGTGGCGCTGCCGCATATGCAGGGCGGACTTTCAGCGGGCCTCGATCAGATCACTTGGGTGCTGACCTCATTTATTGTCGCGCAAGCGCTGATGACGCCGCTCGTCGGCTGGCTCGCCCAGCACATGGGCCGCCGCCGTCTGATGCTGATTTCGGTTGTCGTCTTCACCGGCGCCTCGCTTGCCTGCGGCGTCGCGCAAAACCTCGAACAAATGGTTCTGTTTCGCGTCGTGCAGGGCGTCGGCGGGGCCGCGTTCATCCCATTGTCGCAAGCCATTCTGTTCGACATCAACCCGCCGGAAAAGCACACCCAGGCGATGGCGGTGTTTGGCGCGGGCATCATGTTGGGTCCCATCATCGGCCCGGCCCTCGGCGGGTGGATCACGGAGACACTGAATTGGCGCTGGGTTTTCTTGATCAATTTGCCAGTGGGCATCCTGGCCTTCATCGGCATCTTTCTGTTCCTGCCGAAAGCGCCATCGGAGAATCCGCCCCGGTTTGATTTCGTCGGGTTTGGCGCTTTGACGCTCTTCATCGCCTCGTTGCAATTGATGCTCGACCGGGGTCCGGGCGAAGATTGGCTTCAATCCTGGGAGGTCAGAATTGAGGCCGCGCTCGCGTTGGCAGGGCTCTACATTTTCGTTTTTCACACGCTGACGGCCAAGCGCCCCTTCTTTGACCGCCGCCTTTTGGGCGACCCCAATTTCCTGATGGGGTGTCTGGTCAGCTTCATGCTGGGGATGCTCATGTTCTCGTCGCTCGCGCTCTTGCCGCCGCTGATGCAAAATCTGATGGGCTATCCCGTCGTCACGGTTGGTCTGGTGACCATGCCGCGCGGGCTCGGCATGCTGGCGAGCATGATAGTGATCAGCCCGCTGATGAGGATGATAGACGCGCGCATCCTGCTGGCGTTCGGCTTTGCTTTGAATGCGATCGCCGCTTGGCAGATGACGCTCTTCAATCTCGACATGGATTCAAATCTGATCATCGTGTCGAGCGTTATCCAAGGCGTCGGTCTTGGTTTCATATTCATCCCGTCAAACACATTGGCGTTCGCCACGGTCGCGCCCGAATTGAGAACAGACGGGGCGGCGATCAACACGCTCGTGCGCAGTATCGGTTCGGCGATCGGCATTTCGGTCATGCAAGCGGTGTTCGTGATGAATATGCAGACCTCGTACTCCGACTTGATCCAGAACGTGCGACCCGACAATCCGGCGATTCAAGCGCTGGGACCGGGCGGGCCGATCCGCGTTGAGGACTTGAGCGCGTGGGTTCCGGAAGTCGGACGCCAAGCGGCGATGGTTTCCTATGTCAGCGATTTTCACCTGATCATGCTTCTCACATTGGCGGCGCTGCCGCTCGTCTTCTTCATGCGCCCGCAAAGCGCACTGTCCCCTGTGGGAGCGCCGCATGTCATGGACTGAGTTCAAAATGGCGCCGGCGGCGCTTGTGCTCATGGCGCCGCTCGGCGCGTGCGTCACGCTGGGCCCCGACTTTGCACGACCGGAGGTCGAGACGCCGGCGCGCCACGTGGGCGCGGACGAAAATGCCAGCAACCTAGCGCCGGGCGCGTCGGCGGAATGGTGGACATCGTTCAACGCGCCGGAACTCGACATGCTGGTCCGCGAGGCTCTGGCCGCCAGTCCCACGATTGGCGAAGCGGACGCCGCTCTTGATGCGGCGCGAGCCTCACGCGACATCGTCTATGGCGGGACTGCGCCAGAACTCGGCGCCAATGTGAGCGCCGAGCGCACGCGCATCAACGCGGCGGCATTTGGGTTCGATGGGTTTCCCACCCGCACCATATCCCGTTACTCGCTTGGCCTTGGTGTGAGCTACGATCTCGATTTGTTTGGCGGCGCACGCCGCGAACGGGAATCGGCGACAGCTCGCTTCGAGGCGGAGAGCTTCCGTTATGACGCCGCGCGCCTCACGCTTGCAGCCCAAATCACATCCAAGGCGATTGAAAGCGCAGCGCTCGCCGCCGAGATCGGCGCGCTCGAAAACATCATCGCCGATGACCGGGAAACGCTGGCTTTGGTCGAGCGCGCGATCGACGCTGGCGCCGTGGGCGCGATCGATCGTCTTCGCGCGCAAACACAATTGGCGCAGGATGCGGCGGCGCTTCCGGGATTGCGCGACCGTCTTTCGGCTGCACGCAACGCGCTGGTGATCCTCACCGGCCATGCGCCGGGCATTCGGACGGCGCCCGAGTTCACATTGGCTGATTTCTCGCCGCCCGAGCAAATCCCCGTAAGCGTGCCTTCGGACCTGCTGCGCGCGCGTCCCGACATCCGCGCCGCAGAGGCGGCGTTACACGCCGCGACGGCCGATATCGGCGTGCGTGTGGCCAACCAGTTTCCCCAGGTGCGCTTGTCCGCCAATTATGCCCAGACCGCGCTCGACCCCGACACGCTCTTTTCGTACGCTTCGTCAGGTTGGGCGCTCGGACCCGCGCTTACACTCCCGATCTTCAGGGGCGGCGTGCTACGCGCCGACGTGCGCCGTGCGCAAGCGGAGGCGCGGCGCGCTGACGCCCGCTATCGGGCGACAGTCCTGCGCGCGTTCGGAGAAGTCGCCGACGCGTTGTCTGGTCTTGCGGCGGCCGAGGCCGAACTGAGCCTTCGCAACGAGGCGCTGACCCTGGCGGAAGAAAATCTCCGGCTTGCGCGTCGCGCCTATGAATTGGGTGCAGGGCGCTTACCCGATGTCTTGGACGCGCAACGCCAGGCAAACCTGGCGCGGCGCGCGCGTGCGCAGGCAGAAGCGGGGAAATTGCTCGCGATCGTGAGGCTATCGAGCGCGACCGCCACAGTGTTGAGCGATTAGGGGACCGCGCTCTGGGCCATTCCGCCGATCTCGCCGCCGCGCGCGCCCCCCTTTCCATTCCAGCATCCCAGTAACCAGTATAGTGTCGGCACAGAACCGATTTAGCGAGGAAGCCATGGCCCGCAATAGTGTGGCGGATAGCAATGCCCACTCGACTGATCGGGGTGTTGCGCGCCGGCGGGTCTTTCTAGAGACCGCGCTTCAGGTGTTCTGCGAGCGAGGATACGAACGCACCAACATAAACGACGTTGTCCGCTTGGTCGGCGGGTCTCTTGCGACGCTCTACTCGCAATATGGCAGCAAGGAAGGCCTTTTCGTCGCCGTTCTGGATGAATGCAACAGTCGTTTCGCGGCCTCCTTGTGCCCGGCGGCGGATGTGCGGTTGCCTCTCTCAGAAGGATTGCAGCGCATCGGCGAGCACTATCTCCGTCAGGCGCTCAGTCGTGAGTCGCGGCAATTCTTTCGGATGATATGCGCCGCCAGCCGGGAGTTTCCGGAAGCCGCCAGGACCTGCCTCAGCGTGGGGCCAAACCGGCTTGCAGAAATCGTTGCGGAATATCTCAGCGCGCGCGCGCCCCGAGACGGCGTCGTGATCCAAAATCCGTCGGCTGCTGCGCTTTCGTTCTTCGCTCTGTTGCGCGGCCCTCACCAGTACAAAGCCATTATGGACGAAGGCTACGAGCTATCCGACGGCGATCTCCGCGCGCACGTGACGGAATCGGTCCGGTTCTTTCTGCATGGCGTCGGCGCGAAGGCGTGATCCGCTCCCCAACGCTCCGTTCTTGGTTGCTGAAACGAGAGGGCCCGTGAGTGACATTCGAAACGAGCGCACAAGGTTGGCTGCAAGATCGATCGACCGCACGGATCGAAGAATTTTGGAGCTCTTGCAGCAGGACGCGCGGAAAACCCATCGCGCCTTGGCTAAGGCGGTGGGCCTCACCGCCAGTTCGGCCTGGGAGCGGGTGAAGCGGCTTGAGCGCGATGGGTTTATCCTGGGGTATCGAGCCGTGATCGCCCCCTGCATGCTGGGCGCTGATATCGATGTGGTCGCCAGACTCGAATTGCGTTCGACCCTTCCCGCCGGTTTCCGGCATTTCGAGTCGGCTTTGAAGTTCTCGCCGGGCGTCCTTGGCGCGAAGAGAATGGGGAGCCCAGGCGCATATCTGCTGCGCTTGGCGTCGCGCGACTCGGTCGCTTGGACTGAGGGCGTCATCGAGAAACTGGGGCTCCGCGTCATCACATTCGAAACCCAACTCGTTGTGGAAGAGATCAAGCCCTACCGCGACCCGCCGATCCGCGCGTTGATCAATTGGCGCGCCGATCAGGCGTCAGAAGAGCCCTGATTGCCCAGCCTGAGCCACTCTGGAACACTGTCCCGCGTACGCCGAACAATGTTCGGCAAATGCCCCCACTGCCGAAAGATGTTTGGCAAACTTTAGGCGCGCGCCTTGCGATCGCTAATCGCAGTGGTTCGCGTCGTTGGCGGTCCGCATGGATGGCGGAGCGCAGTCGGCGATGACGGCAATTGCGGCCTCGATGAGTGCGAAGGCGGGCGCGGCGGCGCTGGCGATCTGCCTTGTCGCGGTTGCGGGTATTGCTGGTCCCTGGGCAGCGACGCAATTTCTTGCTGGCGCCTTCGATAACCAAGCCGCATTGGGTTCGCCGCTGGTCTCGGCGGGGGCCGCCAAGATCTATCCGCCCTGGGCGGTTTTGGCTTGGTCGCGCGACTGGGCTGACGAATTTCCCAAGCCCTTCGCTGTGGCGCACCTCATTCTCATGGGCGGCCTTGCCTGCGCGGTGCTCGTGGCGGTCGCAGTCTTCCGCAGTCGGCTGCGACTCAAGCCGTTTGGCGAAGCCGGATGGGGCAATTTCGCCGACGCGGAAGCCGCGGGGCTCTTCGCCAAGAGCGGCACGGTGCTTGGCATGCTCGACGGCGAAATCCTCTGCTGTGACGGGCCAGAACATCAATTGCTGATCGGCGCCTCACGCTCGGGCAAGGGGCGCGGTCATGTCGTGCCGACGCTGCAAGCCTGGGCTGGCTCGGCGCTTGTGTTCGACGTCAAGGGCGAACTCGCCTTTGGCGACGACCGCCATGGCTTTCCGGGCACGGCGGGGTGGCGTGAAAAACTCGGTCCCGTGATCTATTTCGCGCCGACGCGCGAGGATTCCGGTTGTTTCAATATCCTGTTCGAAGTGCGCCGCGGTCCGAACGAGGTGCGTGATGTGCAAAACATCGCCGAGATCATTGCCGATCCGCCGGGCGAGGGTGGCGCCAGCGACTTCTGGGAGCGCAAGGGCAAGGACATCATTGTCGGCGTCATCCTGCACGTGCTCTATGCTGAGCCGTTGGCGCGCAAGAACCTCGCAACCGTCCGCGAGAAACTGCGCGACATGCGCCGAACCGCTGAAGAGATGCGCACGACCTTGCACCGGCGCAATCCCGCAACGGGTCATCCGGAGGTCCATCCTGAAGTGTTGCACGCAGCCGAGAGCTTTCTCTCCGGCGAGGAGCGCATGCAATCGGGCATACAGGCGACGGCTGAGAGTTTCTTTGGCGTGTTCGCCGATCCGATTGTAGCGCAGAAAACAGCGACCTCCGATTTCCGCATCGCTGACCTCATGTGCCATGAGCGGCCGGTCACGCTCTATCTGCAGCCACCCCCGTCGGACATCACGCGCTTGATGCCGCTGATGCGGCTCGTCCTCAATCAAATCACCCGAACCCTCATGGAGAGCCAAACCCATGCGTGATGGCTCATCTTCCGCGCCGCGCCGCAAACTGCGCACGCTGTTGCTGGTGCTCGATGAGTTTCCGTTGTTTGGGCGGCAGAAATTTTTCGAGACTGCGATGGGCGCGATGGCGGGGTATGGGATCAAGGCCTATCTCGTCTGCCAAAGTCCCAATCACATCATTCGCGCTTATGGCCGCGACAACGTCATCGTCGACAACTGTCATGTAGTGACCGCATTCGCGGCCACCGACAATGAAAGCGCTAAACGCATTTCCGAAATGGCCGGCGAAGTCTGGGAGGTTCGCCCTCAGGAAAGCGAACAGCGTCCACGCTCGTTGTTCGGCCCGCACAAGGGCGCCGTCACCTATCGCGAGGAGCGCCGTCCGCTGATGCTGCCGGGCGATGTCCGGCAATTGCCGCGCGACGAGCAATTGATTTTCGTGGCTGGCGCCAAGCCCATTCGTTGCAAGAAGCTCAAATTCGACCGCGAGCCGATCTTCGCCAAGCGCATGCTGCCCGCGTCGCGGACGCGCGTGAAGCTGACGACGTCGCACGATTGGGAGAATGTCGCCCCGCTTGGCCGGCTGGCCAAAGACAAGAAGGGCGCTATCCGGGTGGAGACGCCGCGTCCCCAGGCCGATCTCTTCGAGGCGCCGCTGTCGATTTCAGAACAGGCGTTGGCAGGTCTGCGTACCTCCCAGCCGGCGACGCCTGCTGCGCCCAGTCAAAAACCTCAAGCTGAAACCAATGACGCGCCGTCCCGGCGTCTCGGAGTGTAGCCCCATGTCAACGATTGCGGTCAAAGCCTATGTCGAGCCTGACCTGGCGCGCGACATTGCCCGCGTCGCCCGCGCGCAAGGGCGTTCGGAATCGTCGGTTATCGCGGAAGCGATCCGCACGCGCTTTGCCTCGTTCGCGGCGGGTCCGGCCAGCGCGGGGCGCGACACGGATCGGCGCCAACTGGGCCGCCTCGAAGCGCGCGTCGATAAGATCCTCCGCGACCAAGCACTGATGAAGGAATGCGTGCTGCTGTTCGTCCGCATCTGGCTCGAACACAATCCGCCGATTCCGGAAGACCTGGCCGACAGCGCCGCGGCCAGTGCTGAGGCGCGCTTCAGCCGCTTTCTTGATCTTCTGATGAAGGGGCTGACGCCGGGGCGTTCCATCGCAGAGGAAGTGTTCGGCGCACCCAACGGCAATGGTCACGCCGAGAATGGCCACGACGCGGAATCCGCAGAGGCAGCACCTTGATGGGGGCTCACACCATCGGCGCCGCGCGGCGGCGTTCGGCGCTGACGCGCGCGCTTGGGCCAGCGATCGCGGAAGCGTTGGCCGCACCTGACGTGGTCGAGGCGCTTGTCAATGCCGATGGCTGGGTGTGGCTTGATCGCGTGGGGCGGGGTCTCAAACGCACCGAGCATCGCCTCTCCGCACACGATTGTGAAACGGCTGTGCGGTTGTTGGCGCACGAGGCCGGTGAAACGATCGGCGTGGATCGACCGTCGCTCGCGACCATTCTGCCGGACTCTGCCGCTCGGATTCAGGCCGTTCTGCCGCCTCTGGTCGAGGCGCCGGTGCTGTCGATCCGCAAACGGCCAAATGTCATCTACACGTTGGCCGATTATGTACGCGATGGCGTCGCGTCACCCACTCAAGCGGCGCTCCTCGTTGAGGCGGTGAAAGCCAAAAATAACATTGTCGTCGCCGGCGGCACGGGGTCGGGCAAGACCACCTTGCTCAATGCGCTGTTGGCGGAAGACGCTTTTCACAATGCGCGCGTGCTCATTCTGGAAGACACCGCCGAGCTGCAATGTGCTTCGCCCAATTGCGTGCAGCTGCTGACCAAGCGCAGCGAACCCGCAATCACTATGCGTGATCTGGTGCAGATGACGCTGCGGCTTCGACCTGACCGCATCGTCGTCGGCGAAGTGCGCGACGGTGCAGCACTCGAAGTGCTGAAGGCGTGGAACACCGGTCATCCCGGCGGCCTGCTGACCTTGCATGCGAATTCCGCGACCGATGCGCTGTCGCGTTTGGAAGATCTGGCGATGGAAGTTGTGGCGTCTCCGCCGAAACGCTTGATCGCCGCGACCGTTGATCTCGTCGTCTTCATTTCACGCACGGAGCGTGGTCGCGCCATCCAAAACATCGTGCGCGTCACCGGCGCCAACGCTGACGGCTACGTCATTGAAAAGATGGAGCATTAAGCACGAATCCTCGTTGCAATCTAAGCGTGAAAATGTTAGTAAAATCAACAACTTAAAGCGCAGATCGCGCTGATGCTGATGGAGAAGGGGACATGGGAAAACAGCAAAATTGGAAAGGCGCGGCCGCACTCGCGATCATTGCGCTCGCTATCGCAACGCCGGCTTATGCGTCGGGCTCCGGCATGCCCTGGGAAGGGCCGCTTGAGCAGATCGTGGACTCGATCACCGGGCCTGTCGCACGCGCGGCGGCGGTGATCGCCATCGTGCTGACAGGCATTGGCTTTGCCTTCTCGCAAAGCGGTGGCGGCTTGCAGAAACTCATGATCGTGGCTTTGGGCATTTCCGTCGCCTTTGGCGCGGCGACGTTCTTCCTCGACTTTTTCGGCTTCGCCGGCGGTGCAGTGCTCTGACGATCTGATCCGCCCGCGGCGGTCGCCGCATTCCGACACTCTAAACAGAAGGGAGCCTTCGTCATGGACGAAGAGCCGGAAGGATATCGCGTGCCTCTGCGCACCTCGCTGACGCGTCCCATCCTGATGGGCGGCGTGCCGCGCGCCTTCGCCATTTTGAACGCCACCATCGGTGCGGCGGTCGGCTTTGGGCTGCAGCAGCCTCTCATCGCCTTTCCGCTCTGGGCGGTGTTGCAGGGCGCGGCTGCTTGGGCAGCCGCGCGCGATCCCTGGTTCTTGGAAACATGGCCGCGCCACCTGGCCAAGCCGCACTTTTTCGCGACGTGACGGAGGGAAGCCATGTTTGATCTTCGTCCCTATAAACAGAGCGGCGCCAAGCTCAGCGATTATTTGCCTTGGGCAGGGCTCGTCGCGCCGGGCATTGTCCTCAACAAGGACGGTGCGTTTCAGCGCACGCTTGAATTTCGCGGGCCCGACCTTGATTCTTCAACGCCTGCCGAACTCATGGGCAAGACAGCCCGGCTGCAGAACGTCCTGGGCCGCTTCGGCTCGGGCTGGTGCATTCAGATGGAGGCCCGCCGCGCGCCAGCGCTTGGCTATCCCGACAGCGCCTGGCCTGACGGGCTCTCTTGGCTGATCGATGAAGAGCGCCGCGCCGTATTCGAAACCGCGGGCGCGCGGTTTGAGAGCAAATATTTTCTGACGCTGACCTGGCTGACGCCCGCCGAGCGGCAAGGCAAGCTTGAGAGCGTTCTGTTTGAGGGCGGCGGCGAGGCCAAAGGCGATATCGACTACAGCCTGCATTTAGAAAGCTATCGCCAAAAGTGCGATGAGCTGATGGCGCTGCTGGAGACACAAGTCCCGCACGCCCATTGGCTCACCGACGAAGAGACGCTGACCTATCTGCACGATTGCATCTCGGATCGGTCGCATCGGGTCGCTGTTCCCTCGACGCCGTTTCATCTCGATGCGCTGCTGCCCGACGCGCCGCTTCTCGGCGGTCTCGCGCCCAAGCTTGGTTCGAAGCATCTCAAAATCATCTCGGTTCGGAGTTTTGTCACCGAAACCGAACCGGGTCTCTTGGACGCGGTCAATCGTTTGGCGATTTCCTATCGCTGGATGACGCGCTTCTTGCCGCTGGCCCGCGAAGAGGGCCGCCGCGAACTCGAAAAGACCCGCAAGCGCTGGTACTCCAAACGCAAGTCTTTGCCGACTTTGCTGCGGGAAGCGGTGTTCAAGGAAGACTCCGTTCTTCAAGACAATGACGCGGCCAACCAAGCCGCCGATGCGGATTTGGCGCTGCAGGATTTGGGCGCCGAGGCGATCGCGGTCGGCTACGCCACTTTGGTCATTGTCGTCGCCGAGCAAAGCGAGGACGCCGCCAACGAAGCGGTGCGGCAAATCCAGCAAGTGACGGACGGTTTGGGTTTTGTCACTCAAGTTGAAAGCGTCAACGCGGTCGAAGCCTGGCTTGGGTCTCTGCCCGGCCACGCTTATGCCGATGTGCGCCGGCCGATCTTAATGACGCCCTCGCTCGCGCATCTTCTGCCGACCAGTGCCGTGTGGGCCGGTCCCGAACGCAATCATCACCTCAACGCTCCGCCGCTGATGCTGACGGCGACCGATGGGGCGACGCCGTTCCGGCTCGATCTTCATGTTGGCGATGTTGGCCACACCATGATCGTCGGCCCGACCGGCGCCGGCAAATCGGTGTTGTTGGCGACCTTGGCGGCGCAATTTCTGCGCTACCCTGATGCGCAAGTGTATCTGTTCGACAAGGGCCGCTCGGCGCGTGCGATTCTCTTAGGGCTAGGCGGCGATTTCTTCGATCTGGGCGACGAGCATGCGCTTGGCCTGCAGCCGTTCGAGTGCATTCATGAGCCGGAAGAGCGTGCCTGGGCGCTCGATTGGATCGCAGGCCTGATCGCCGCCGCCAACGTGTCGGTCACCCCGGAGATGCGTGCGGAGCTTTGGCGGACACTCGAAATCTTGTCCGCGCGTCCGGTGGAAGACCGCACGCTCACGCTCTATGTGGCGCTGGCGCAAGATGGCGAAGTGCGCGCTGCGCTCCAACCCTTCACCCATGCGGGACCGTACGGGCGGCTTCTGGATCACGATCATTCAACGCTTGGATATGGCGCCGTCCAGGCGTTCGAGATGGACGATTTGATGCGCCGGCCGCAAGCCGCGGGAGCGGTGCTCGCCGCGCTCTTCCATGTCTTGGAGCGCCGCTTTGATGGCAAGCCCACGCTTCTAGTGCTCGACGAGGCCTGGCTCTTCGTGAAGGACGCGTTCTTTTCCGCGCAGATTCAAGATTGGCTGAAGACCCTGCGGAAGAAAAACGTCGCTGTCGTGTTCGCGAGCCAAGAACTGGCCGATGTCGAAGCGAGTACCATCGCCTCGACCATCATCGAAGCCTGCCTGACGCGCATCTATCTGCCCAATGACCGCGCCCGTGAGCCGCGTTCGCGTGCCTTCTATGAGCGCCTGGGATTGAATGCGCGTCAGATCGCGCTGATCGCAAACGCGACGCCGAAGCGGGATTATTACCTCGTCAGCCGTGATGGCTGCCGTCTATTCGAATTGGGTCTTGGTCCCGCGGCTCTCGCTTTCGTCGGCGCTTCGCGTCCGGAAGATCACGCGCTGATGGACCACGTCTTGAAAGAGGGGGGCGCCAGCGGCTTTGCCCCAGCTTGGCTCGACGCACGCGGTTTGCGCGACGCCGCCGATGCGCTGCGCCGATTCAAGGTGGCCGCATCACCGCCATTCCAGCCGATCAAACCCGCTGCCGACCTCGTCGCCGCGGAATGAGGGAGAGAACCATGCAACGTAGACTCATATCTTTGCTGGCCAGCGCGGCTATGGCCGCGACGCTGGCTGCGTCCCCGGCGCAAGCGCAGCGCATCGTCTATGATCCGACCAATTACGCGCAAAATATGCTGTCCGCCGCCCGCGCGCTCGAACAGATACGCAATCAGGTACAGCAGATCGAGCAGGCGGCAGCGATGTTGCGGCAGAACCCGTTGCAGCTCTCGCCGGAGCTCACCCAATCGATCGACGAAGCACGGGCTCTGTTCGAGACGGCGCAGGGCATCGCCTTCGAGGCCCATCAGGTCGGCGAAGATCTGCGCACGCTCTATCCGGAGACCTGGGAGGATTTTGATCTCGACCAGATACTGGGCCAGTCCGATTCCTGGGTGCGCGAAAGCCGCGCCAGCCTGCAGCGGGCCATGGAAGCGGAAGCCAATGCCGCGCGCTCGATTGAGAGCACGCGCGGACGCATCGACCGCGCTTTGCAATCGTCCAGCGGCAGCGAAGGCCAGACCGGCGCCATCCAAGCCGGCAATCAGCTGCTCGGCATCCAGGCATCCCAGCTCGCGGAAATCCACGCGCTCTTGATCGCGCAAGGCCGCGCGCTCGAAACCGAACGCATGGAGCGGCTTGCGCGCGAAGAACGCGGCCGCGAAATCCAGCGCCGCGCCTTTCCAACCCAAACGACGACGACGACCGCGCCCGCGCGCTCGGCGTTTGAACACTGAGGCGAGCCAATGGATCCTGCATCCATCAATTCGTTCCTGGATCAATTCCTGGGCGTCGCCAATTCGGGCTTCGGCCTGATCCAAGGCGATGTGACCTATGTCCTGAATGCGCTGATCGTGATCTCGATCACGCTGGCGGGCGCGCAATGGGCGCTCGCCGGTGAAGCGCCGATGGCGCCATTCTTCAGGAAAGTGCTGTTCGTCGGGCTGTTCGCGTTCCTCGTGAACAATTGGAACATGCTCTCCACCGCGATCGTCCAATCGGGAGCGCAATTGGGTCTCCAAGCCGGCGGCTCGTCGATGAGCATGGCTGATCTCCATAATCCAGGACGCGTCGGCCAGATCGGAACCGAACTCTTCGGCAAGACCATCGCGCTCGCCGAAGGCATGAACATCTTCACCGACGCGCTCACGATGGGGACGATCTTTCTCGCCGCCATCTTTGTAGCACTCGGCTTTTTCGTTCTCGCGCTGCAGCTCTTTGTTTCCCTGATCGCCTTCAAGCTCGGCTCCCTCGCCGCGTTCGTCGCGCTGCCGTGGGGCGTCTTCAACGGCACAGCCTGGGTGGCGGAGCGCCCGCTCGGCTGGGTGGCGGGGTGCGCTATCCGATTGTTCGTTCTGGCGCTGATCGCCTCGGTCTCGATCACCTTCGTCAATACGCTCCCTGCGACCTTAACACTCGACGCGGGCGGCGCGCTCAACGTGCTGCTGTTCGGTTTGACCGTGCTGGCGCTCGCATGGTTCGGCCCGCAACTCGCCAGTGAAGTCGTGTCGGGCCAGCCCCATCTCTCTGGCGCCGATGCTTATCGCGCCGGCGTCGGTGGCGCCGTCACCGCGATCGGCGGCGGCGTTGCCACTTATTACGCAGCCAAGACCATGGTCGGGGGCGCACGTGCGCTTGCAGGCGGCGCGAGCCGCGCAATCGGCGGCGCGCGCCCAGCTTCGCGTGGCGGCGGCGGTGCTTCGGGCGGGGGCAATTCTCCTTCCGCAAGCGGCGGTGCGCGTCCGGTCAATTACGCCGCCATGCAACCAAAACCTTCAGCGTCTTCAGGGGGCAAACCATGAATTTCCCATTCCGATCGCCGGCGAGAAGTTTCGCGCCCGAACCGGCCGACACGCCTTATGCGCGGGCGCGCCAGGAATGGGATGCACGCATGGGCTCGGCGGTGCTGTCGGCGCGGTCGTGGCGTGCCATTGCTTTCGGGTGTCTTGGTCTTGCCGGCGCGCTCGGCGTTTCGCTCACTATGGTGGCGTTGCAGAAGCGCACTTTTGTGCACGTCGTGGAAGTAAGCCCAGAAGGGCAGGTGATGAACGTTCGCGCCGCCGACGGGCGCTGGAGCCCAAGCGAGGCGCAAGTCGCCTATCACCTCGGCCGTTTCGTTCGCCTGGTGCGCTCGCTGCCAACCGATGGCGTGGTGCTGCGTGAGAATTGGCTTGAAGCCTACAAGTTTCTGACCCCGCAGGCCGCAGCACATTTGACTGAACTGGCGCGCGCGGACGATCCGTTCCTCAGCCTCGGGCGCGTAGGCCGCACCGTGCATATCCGTTCGATCATCGCGCGTTCCGACCATGCCTGGGAAGTCAGCTGGGTCGAAAGCGCCACCAATGCGACCGGCACGAATGATGGCCAGCTTTATACCGGCGTCTTCAGCGTCACGACGCAGCCGCCGCGCAATGCCGACGATATCGCCGCCAATCCGCTTGGCCTGCTGATCTCCGACTTCTCCTGGAGCCGCGAACGATGAAACGCTTCCTCCTCACCCTCTTGATGTCGAGCGCGCTCGCAGCCTGCGCGACCGCCGATATCGTGCCCGTCGCCGAAGGTGATGGCGTCGAAACCTCCGCCCTAGAGCTGCGCGGCGCGGTGCAAGTTGTCGCTGATGCGCCCGTGTTGGCGCCTATTGCCGAATCTCGCCGCCAAGCGCGCCGCGGCCGCGAGCCGCCGCCTTTGGAAACCCTCGCCGCCGCCAACACAGCCGCGCGACAACGCCCGACCCGCGATAGCTTCAACGCCGCGCGCCAGATCTATAGCTACGAGCCGGGCGCGCTTTTTGAGCTTTACACCAACCCCAATTACGTCTCGACCATCCTGCTTGAGCCTGGCGAGACCCTCAACAGCATCGCCGCTGGCGACACTTCACGCTGGATGGTGACGCAAGCCGAGGCTGAAACCGAAAGCGATGGACGCACCATCGTTTTGGTAAAACCGCAGGTGACGGGCTTGCGCACCAACATCGTGCTCATCACCGATCGACGCACGTATTTGGTCGAAGCAATTTCGCAAGCCGGCAGCGCTTATGCCGCGCAAGTCGCCTGGTCTTATCCGCAGAGCGTGGTTTCATCCTCGGGCGTCCCACCGATCGATCGGCTCAACTTTGCCTATCGCATCCGCACGGTGCGGGGACGCACGCCAATCTGGACGCCGACGCGGGTGTTTGACGACGGCCGCCGCACCTGGATCGAATTCACGCCGGGTGTCGCCGCAGCCGACATGCCGCCCGTGTTCGTCGTCACCGGCGAAGGCGCAGAGCTGGTGAATTATCGCGTGCAAGGCCAGCGCTACATGATCGACCGCGTGTTCGACCGCGCCGAGCTTCGTCTCGGTGCGCGCGCGCCGATCATCGTCCGCATCGATCGCACCGGAGCGCATCCATGAACGCCGCCATCCCGCAAGCGCAAGAGCAGCCGGACCTCGCCATCCGCGCGCGCCCGCCGTCACCCAAGCGTCTCTCGCGCAAAGTCCTGCTCGCCGGAACGGGGGCGGCGGGGATTGTTATCGCCTTCGCTTTGGTGAGCGGTCTATCGGAGCGGCCCGACCGGCGCGGCGGCGCCACAGAGGCGGCCGTCGCCGCGGCGGGCGGGCCGCCGGAATCAATTCAGCAGGCCGCGTCTGGTTACGCAGCGGGCGACCTGCCGCGCGGTCGGTTTGAAAGTGGCGAAGAGCTGCCGGCGGAGGGCGACGCTAGCGCGCTCGTGGCGCCAGCGGATCCAATGTGGAGCGGTGGCGCCTCGGAAGGACCGCGCCAGACAGCGCACGCCGATGCATCGCCGGTCGATCCGCAAGCGGCGGCGCGCGCTTCGCCGATCCTCTTCGGCGAACATCAGGTCAGCGTGCACACTGAAGCCAACGACGGGCGTCTCGACTCGCGCCTGACACCGCCGCTCTCTCGTTACGAAGTGCAAGCCGGGCAAGTTATCCCCGCAGCGCTCGTGACGGCGCTCAATTCGGATTTGCCGGGACGCGTGATCGCCCAGGTGACGGCGCCCGTCTATGACAGTGTCAGCGGCGACTATCTCTTGATCCCACAAGGCTCGCGCCTGATCGGCACATATCAAAGCGGGACCAGATATGGCGACCACCGCATCCTGCTCGCCTGGAATAGGCTTATCCTGCCTAATGGCTGGTCTATCAACCTTGAGGGCATGGAAGCGAGCGACCCTTCCGGCGCTTCGGGGTTGAGCGATCGGACCGACAATCATCTCGACCGTCTCGCCGCCGCTGTCGCGTTGTCTTCGATCATCAGCGTTGTCGCCAACGAAGCGGAGAATGACGACGAAGGCGCGTCGCTAACGCAAAGCCTCGGCGACAGCGCCGCTCAGCAAGCAGCGCAAACCGGCGCGCGCATCGTCGATCGCGAGCTCAGTGTGCGTCCGACATTGCGGGTGCGCGAAGGCGCACCCGTTCGTGTGTTGGTGATGCGGGACATTGAGCTGAGGGCGTATTCAGGACGTTCGCCATGACCGCTGGCGCCCACATTGCCGCTCCGCAGCGCAGGAAAGCGAGGGTGAAACCCGTTGACGCCGCACAATTGGGTTTGTTCGACGCGCCCACGGCAACGGCGCCGAACAAAGGCCCAGTCCCGCGATCGGCGAACCGCGAACACAACGCAATAGTGGCGGCCTCGCCGCCAACTTCTCCGCGTCGAGTCGGCCGCGCAGTAAGGTGTCCTACTCGAACCGTCACAGTCGAGGATATGCCCGACTATCCGGCTGAGCTTCACGAAGCCGTGGATCGGATGCTGGCCGATCTGCGCGCTGACCGCGTGTTGCTGACCTATCGAGCTATCAAGGAGTGCTTCGGAATTTCACGCGCGACGGTTGCGCGGCGCGTGAAGGAGGGGTTGGTGCCCGGCGTGAGGATGGCCAACGGACGCGTCCTTGACGACGGACCTGTCCGCCGCTTTGATCGCCTGCAATTGCGTTGGCTCCTGCTGGCGGTCCGCTTTGCGCGTCGGCAAGAGTAGGTCCTCTGGAACGACCAGGATCAGGGGCCCGAAATGAGCCATTTAGGCGTCGTTTGAGCCATTTCTTGGCGAATGCGTAAGCCGCGCCGCGCTCCGGCGCGATAGAAATGCAATTGGATAGTCGCAAGCCCATCGTTCACGAGCGGATGCTAACGCGACAGGCCGAACAGCGGCTCTTCCTCAAGGGTTTGACACGAGTTCTCCTCGGCCGCTGAGAGGGCGCATGTGCTCATTTCGTTTTGGCTGCCTTCGTCGGTTGGGCCGGTTTGATCGCAGGCCCGATGATTGTTTTTTCCCAGAGCCTCAGCGCCGCACGCCGCTCCTCAAGAAACTTATGCTTCATATAGATGCCGCGCACGCCCTTGATCTTATGGCCCAAGAGCGTCTCAACGACTTCTTCGTTGACGCCCAAGCCGGTCAGATGCGTCGAACCGGATCGCCTAAAATCGTGCGGCGTGAAGTGCGGTACGGTTCGTCCTAGCTCAGCGGCACTGAGCTCACGCAGCTTGTTCGCGTAATTATCGGCAAAGCTGTAAATGGCCTTCTCGCCATTGGTCGTGGAGAAGAGATAGGGCCCTTCTTTCCCTGCGGGCCGTTGGTCGAGGATCTCAAAGGTGAGATCAGTCATGGGCACGGTCTTGGGATGTTTGTTCTTGTGCCCCATTCCGGGCACTTCAAGGTTACGGCCCGCGCGATCGAACCAGCTCCTCTGGGCCTGGGAGAATTCACCCAGACGCGCAAGAGAGAGCAGAAGCACGCGCGCCAGTTCCCCCCAAGGCGACGGCATCTTGAATGTCGCCTGATAGACGGCGCGCGCTTCCTCGATGGTCAGGACACGTTCGCGCGGGCGCAGATCGCCCGGGTTTTGACGGAGCCCTTCCTTGCCAATGAGCCCGACGGCGGGATTGTGGGCGGCGATTTCCTCCCGGATGGCCCAGCCATACACGCTCATGATCCATCGCCGCGCATCCATCGCCGCGCCTGGCCCGTGATTTTCCGACGCGGCGATTTCCTTCAGACGCTCGTTCAGTTCCGAGCGCTTGATCGATGAAAATGCGCGGGCGCCGAACACGGGCGTCCAATGGCGCTTCAGCACCCACGAGCCGGTCTTGGAGTTTACCAGTGACTTGGCGGCGTATTTCTCCAGGTACTCATCGACGAGCCAGGTCAGCGTCTTGCCGCGGGCGGTCTTGACCGGGGAGGCCGCTTGGCGCGGATCCTCGCCGTCCTCTGCGACACGCAGCGTGGCGAACGCTTTCTCGCGGGCCGCGGCAAGGCCGACATTCGGATAGTCGCCAAGGTGCATCCGGGTCATCGCCCCCTTGGCCCTGTGGCCAGCGGCGCTGTCGCCGCCATGTCCAGTGACCCGGTAGAGAAGGGACCAACTGGCGCCGCGTTTGCCGACGCGCAGGTAAAGCCCGGTGGTGGCGCCATCGAGATAATCGCCGATCGCCGCAGATTGTATGAGTGATCGGACACGCTTGTCGGTCAGCGGTTGGGCGTTTGAGGCACTTTTTCTGGGCACGATTATCTCTTGAAGGTCCCGCTACCAAATCGCTACCAAGTGAGCTTCGCTACCAAAACCCTGCGAAAATCCGACCCTTCACACAAGAAAAAAGAAGGGTCAGGGCTCAAATGGGCTGCATTTTTGGTAGCGTTTTGGTAGCGAGTGGCGTGAGTTACGCTGAGACGGCGTGAAACGTGTCAATCGGTTCATGGCGTCGTATCAGAAGGAAAGTGCAGGGGAATAAGCGATTTCCGCACACGGTTTGAGACAGCTTGAAACGGTCAAAAATGGCCCCTAAGGCGTTTCACACGGGAGGGGTCACAGGTTCAATCCCTGTCGCGCCCACCAAGCTTTCCTCATTCATATCAATGAGCACCTCGCGCGTGGCGTGAGGTCATTCGATAGCGAACTGCAGGCCGCAAACGTTCCGAGTCCCTTTGGGAGTGACAAGCAGCGATGCTCGCAGCGCCAGCCGCGGTCAAAATCCCCGAAACTCCGCAATCTCATCCAGTTCCGCGCGCTCCGAGCGCAGTGTGTTGATCGCCGCAGTTTCATCGGCGTAGCCCAACGCCATGCCGCAATAGATCATCTCGCTCTCGCCCAAGCCGAAATGCGCGGCTAGCGGCGTGCGCAAAGTCGCCCAGCATTCCTGCATGCAACTCGACACCCCGCGCTCCAGCGCCGCCAGCGCGATCGATTGCATGAACATGCCCATATGCGCCCATTGGCCGTAGCCCATGCGCTTGTCGATAACGAAGAAGAGCCCCACCGGAGCGCCGAAGAATTCGTAATTGCGCATGAATTGTTTGAGCCGCCCGGCCTTGTCCTCGCGCGGAATGCCCAAGAGCGCGTACATGTCCTCGCCCATCTTGAAGCGCCGCGAGCGGTGGGGCTCCCACAAATCCGGCGGATAGACGAAGCGTTCCCCGACATCGCCCGGCAGGCTCGCTTTCGCCAGCGCGATCACGGCGACTCTCTCGGGTCCGGCGACAGCGATTGTGCGCCAGGGCTGCAGATTGCCCCCAGACGGCGCCCAGCGCGCGGCGTCGAGTATCTCGCGCAACAGCTGTTCAGGCAAAGGATCGGGCTTGTAGGCGCGCACGGACACGCGCGCCTTCAGCGCTTCGGCCACATTCATGAGGTTCCTCGCAGCCGCTTTGCGGCGGCGTCGGCATGGGCGCGGCCCGCGCGCTGTGCTTGGGTGATTTCCGCCGGATTCATCTCACGCGCCAGCTCGGCGGCGCGCGCGCGTGCGCCGTCATCGCCGGTCATGGCGGCCTCGGCGTAAAGCAATGCCAGCGCCCCAACCGGATCGTGGCGCATCACAAGGTCGGCGAGGCGGCGCATGGCGGGAGGATGGCCAAGGTCAACGGCGCGGCGCAGCAGGACGATCGCCTCGTCGGGGCCGCTCAGGGCCGCAAGCTCAACCATTGCATCGCAATCGCCCGCGCCCGCGGCCAAGCGAAAAAGCGAGGTCGCCGCCGCTTCGTCCTTCGCCACGCCGACGCCCGACCGCAGCGCCAGCGCAAACGCGGTCTGCGCCGCAGCGTGGCCTTGCTCGGCTGCACGCCGGAAGCACGCTGCGCCCGCTTTGACGTCGCGGTCCCCGCCGAAGCCGCGCCAGTAGAGCAGACCGAGATGATAATCTTCCCCGGCCCTTCTCGCGTGGCCGATTTCCTCGAACAGCCGGCGCGCGGCTTTCCAGTTACGGCGCTGGAAAGCGTCCAGGGCGCGGTCGGCTCGGGACTTCTTGGCGAACATCTAAACAGAAAAGCTGACGCCGCAGCCGCAGCTGGATTTGGCGTTGGGGTTCTTCACTTTGAAGGAAGCACCGATCAGTTCGTCTACCCAGTCCACCTCCGAGCCGAGCAGAAAGGGCAGCGACACCGGGTCCACGAACAGGCGCGCGCCGTCGCGCTCGACGACGTAATCGTCGCCGGTCGGGGATAGTGCGACATTGATTTCGTATTGAAAGCCGGAGCACCCTCCGCCTTCCACCGCCACCCGAAGGCCCGCGCCGGCCGGCTCGCCGGCCACTACGCTCTTGATCCTGGCTGCCGCCGATGGGGAGAGGGTCACGCCTGTCATTCGTTAATGCAATGCCTCAGCGCTTTCTCAAGCAAGCTTGCTTCATATAGGCTCGGTCGCGAGCAGGAGAAGCGGTTGTATGGCTGAAGGGCGCACGGGCAAAGCGGGTTCTACGGTGCAGCGCCCGCCGCGGGCGCTTTACGCCAGCGAGCCCGCCCGCTCGCGCGGGCGGCTCCATCCCGAACCGGAAAGCCGCCACCGCACGCCCTTCGAGCGTGACCGCGACCGCATTGTCCATTCCAGCGCCTTCCGCCGGCTCAAGGGCAAAACCCAGGTGTTTGTGGCCCACGAAGGCGATCATTACCGCACCCGGCTCACCCATTCGCTCGAGGTTGCCCAGATCGCCCGCGCCGTGGCGCGGCAGATGGGGCTCGACGACGATTTGGCTGAATGCCTCGGCATCGCTCACGATCTCGGCCATCCCCCGTTCGGCCACACTGGAGAGGATGTGCTCGACCTCTGCATGGAAGGTTTCGAAGGGTTCGACCACAACGCCCAGACCCTACGCGTCCTGACCAAGTTGGAGCGCCGCTACCCGAGCTTTGACGGCCTGAACCTCACCTGGGAAACGCTGGAAGGCGTGGTCAAGCACAACGGACCGTTGATCCGCCACGGCGCGGCCCTTGAGGATTTGCCGGTCGCGATCCAGGAATATGTGGCGACGCACGATCTTGAGTTGCACACTTGGCCGGGGCCTGAAGCGCAAGTCGCCGCCCACGCTGACGACATCGCCTACAATAATCACGATATCGACGATGGCCTGCGCGCCGGGCTGTTCTCGTTGGCGGAGCTGCGCGCGGAAGTGCCGATGCTGGCGCGGGTGCTGGGCGGGGTCGAAGCGGCGTTCCCCGGCATCGAGGAAAGTCGGCTGATCGCAGAGACCGTACGCCGCCTGATCGGCGTCTGGATCGACGATCTAGTTTGGGAAAGCGGCAACCGGTTGACTGACGCGAAACCGAAACGGGTGGAGGATATCCGTGCAGCCGGCAAACCGCTGATCGGTTTCTCCGACGAAATGAACGAGCATCAGGCCATTTTGCGCCGCTTCCTGATGACGCGCATGTATCGGCACTGGAAGGTGAACCGCTCGCGCAGCCACGCCAAACGCATCTTAAAGGAGCTGTTTGAGCTCTTTCTATCGCAACCGGAATTGTTGCCCCCGGATTGGCAGGTTGGCGGTAACGGACCAGGCGGCCAGCGAACTGCGCGGCGCGCCTGCGACTACATAGCCGGCATGACCGACGATTTCGCCATCGACGAACATAAGCGTTTGTTCACCTTCTGAAACGGCAACGAATTATAAACGGCCCGCGGCTTAACCCTTGAGTCTGCGCGCAATGCTAGCGAAGGCGCGCGACTTGGGGAGATGAAACAGTGAACGCCAGAGCTGATGCACGCATGCATCAATATGAGGAGCAGACCCGCACCTCGGGCGTGATCTACGTGTTGATGATCGTTGTTGCCTTGGCGTTCGGGGGCTTCGTTTGGCAACTCTATGGCGCCGAAGAGGTCGCGCGTATCGAAGCGCAGCCGGGTCCCTATAAAGTGGAAGGGTTGCAAGCAGCGCCTGATGCCGGTGACGAAGCCGCCGCCTTTCAGACCGCCCAGCCGGCGCCGACGCCGCGTACCAGCGACAGCGCCATTGGAACTGCAGCGTCGACGAACGCCGTCGCGCCGGCAGATGGCGGACCCTACGTGGCCCAGCTTGCGGCGCTGCGCTCGGAGGAAGCGGTGCAGGCTGCCTGGCGCCGGTTCAGCAGCCGCGCGCCTGCGCTGTTCGACGCCGCCAAGATGGATGTCCAACGAGCTGATCTTGGTGCACGGGGGACCTATTATCGCGTGCGCGCAGGCTATTTCGCGAGCAGGGCGGAAGCGGCCCAATTCTGTATGCACATTCGTGAGATGGGGCAGGACTGCATCCCCGCAGCGCGCTAGGCTGCCTGCATGCTCTCCTGCGCTTTCGGAATCCGCCAACCTAAACTCGACGACGGCGCCCGCGCTTTTTTCCGCGAGTCGCAACCCTGGGCGTTCATTTTGTTTCGCGAGGCCTGCGTCAGTCGCGAGCAGGTGCGCGCGCTTTGCGTCGAATTGCGTGAGTCGGTTGGACGTGATGCGTTGGTCTGGATCGACCAGGAGGGCGGGCGAGTTGCGCGGCTAAAGGCGCCGGAATGGCCGGTGTGGCCGGCGCCGGGCAGGTACGGCGAAATCCACGCGCGCGATCCTGACGCAGGCGTTGAAGCAGCTCGGCTTGGGCACCGCCTGATCGCACATGAATTGCGCGCCATTGGCGTCAACGCCGATTTTGCTCCGGTGTTGGATGCACCGGTTGAGGGCAGCGACAAGGCGGTGGTCGGCGATCGCGCATTCTCGGCCGATCCAGATACCATCTCCGTGCTTGCGCGGGCGGCGCTTGAGGGTTTGCATGCGGGAGAGGTTGCTGGCTGCATCAAACACATGCCGGGACATGGAAGAGCGATATCCGACAGCCATTTCTCGCTCCCCCGGGTGCGCGCTGCTGTGAATGAGTTGGAGCGCGATCTTCAACCGTTTATCGAACTAGCCGATGCCGAGGCGGCCATGACCGCGCACATCGTCTACGAAGCCTGGGATGGGGAGCGCCCGGCCACTTGTTCGCCGGTTATAATCGGCGAGATCATTCGAAAGAGGATCGGCTTCCACGGGCTGTTGTTCAGCGACGACCTCGACATGAGAGCGCTCGCCAAGATCGGCGGTCTGGCTGAGCGGGCGGCGGCCGCACTTGGGGCCGGCTGCGACATCGTGCTGCAATGCTCGGGCGTGCTGGCGGAAATGCAGGAGACCGCCAAGGGGTGCTCCGATCTCTCTAGCGCCGCGCACGAGCGCGCCCGGCGGGTTGAGGCGCTGGCCAAGCGCCAACCAGGCGAGTTCGATGCGGGGGAAGGCTGGGCGCGGTTTGGGCAATTGATGCTATAAGCGGCCGCGTGAACGATACCGCCGACCAGACCGAGCTGGACCTGACCGCCGCCGAGGGAGCGGAGGGCGCTGAGGCGTTATCGGTGGCGCTCGACGCGTTTGAAGGGCCGCTGCATGTGCTCCTGGAGCTTGCTCGCGCGCGCAAGATCGACATCGCGCAGGTTCCGATCAGCCTCATCGCCGATCAATACCTCGCCTTCATAGCCGGCGCGCGCGCCGCCAATATGGAGATCGCTGGCGATTATCTGGTGATGGCGGCGTGGCTGGCGCTGTTGAAGTCGCGGTTGTTGATCCCGAAGCAGCAGGCCGCAATCGACGAACCCGACGCCGACGACATGGCTGCGACATTGCGTTGGAAGCTCCTGCACCTCGAACGTGCGCGCGCCGCCGCCAGGGCGCTCGACGCTCTCCCGCAACTTGGCCGCGACGTTTTCCTCAACGGTCAGCCGCGTCCGATCGCGCTGACGAAAGAAACGATCTGGCGAGCCGATCTGTACGAATTGCTCAACGCCTATTGCGCCGAGCGCGCCAAGGCGGTGCGCAAGCGGGCGTACAAAACCGGCGTGCGTCGCGCCTATCCTTTGGAAACCGCGCGCAAGAGCCTCGAGGCGGCGCTGGCGATGTTGACCGAATGGCGCCCCATCCAGGCGATGGCACCGGAGGGAGAAGGAGGCGCCGACGCGCCCCCGCCAGAGAGTTATCTTGCCTCCACTTTTGGCGCAGCGCTTGAACTCGCACGCGAAGGCAAAGCGGAATTGCGCCAAGCGGAGGCGTTCGCCCCGCTATTCGTACGCGCGCGGCCCGAGCGGAGTGGAGCATCCGATGAACCCGCCTGACCAGCCCGTGGCTGACGCGTTGCGCCGCATCGAAGACGCTTTCTCCGAAGGCGGCGAGCAGCGCCGCGGGCCTCCTTCGGCCGATGCGATCCGCGCCGCTGAGGCGCTGTTGTTTGCCAGCGGCGAGCCGATCACTGCCAAGGCGCTCTCCGAAAAGCTTGGCCCTGGCGTGGACGTCGCGGGTGTGCTGATGAAGTTGAAGGCGGATTATGCGGAGCGCGGCGTGCAATTGGTTGAAGCCGGCGGAGCGTGGCGATTTCAGTCCGCTACGGATTTGGCAGGCCTGTTCTCGGAGACCCGCCAAGCCCCGCGCCGACTACCGAAGGCGGCTCTGGAGACCTTAGCGGTAATTGCATACCATCAACCCGTGACTAGGTCCGAGATCGAGGAAATCCGGGGCGTTTCGCTGTCGCAGGGGGCGATGGAATTGCTGCTGGAGCTGAACTGGATCCGCCCACGAGGCCGGCGGCGCACCCCGGGGCGGCCGCTCACTTTTGGAACAACCGACGCTTTCCTCAGTCAGTTCGGCTTGGCCTCGCTTGACGCGCTGCCAGGCAAGGACGATTTGAAGGGGCTGGGCCTGCTCGACGCCCGCGCTGCGGCGGCCATGGACGTGCCGAAGCCAAGCGAGGAGTTGAGCCCCGATGAGGAGCACCTGTCGGAAAGTGACGACGCCTCAAGCTTTTTCGTGGATCATATGGGAAATGACGATTAGGCGCTCGGTTTCGCCGGTCGGAAAATACGAGTGGAGTTTCGTTAATGCCGCATAATGTTTGGGGCGTGCTGATCGTCCTCGGCTTGGCCTTTCTGCTGTTCAGCCGGCCGGGACGCATATCAGGGCTTATGGAGGATCTCGGAAAGGGAATCCGCGGTTTCCGTAAGGGTCTCGCAGATCCGCAGGAGCAGAAGCCCGAGGAACCGCCGCGCCAAGTCCCGGATCGGTCCAGCGAGGACCGCGCGCAATAAGCGCGGGAAATCCCTATGCTGCCGAGCCTCGGCCTCAACGAAATTCTGGTCCTCGGCGTGCTTGCGCTGGTGGTGATCGGGCCGAAGGATTTGCCGCTCCTGCTGCGAAAGCTGGGGCGTTGGACAGCGAAGCTGCGCGGCATGGCGCAAGAGTTCCGCACCGGGTTCGATGAATTGGCCCGCCAGGCCGAGCTGGATGAGTTGAAAAAAGAAGTGGAGGCGCTGCGGCGCACCACCAATCTCAGCAGCCTCGCCAATGAGATCACGAGCCCAGCGGCAAAGTCGCTGCCGACACTTGAGGACTATGCAGGGATTTCATCGAAGACGCCTGCGCCCGAGGGCGTGTCGCCGCCCGACGTGGAGGAAGCCGCCGCTCCAGAAGAACAGCCGCCGGAAGTGCGCGCAATGGAATCAGCGCCGCTCGTGCGGAGCGCGCCTTGACCGCGGCGAAAACCGACGAGGACGAGATCGAGGCCTCGCGGGCGCCTCTGCTCGACCATTTGAGCGAGCTGCGTTCGAGGCTGATGACTGTCTCGATTGCGTTGGTCGTGGCCTTTGTCGGCTGCTTCCTCATAGCCGACCCGATTTTTCAATTGCTCGCTGCGCCATTTAAAGCTGCCCGCGACGCGGCGCACCCTGACCTCGTCGGCCAGCCCATCGATCTGATCAACACGGGTGCGTTCGGTTTCTTCTCGGTGAAAATGCAGATCGCGCTGTTTGCCGCGATTGTGGTGACGTTTCCGATCATCGCTTGGCAGGCTTACGCCTTCATCGCGCCGGGGCTGTACAAGCGTGAGCGCGCCGCCACCGCGCCGTTCCTGGTGGCCGCGCCTTTCATGTTCGCGCTGGGCGCGGCTTTCGTGTTCTACGTCGCTATGCCCTATGCGCTGCAATTCGCTTTCAGCCAGGAGCTGAACGATGGAAATCTAAGGGTAAAGTATTTGCCCAAGGTCGACGAATACATGGGCCTCGTCACCACTTTGGTGCTGGCGTTCGGCTTGATGTTCCAGCTTCCCGTAGTGCTCTCGCTGCTCGGGCGGGTGGGTATGGTGTCGGCGCCGATGCTGCGCCAAGGTCGCCGCTACGCCGTGGTTGGCATTGCCGCCTTCGCGGCGTTCGTTACGCCGAACGATCTTTTCTCCATGTTCGTGATGGCTCTGCCGGTTTATGCGCTCTACGAAATCTCGATCTGGCTCGTGGCGATGATCCGCGCCAAGCGAGATGCGGAGGATGCTGCGGTGCTGGCGGCGGCGCAGTAGCGCCAGATCGGTTACAGTGCGCGCGCCGCGAGCGGGGTATAGCGTGCGATGTGGCCGGCGGCGCCGATCAACGCGGGTGACCCCGTTTCCGTGCGCAGATGTGCTTCGAAAGCGCCAGCGCTGAGCGAAGCGATGCGATCGCCCCCGGGGATGAACGCCTGGGCTATGACGCAAAGCCAGATGTAGACAAGCATGGCAGCCCCCGCTCAAATCGCAGGACGACCTTTGCTCGACTGTGGTTGATTGTTGGTTAAGCGCCGCCCACATCCGCCGAGTACCAGTGTTTATCGTGACGCGCGCCGGAGGCCCCAATGTCCCAACCCATCGAGCTCTATTTCTGGCCCACGCCGAACGGCTGGAAGATATCAATCGCGCTCGAAGAAATGGAGCTGCCCTATGTACTGAAGCCGGTGAACATCGGCGCAGGCGAACAATTCAGCCCGGGTTTTCTAAAGATCAGCCCCAATAACCGCATGCCAGCGATTGTCGATCCGGAGGGGCCGGGGGGCGAGCCTATCTCGGTGTTCGAGTCCGGCGCAATCTTGCAATATCTTGGACGCAAGACCGGGCAATTCTATCCCAGCGACGAGCGCGCACGTATTGTCGTTGACGAATGGCTGTTCTGGCAGATGGCGAGCGTGGGGCCAATGTTCGGCCAGGCCAGCCATTTCAGAAATTATGCGCCCAATCTGGTCGATGACCCGGCCAGGATCGAATACTCGGTCACGCGCTACAACAATGAAGTGAACCGCTTGATCGGCGTACTTGATCGCAGGCTCGAGGGCCGTGACTTCGTGGCGGACCAATACTCCATCGTCGAGATGTCGCTGTACCCTTGGGTAAAACTTGCTTCAATATTCGGCCAGGACATGGGTGCGTTTCCGCGCGTGAACGCCTGGATCGACCGCATCGCCGCACGCCCAGCCGTGCAGCGCGGGTTCGCGGCAGGGGCCGAGCTCCGTAAACCGCCGCCCGCGCCTGGCAGCAAGGAACAGCAGGAAGCAGCGAAAATGCTGTTTGGCCAAACCGCGGCCTCGATAGCCCAAGCGGCCGCGAAACAATCCTGATCGCGTTAGGATTATTGCAAGTTATCCATGGCATTCATCCCGTCCTGCGCAGCCGAATGGCGGTGCAGGAATGGGGTGGAACGAGTGACGCCAACAGGCGCGGCGTTCCCAGGCAAGACCAAGGGAGCAGCCAAAATGGCGTTCACGGATATGGAAATCGCCGAGGCGCATGAAGCAGCGCGGACGACGGCGGCGCAAAGCGAAGATTTGTACAAGCTCGGGCTGATCTATTCGACCGGCCAATCGGGGTCCGTGGACCTCGTGCAGGCGCATATGTGGTTTAACCTTGCCGCCGTGCGCGGTTCTGAGGCGGCCAAGGAATGCCGCCGCGAGATCGCCGACCAGCTCAGCAAGGATGAAGTCGCCGCCGCGCAGAAGCGCGCGCGCGAGTGGCTGGCCAAGGGCGTGCATTAAGCCCGATCAATTGCTCGGGCTGCGCAGGTCGTAATAAAAGCCGAACTGGATCGGCAGCGCGTCGCGTACGTATTGCTGCATGAACAAGTTCACCTGCGCGATCGGCGAGCGGGGCACAAACACGACGTCATAGCGCTGCAGCGGACGTGCGTCCGGCAGCCCGCGGCGCATGGCGCGGGTGGAGAGGTCCACACGGGCGACGTCGGTTGCGCCGCCGCCGCGCGAAAGCACCAGCACCTCGCGACGCCTCGCCGAGGGAAGAAATCCACCCGCCATCGCTACCGCTTGGAGTGCGTCGATGTTGGCGGGCATGGCGTATACGCCCGGGCGCGCCACCTCGCCGCCGACGAACACTTGCCGTGACCCATAGGTGCGCGGCGTGACGCTGAGTTCCGGGGCGCGCAGCTGCGGCGCGTAGGCGGCCACCAAAGCATCCTGTAATTCGGCCGCCGTGAGATCCGCCGCGCGTACCGCACCGATCAAAGGCAGCGCGATGCGCCCATCGGGGCCGACCATCGCGACGCGGCTTAGTTCCGGCGCCGAAAAGATGGTCACTTCCACCTCGTCTCCCGGATAGAAGCGATAGGCGGGCGTCGTCTCGGAATACGCCATCGGCGCGGCGTCTTGGCCAAATGCCGGCGATGCCGTGAGCACGATCATGACGAGAACAATGAAAACGGCGCGCATGAAGCTCTCCGGCTGAAAACGCGCGCACGATGCCTAAGGCTGGTGAACGATCATTTACCAAATCCGCCGATAATGCGCCTGCCAGGGGTGCGGAGAATCATGAGCTCAAAGCCGAAAGCGAAGGCCGCCCATTTTGGTTGGGCCGAGGCGCCGCGCGTGGACTTCGCCGATTGCATCGCGATGCTCTGGGCCGAGCGCGTCATCGTGGCGAGTGTGGGAGGCGCAATTCTGGCGCTGGGGTTGCTGGCGGCGTTGCTGGCGCCGCGAGCCTACACTGCGCGCGCCGAGTTGCTGGTCCGCTTGGGAGAAGAATATGTCTACCGGCCGAACGCCAACGGGGCGGCGGGGCCGGCGCAGGAGATGCAGGCGGTCGTGAACGCCGAAATGCGGATGATCGCATCAGGCTCGGTTGTGCGTGCGGCGATCGGCGAGGTTGGGCTGGCGCGCCTCTATCCGGATGTCGCGCGGTCAGGCCAGAGCGATGCGCGTAAGCTTGCCACCGCCGAACGCGCGTTCGTCCAACACCTGAAGATAGAAACCGCGCCGCAGACGCCCTCCATTGCGCTATCCTTTGAACACGCGAACGCCACTATCGCCGCCGGTGCGTTGAACGCACTGCTCGGCCAATACCTGAAACGCCGCCGCGACGTCCTTGTTGGTGGCGAGTATGAGGTTTTTTCAGCGCAAACGGCGGGCATCGGGCAGCGTGCTGTGGCGGCGAGTGCGGCGCTGTCGGCGTTCTTGACCGAGAACGGCATCGGTGATTTCGAGAGCGAATTGGCGGCGCTCGCGAAGCGCGCCGGCGATATCGAAACGCAATTGCTCGATGCCCAGACCAGCAAGCGCGAGGCGGAAGCGCGCGCGGCGGCGCTGCGCGGGCAGATGGAATCCGAACCCGAACAAATCGAGCTATATTCTGAATCCGACGCCCGCCGCGATCTGGTGGCGGCCCAGCTTGAGCGCGAACGCCTGTTGTCGCGCTACCAAGAGGATGCGCTGCCTGTGCGGGAAGTGGATCGGCGCATCGCTCAGCTGCAGGGCTTTCTTTCTGGCGGCGACCCCGCCAGCGTGACCCGCCGCGGGATCAACCCGGTGCGTCAGGACGTGGCAAGCCAGCTGTACGCCATGCAAGCGGAAGCGCGCGCGCAGCGCGGACGCGAGGCCGCCTTGACGCAGCAACGCGAAGAAGTGCGCGTGCGTCTCAGGAAAATGCAGGCCATCGAACCGCAATTCCGGCAATTGCAACGGGAGCGCTCCGTGCTTGAGGCGACCGCGCAGACATTCGCCTCCCGCGCCGAAGATGCGCGTTCGCGTGAAGAGGTGTTGGCCCGTTCCAGCAATGACATCAGCGCGGTCGAACGTGCGACGCCCCCCGCGCAAGGCAAGAGCTGGCGTTGGCCCATCATGCTGGTGAGCGCGGCGCTCGCAATTGTGCTCGCCGCCGCTGCAGGACTCGCGCGCGCTTTCTTGCGTGGTGCATTTCCCACGTCGGCCTCGGCGGCGCGAACCCTTGGCGCGCCGGTACTGGCGATCGTTCCGGCGGCGCGCCCATGAGCGCCCCCATCGATACACAAGGCCTGATGCAAGCGATCGGTGCATTGAAGCCGAGGGGCGAGGGCGCTGGGCGCGTCATCATGGTGACTTCGGGGCGTCGCGGGGAAGGCGTCACCAACGTCGTGCGCGCGCTGGTGCAAGCGGCGGGCCCCGAACCAGTCTTAGTGCTCGACCTAGACTTGCGCGGCAATCGGCTTGCACGCGCGCTGGCGGAGCAAAAGTTGGGCGAGGCGGTCGCTGGCGATTTGGACGGCGTCAGCTTGTGCACAATTCTCGATGACGCAGGTGCGCGGATCGATGCTGAGGCTCTTTCTTATCGACAAGTCGGGCGCTCAAATGTTCGCGTGGGAGTGCTCAATGCGCGCGCCATCCCAGCCGGCGCCAAACTGCGGCTTTCGCCGGGGGCTGCGTACTGGGACGCCGTGCGCGCCTCTGGCATGACCATGATTGTGGATGCGCCGGCGATTGAACTGGGCAAAGCGAGCCTCGCGGCTGCTCGCCATATGGATGGGATCATTTTAGTCGTTGGCGGCGGTGAAGGTGCAGCGCCCGCGGCGCTCGCCGCGAAGCGAGCGCTCGATGGGACCGGGGCCAGGACGCTGGGTATTGTTTATGCGGGCGCACAAACCCCGCTAGAGCGCTGGTTCGCGCGTTAATTCAGGTCGCCGCGCCGTAGAAGCGCTGCTCCAGGAACCATAGAACCTTGCCGGCGCCGCGACATCCACGGTCAAGCATCGCCAGTCCCGCCGCGCGTAGTGTGAACATGAGCGGCGCGCTCAGGGTCATGAACACGATCGCCTGGGTTAATCCGATCGTCATGTGGCGCGCGAGCGCCAAAAAATCCCGCGCGCGCCACGCCTGCGCGCTCGGGCCTTGGCCGTACGCGAACGCGCGTTTGAGGCCGTAGGCAAGGCGCATGCGTTTGGCGTCGATGTGCTCCACGACCCACGCATCGGCCGCCCACGCATAGCGCGCGCCCGCTTCGCGCCAGAGCGCAAACAAGCGATCGTCCTCGCCTCCGCTCTGGTCGCTGGCGGGATCGAAGCCCTCCTCGAAGAGGGCGCGCGGCTGCAGCGAATTGCCGATGCCGAAAGCCCGCGTAAGCGGCGCGTTGCGCTCTGGTCCGCTGCGCGCGTAGAGCCGCTCAAAAAAAGCCGCGTGGCGCGTGTGATCGGGCGCGCATGCCCGCACGGGGCCAAAAACACTCTGCGCGCCTGTCTCGCGCCGCACCGCGACCAGCGCCGCGAGCCAGTGCGGAGGCGCCTGCTCGTCATCGTCAAGCCAGGCAACGTATTTGCCTTGCGCCAATGCAAGGCCCGCGTTTCGCGCGCTGGCGACGCCGGGCTTGGGAGCATGGGCGTAGCGAACAGGAATGTGCGCCTCCCCTTCCAATACCGCGATTTCGGCGAGCGCGCTATGCTCGGGGGAATTGTCGATCACCACCAGTTCGAAGGCGAAGGGGCATTGTTGCGCCAAGGCGCTGCGCGCGGCGCGCAGGAACGAGGCCGGACGGCGAAAGGTTGGAATAATGATGCTGACGAGGATCATGCACGCCCCCGCGCTAAAGCGTCTCTCACCGGCAGGATCGTCACGCCAAGCTGCCGCGCCATGACGATCAGCGCCTCCAGCTCGTCGGGATGGGTTCCCCACGGCGATGGGGTTGTGCTTACGTCGTGAGTGAATGCTATCATCCAGGCCTTGGTGCGCGCCGCTTGCCTCAACGCGCGCATCGCGCCCGCGATGCCGCCGCGCCCAAATAGAGGATAGGCGCGCAGGTGCGCGAGGTCGGTCAAGCCTCGATTGAGACCCGCGGTGATGCCGCGCGCGCACGCGAGGCGTTTGGGCAGCGCGCGCTTCAGCGGGATGGAGGTCTCGCCGTAGGGATAAGCTAGAGAAACAGGCGGCTCACACCCCATTGCGACGAGCGCATCGCGATTGCGTGCGATATCCTGCAGAGTGGCGAAGAGGTCCTGGCGCGCGCAATCGCTGTGCGTAAAGGTATGGCAGCCGATTTCGTGACCGGTGTTTCGAAGTCGCTCCAGGTCGGGAAGGCCGAAACAGCGCCCGCTGCCGGACTCGCCTTCAGCAAAACTACTCGACGCGAAAAACGAGCCGCGCGCGCCATAGCGCTCTAACAGGGGTGCTCCGATCGTGGCTGCACTCGCGGGAAAGTCGTCGAAGCACAGGCTCAGCACCGGTTCGGAAAAGCTTAGCCGCGCCGGCGCAATTCGGCGCGCCTGGGTCCAGGCGCGACGAGCTTTGCTGAGCGGGTCGCGCGGCGGGGCGTAGGTGGTCATGGCAGGTGCTCGGCGTAGTGCGCGGCCCGGAATAGCTTGAGCGCAAGGCGCCGCATAAGCATTGGCGCCGCATTGAACTTGGCGAGCCATGCAAAGGCGCGCATGAGGAACGGACGCGCAGGCGCGAAGCGCAAGGCGCGCGCCGCTTTATAGGCCGCAAAGCGCGACACTGCAGCTTGGTGTTTAGCCGCGAGGCGTGCGAAATTCGGCCCCGCTTGCGCGCTTTTTCGCAACAGCGTGCTGACCTCATCGAGGCCGAGGTGGGAGGCGGCGTTGTCGATGTGCAGAATGGGTGCGGTCGCAGACGCGCGCAGCGCCCAGTCGATGTCCTCGAAGCCCCAGCCCACGAATTCACTATCGAAGGGAATGGCCGTCAGAACATCACGGCGCACGAGGAGGTTTGCGGTGGAAACAAATTGCGAAGACGTGCGCGCCCGTGCGCCGCGGCAGTCGGAGCGCGCGAACAGGTCGAAGTGCAAAGCGGTCACGGCAGTACGCTTTGCATGTCGCAGCGAAAGTCCGCCGAAAGCCGCCTCGGGATGCTTGGCTTCGATCAGGTGCAGCCAGCGAGGGATGAAGTCTGCATCGTCAGCCCTCATGTCAGCGTCGAGGAAAAGGACGTACTCGCCGCGCGCAGCTTCGATCAGCCGATTGCGCGCGGCGGAGCGCCCGCGATTGTCGCTCCAGACGATGATGCGCGCGGCGGCGCCGAGGCGCGCGCAGGCGGTGACCGTGCGACTCAAAAGCGCCGCATCGCCCGATCCGTCGTCGAGCAGCACGAATTCCACTTCCGGCGGCGCTGGCGTGAGCGAAACGAGAAGCGCGCTGGGATCGTCGCGGTGAAATGGCGTCACCACGCTGAGCAGCGGCGGCGCGGTCGCGTCGCGCACGACGATGGCGGCCTCAGTGCGCATGGGCGCGCATTCTTTCAAGCAAAGGCGCAAGCGCTCGCCGGGCTTGGGAGCGCATATCAGCCACGTTGAACATCAGAACGCCCAAGCCGTAGGCCGATCCGCCGTACGCCAGCATGGCGAAAAACCCAAAGGGACGCGCCGCCACCAGTATAATCGCCATGAAGCACACAGCGCCGCCGATGCGCGCGAGGGCGCCAAGTGGGATGGGCAGAGCGAATAGGCGCGATCCGGCCGCTGCAAGGATAACGGCGCCGAGCAGCGTCCCGGCCAAGGCCGCAGCGGCGGCGCCGATCGCCCCCGCGAGAGGCGCCAAATACGCCGTCAGGGCCAGTTGCACCGCCGCCGGCGCCAACAAAAGCGTGGCGCGGAGGCCGGTGCGGCCGGTGAGTTGGAATGCTTCGGACCAATAATAGAGGTTGAAGCCGCTGCAGAGTCCGGCCGCCGCGAGCCATGGCAAGGTCTGCGCCGCCGCCTCACGCAACGGGGCGCCGAGCATGAATTCGGAAATTTGCGGCGCCATGAGCGCCAATGCCGCGGCGCAAGGGGCCGCGAACGCAGCGAAGCTGATGAACATGGATTGGGCGGCGTCGCGGGCGTCGTCGGCGCTGGTCTCAAAGACATGAAAGATCCGAGGCGCAAGCATGGCGCTCAAGCTCATGAATGCAATGTCCAGCGGGCGCGCCAGTCCCCATGCAGCGGCGTAGGCGCCTACTGCGTCAGCGCCGGCCGCGTCCGCCAACATCAAGCGCGCGCCGGCCTGCACCGCCAGGTCAATGCAGAGCGCGAGCGCGAGAGGCGCGCCGTACCCCGCATAAGCAAGCACCCGCCTGCTATCGACGCGTCCGCCTCTGGCGCGTGCAAACAGAGCGGGCGTGTCCCACGCTGCAACGAGTATTCCCGCTAGAAGAAGGCCGATGAATGGACCGCTGGCGCCTAAGTCAAAGCTCACCAGAGCGGCGATCCCGCCGCCAAAACCAAGCACAAGGTAAGCGGCCTCCGCAATCGCGTAGCGCTGCAGATCGAGCGCAGCGCGGTCGCTCTCCCGCGCAAGGCGGATCACAAAACGCAGAAATGCAGCGCCGACGGCGAAGCTGGCGAGCGCGACCGCTTCACCGATGTCGGCAAACTGCAGCGCTGCGCATAAGAGGGCAAACGTCGCAACGCCCAGCGCGCCCGCCATCGCAAGCAGCGTCGCGAAATGGTCCGGTTCTGCTGATTCCGATCGCGCCTTGGGCAAAAACCGGAACGCCGCAGCTTCCGCCCATGTGAACAAGAGTGTGTGCGCCAGCATGGAAAGCGAGAGCGCGATCGCATAGCGCCCGTACTCCTCCGCGCTCATCAGGCGCGTGAAGAGCGCGATCGCGCCAAAGCCGATGACGGCTTGGGCGATCTGCAAAGGCGCGAGGATGAGCGCGCGCTTCACCGCGTAGCCTTGCGGTCGCCGAACAGAATCGGCGCCGTGCGCGCGAGGATTTGCAGGTCGAGCCAGAGCGAAGCCCGCGCCACGTAGTCTAGGTCGAATTGCAGGCGTCGGCGGACGCAGGCGGGCGTATTCAACGGGCCGCGCGAGCCGTGCACCTGCGCCCAACCGGTTATGCCCGGTTTGACGCGATGCCGGTGGGCGTATTCAGCGACAATGTCGTTAAGTTCACGTCCGGCGGCCTTCATGCCGACCGCGTGCGGGCGCGGCCCCACCAGGCTCATGTCGCCCAAGAGCACGTTAATCAGTTGCGGCAATTCATCGAGGCTGGTGCGACGAAGAAATCCGCCAATGCGGGTGATGCGCGGATCGCGGGGACTGACTTGTTGGAAAGCCATGTCCGGGGCGTCGCGCATGGTGCGGAATTTCAGGATGGTTATGATGCGGTTGTTGAACCCGTGCCGGCGCTGGCGATACAGCGCGGGGCCTTTGCTGTCGAGCTTCACCGCGATCGCGATCGCGCACATCGGCAACGCGAACAACACGAGCAACATTGAGCCAAGAAGGAGGTCCGAGATGCGCTTCAAGGCCGCGCGTGCGCCCGGTTGAGCCGGGGCAGCTATCGTGGCGATGGGCGTTGCGCCCAGGCGGCTCACGCGACGCCCGCGCACGCTCTCTACTTCGTAGTCCAGCAAGAGATCGACGCGGTTGGGCAATTCGCGGAGCTTACGCAGAATGGCGCGCACGCGCGGCTCGCTCTTGGCCGACACCGCCACGACGATGCGGTCGACATAAGGCAACCCATCCCACGCGAGCAGATCGTCGATATCACCGGCCACGGGCGCGCCCGCCAGCGACCTGGGCGAGCGTGAGAGTCGGTCGTCGACCACGGCGAGCACGCGCGCTTCCTTGCGCTGGGCGATGCGCTGCGCCAAACGGCGCGCGGCGTCGGTGGCGCCGACGATGACGATGTTTTCGGAGAACAGCCCGGCGCGGTGAACGGCGCTGGTCCACACGCGAAGGGCCCAATGCATACCGGCGAGAAGCATAGCCGCGAGCGGCAACACCGCCGCTAGCGCAGCGGCGCCGCGGGCGTCAAAGGCAAGCACATTGGCAATGAGAATGCCGAGAATGGCGCCCAGAGCGAGGCCGCCAAACTCGTGCTCGCTTTCGGCGATGGAGCGCTGATAGGCGTGGGTCAACCACAAGCCAATCTTGAGCGCGCCTGCGGCGGCGATGTAACCGGCCGCCTGACCGAACGGCAGCTGCGCAATGCTTGCGCCCGCTCCCCAGCGGGAAGCGCACTCCGCGGCCAGGATCACGAACACCCAGTCCAGCGTCTGGATAGTCCAGATCGGCAAGCGCGGATCGATGTGAACGCCGCGTTGGTTAATGGCTGGAAATTGTCGCCGTGGGGAGCGGTCGTTGGCGGGAATGTCAGGCGCACTCTCGGTGCGGTAGTGGGTGTCGGCGCCAAGGAAGGGTTCATGGGTCAGGTCGACGTCGATGCGCAGCCCGAACAGGGAGAAGGCGCCAGCGAGCTCGGCGAGCTTTTGCGCTTCCCGCAGCAGCACTGCGCGCTCGTCCTGGTCCTGAGCCAAATCGGGCCAGGCCTGCGCAAACGCCGGCTTAGACATGGAAATTTCGCCCCTGGGACTAAAAGCTACCCCGCGGCTCGCGCAAGCTCGGCGCCAGTTAACCTTGCCCTTGCCGACACTTTGCGCCTTGCCCGCTAAGGCCGGCGCGGGGTAAGCGTGGCGGTGCCGGAGACGTGGCCGAGTGGCTTAAGGCGGCGCCTTGCTAAGGCGTTGTACGTGTAAAGCGTACCCAGGGTTCGAATCCCTGCGTCTCCGCCAGCAGTTTACGTCTGGGCTCTTTCATGCCTGACGGCGGGCGGTTAGCTCAGCGGTAGAGCGTCTCCTTTACACGGAGAGGGTCGGGGGTTCGATCCCCTCACCGCCCACCATCCGACGCAACCGGGACGCGAGCCATGTGGGGGCCGTCGCAGCGTCTCGTGCGCCGCTATCAGGGCCCCTTGACCTCGGCGGGGGAAAATCTCACACACCGCGCCGGCCGGCGACATGCGATCAGGCGCCAGTCCCTAGCGCGGCCGCGCGGGTATAGCTCAATGGTAGAGCCACAGCCTTCCAAGCTGAAGACGAGGGTTCGATTCCCTCTACCCGCTCCAGGCCACGGCTTTGTCCAGCCCGGAGACAAGGGTAACGGAACGCGCCTAAGACAAGGGTGACGCCGGCGTAAACCTGTCATCGCCTCGTCCTCGATCAGGCGGCCACAAACAACACGCGCGGGCATGCGCCTCGCCACGCGGTGGGCAGTGTCGCGATGTCCGAGTTCTTCGTCACCGTTGTGGTGTCGGCGACGTTCTTCCTAACCCTCGGCGGTGTGGGCTGGACCCACATAGCGGGGTTAGTCACCGGCGGTTGCGGCGCCGATCGCTGCGTTTGCCGTCAGCGCCGTGCGTCCGCGTCTGCTGATGGGCGTGATCGGCGGCGCCGTTTCGGTGTGCGACTTGCAATCGGTCGGGGCCTTCATCCAAACCTTGTCAACCTAACCCACTTCCGTCATTCCGGGCGCGCGAAGCACGATCCGGAACCCGGGGGCGACAAGCGGCGCTCTACGATCTCCTGGGTTCCGGGTTCTCGCGGAGTTTAGCCTCGGGCCGACCGTCAGCCGAACCCGAGGGCGAGCCCCAGAATGACAGATGCGCGGAGCACTGCACGAATGAAAGACATCATCACAACTCTCGAAGCCAAACGCGCCGCCGCCCGCGCTGGGGGGGGCGAGAAGCGTCATGCGGCGCAGCACGCCAAGGGCAAGCTTACCGCGCGCGAACGGATCGAACTCCTGCTCGACGAAGGCTCGTTCGAGGAATGGGACATGTTCGTTGAGCATCGCTGCGCCGAGTTCGGCATGGCCGAGCAGAAAATCCCAGGCGACGGCGTGGTCACCGGCTGGGGCACAATCAACGGCCGGCTTGTGTACGTGTTCTCCAAGGACTTCACCGTGTTCGGCGGCTCGCTCTCGCGCGCGCATGCGGAGAAAATCTGCAAGGTGCAGGACGCGGCGATGAAGAACGGCGCGCCAATCGTCGGTATCTTTGACGCTGGCGGCGCGCGCATCCAGGAGGGCGTCGAGAGCCTCGCCGGTTACGCCGACATTTTCCAGCGCAACATTCTCGCCTCTGGCGTGATCCCCCAGATCAGCGTGATCATGGGCCCGTGCGCGGGCGGCGATGTGTATTCCCCGGCGATGACCGATTTCATCTTCATGGTGCGCGATACGAGCTACATGTACGTCACCGGCCCGGAAGTGGTAAAAACCGTGACCAACGAGATCGTTACGCACGAGGAGCTTGGCGGCGCCCGCGTTCACGCGGGCAAGTCCGGCGTCGTTGACGGCGCGTTCGAGAACGACTTCGAGACGTTGACGCAGATGCGTCGGCTTATCGATTTCCTACCCGGATCCAATCGCGAAAAGCCGCCAACGCGTCAGCATTATGACGACATCAACCGCGAGGAAGAGAGCCTCGATCGCCTTATCCCTGACAATCCCAACAAGCCCTACGACATGAAGGAGCTGATCGAAAAGGTTGCCGACGAGGGCGACTTCTTCGAGATCGGCGCGGAGTTCGGCAAGAACATCATCACGGCGTTCGCGCGCCTGGACGGCGCGCCGGTCGGCATCGTCGCCAACCAGCCCATGGTGCTGGCCGGCGTGCTCGACATCGACGCTTCGCGCAAAGCCGCGCGCTTCGTGCGCTTCTGCGATGCTTTTTCGATTCCGATTGTGACCTTTGTGGACGTGCCGGGGTTCCTGCCGGGGACGAAGCAGGAATTAGGCGGCCTCATTAAACACGGCGCGAAATTGCTGTTTGCGTATGGCGAAGCCACAGTGCCGAAAGTGACGTTGATCACGCGCAAAGCCTATGGCGGCGCCTATGACGTGATGAGCTCCAAGCATTTGCGCGGCGACGTGAATTACGCCTGGCCCAGCGCGGAGATCGCGGTGATGGGCGCCAAGGGCGCGGTCGAAATCATTTTCCGCGCCGATATCGGCGACGCCGAGAAGATCGCCGCCCGCACCAAGGAATATTCCGACCGCTTCGCCAACCCCTTCGTCGCCG
>CADEEA010000001.1 GCA_902826245.1 uncultured Alphaproteobacteria bacterium | reverse complement strand
CCTAGAGACTACCTCGGCGCCGACAACGCGCCCCGTCTCCCGGAGGGGAGGAAGGCTTGCAAAGATTCAGCACGCTCGTTCCCCGACGTGCGTGGGAGAGCGCATGGTTGAAGCGATGCCCGTGTTGATTCAGCGTTCCAACGCCGCGCGCGCTGCTTCCAGATCCGCGGGGCTATCGACGCCTTTCGGGAAATCGGCGATTGCATCGGCGTAAATCGTCATGCCCATTTCAAGCGCGCGCATTTGTTCGAGTTTCTCGCGCAGCTCCAGCGGCGAGGGCGGCGCGGCGACGAAGCGCGCCAGCGCGTGGCGGCGATACACATAGATGCCGACATGGCGCTCAATCGGCCCTTCGCCCCATGGTGCTGGCGCGCGCGTGAAAGCGAGGCAGCGTCCGTCGCTGGCGCGGATCGCTTTCACGACGTTGGGATTGTCGCGGTCGGCGGGATCGCTCGAGGGCGAAACCAAGGTTGCGATGTCGGCGCCGCGTCCGAGCACTGCGACGGCGCGTGCGATATCCTCGCCGCGCATGGTGGGCATGTCGCCCTGCAGATTGACCGCGACGTCGAAGCGTCCCGCGGGATCGAACGCGGCGAGCGCGGCATGCACGCGGTCGGATCCCGAAGGCAGAGCGGGGTCGGTGAGCACGGCTTCCGCGCCAGCCGCCGCGGCGGCGGAAGCGATCTCAGCCTCCCCCGCCGCGACCAGCACCGGGCCGATGCCGGCCGCGCGTGCGGCTTCCACTACCCACGCGATCATGGGCCGGCCATGGATGTCGGCCAGAGGTTTGCCGGGCAGCCGGCTCGCCGCCATGCGTGCGGGAATGACGATGATAGGGTTCATCGCGTTGTCGATAGAACCTGGCGGCGTGGTTTGCACCCGTCCTGCGGCGGTTCGTCGCCCGCGCGGGCTTTGCCGCATCTTGGCGAGTGCGCCGACGCAGGCCATAACCCGGCGGGAGTTTTCCAAGGCGGGAACATGAGCGACCTCAAATTCAATTCAATGGCCGGCGCGGTGTTGGCTTCGGTTCTTGGAATCATGGTTGTCGGCATTGGCGCCGCGACGGTGGTGCACAACCAGTATCCCGAAAAGCCAGGCTTCCTGCCGCAGGTCGCAGAGACCTCCTCTAGCGGCGGCGGACCTGCAACGCCGGCAGGGCCACCGGATTTTGGCCGATTGTTCGCCGACGAGGCGGGCCTGGCCGCCCTGGTCGCGCGCGGCGAACGCGCGATTGGGCAGTGCCGGTCCTGCCACAATCTCGAAGCGGGGGGACCGAATGGCACCGGCCCCAATCTGCACGACGTGTTTGGGCGCGCCATCGGAGAGCATTCCGGTTTCACCTATAGCGACGGCATGTTGGCGATGAACGCCAGCTGGGACTACATGCATTTGAACGACTTTTTGCGTTCTCCGGCGGCTTTTGTCCCGGGAACGCGCATGACGTTCGCCGGTGTGCGCAATGACCAGGATCGCGTCGCCCTGATCGCCTATTTGCGCTCGATTTCGCCGAACCAAGTGCCGCTTCCAGCCCCGTTGCCAGAGGTCGCGCCCGCGGCTGAAGCGGGAGAGCAGGCGGCGGAGCAAGCCCCCGCGCACTGACCAAAAAAACGGCGTCCCGCTCCCCGCGAGACGCCGTTTCCCCTGCAATTCCTGCTTCGATCAGGAAGCCAGCTCCAGCCTCGGACGCGCAGGTGCGTCGCCGCTCAGGATGGTGTGGCCCAATTGATCGAGGAAGGCGTCGCCTTTGTCTGTGCGCTCAACGAACACGTTGCGTCCATCCTTCGGGTCGCGGCGTCGTTGCACGAAACCAAGCCGGGTGAGGGTGTCGAGCGCCCGCGTAATCGCTGGCTTGCCGACATTAAGCGCCGCCGCCAGCCCGCGCACGGTATGCGGCGCTGGCTGCAGCCGCACCGTCATCAGCACGGCGAGCTGCCGTGCCGTGAGGTCCGGCGCATCCGAGCGCACCGTGGTGACGGTAACCCGACGCCACAAGTCCAAAGCTTCTACCTGGGTCTGAACAAGTTCCATAAGCCAACCCCTATGCTGAATCGCAAGCGAGAGGATTAGCTGATTTGGTGGTGATGTCGAGACCGGAACCACAAGATGTTGTGGGGAAGCCGAAATGAGGGCGGGCCAACGATGCTCAGAAGAACGCACCCAACGCGATAGCGCGATTGATTCGAAATCAAAACGAAGCGCATCCTGCCGCCGCGCGCCGATTGGCCGCGCGGGCGATGGAGGGTGCTATGTGGAGATTTGTGCGCGGCGTGGCGCTGGGGCTGGCGCTGATCGGCGCCGGTTGGCTCGGCGGCTCCATATACCCCGCACCGCAATCCATCACCGGCGCAATCGCCTCGCGGGTGCCCAACCTCGCGCGCCGGTTGGGCATTGATCAAGTGACGCTCGACCGGCTCGCGGCGTTCATGTCGCGCGACCAATTGCAGGCATTGCGACGCGACGTTTCCGAACAGGCTGCGCGAGCCGGCGAAGTGATCATGATCGAGCAGATCCAAGGGCCGGTCGAGATGCAAGCGGAGGAAGTCGCGGATGTTAGCGCCGGTGGCGGCGCGTTCGAACCGCGCCTGGCCCTGTGCCCGGCCATGAGCGTCTCCAACGCGCCGCCCGCGGACGCCAACCGCCTGGTGCGCAATTATTCAGGCGCAGTCACGGTTGAGGGGGTGCGCATCGCTGTCGCGCCGACGCAAGGGGCGTGTCTCTCTTCGGCGTTCGGCAGCCGCAATGGCCGCCTGCACAAGGGCCTCGATCTGCATTCAGCAAGCGGCGGTCCAATCTTCGCGGCCGGCGAAGGGGTCGTGCGAGAACGCAAGTATCGCGACGATTACGGCAACATGCTGCTGATCGATCACGGCAACGGCGTCTTCACGCGTTACGCGCACATGTCGAGTTTCGCATCCGGGGTGGTTGTGGGTTCGCGAGTGAATGCGGGGCAGCAAGTGGGCTTGATGGGCAATACAGCAAGCTATCGCATTCCGGTGCACCTGCACTTCGAATTACTGCTCGGCAATTACGATACGCCGCAAGCGTCTTTTGGTCTGATCCCGCATTCGCCGTTTGAGTATCCCGCCGCGCGTTAGCGGTCGCGCGCCGGTTCGAAGCCGTCTGCGCGCGTAAGCGCGGGAAACAGTCGCATCCAGCCGAACGAGGCGGCGATCGCAGCGGCCCCGCCGATCGTCACCGCGAGCGAGGGGCCCAGCAGGCGCGCCATCAGCCCGGCTTCGAAGTCGCCAAGCTCGTTGGAGGCTGAGATGAACACAAAGCTCACCGCCGCCACGCGGCCTTGCATCGGCGCCGGCGTGGCCAATTGGATCAGACTTTGGCGCACATAGACCGAAATCATGTCCACACCGCCGGCGATCGCGAGTGCGACCGCCGTGAGCCACAACGATTCGGAAACGCCAAACACAATGGTGGCGACCCCGAACGCAATGGTGGAGGCGAACATCCAAAGTCCGACGCGCCGCCGCAGCGGGGCAACCGCTAACCACAGCGAAACCGCAGCGGCGCCCGCGCCCGTCGCTGAACGGAGCACGCCCATTTCTCCAGGGCCCGCATGCAGGATGTCGCGCGCGAATACCGGCAATAACGCCACCGCGCCCGCAAGCAGCACCACTACAAGGTCAAGCGAGATCGCGCCAAGTACGATCTTGTTGGACCACACGTAGCGCAGCCCTTCAACGATCATACCCAAGGTGTGAGCGTCCTTGACCTCTTCCTGGCGCGGCGCGTGCAGGCCAACCAACAACCCAACCGCGACCGCAAGTAGCGCGAAAGCAGCGGCATAGGGGATTGCCGGGCCAAAATGATAGAGATTGCCGCCTATCGCTGGGCCGATGATCAGTCCGGAGTTGAAGGCAAGTGAGTTCCAGGCCACCGCCTTGGGCAATTCCTCGCGCGACACCAACATCGGCATCAAGGCGCTCGCCGCCGGCGGTAGGAACGCATTGATGGCGCCGGCGGCGATCGCGGCGGCAAACACGGCGGGGGTGACTATGCCGGCGCCGAGATTGGCGCACAGCGCCAGACCGAGCGCGACCAGCGCTTTGCCGGAATAAGCCGACAGGAGAATGTGTTTGCGATTGTGTCTGTCGGCGAGTTGGCCGCCATAAAGTGAGAGAGCAAGCAGCGGCAGGAATTGCGCCAAGCCGACAAGCCCCAGGACAAAAGCCGCTTCCGGCACCGATTGTCCGTTCGCCCGGGCGACATCGTAGATCTGCCAGCCCATAGCGGTTAGCTGCACTTGTATCGCAAGCGTCGCCAGCCAGCGTCCGACCCAAAATCGGGCAAAACGCCGGTTGGCGAAAATCTGCATCGACGGGAGCGAGAGGCCGGCCAAGCGAGTCGCACTATGGCGATCGTTATCGCCATTCGCAAACGCGCGCCGACGCCGCGTTGACGCTCCGCGCCGATGGCCCTATGCGCTCGCGCCTCGGTCCGGGGATCGCCGATGCCACAGGTCAAGCTCGTCGCCGAATTGCCGGAACATGCCGAGGGCGTGGAGGCCGTGCTGGCGCGGGCGTTCGGTCCGGGACGCTTTGCCAAGACGAGCGAGCGTGTGCGCGAGGGCGGCGCCATGGCGGCGCCGCGACTTTCTCGTGTCGCGCTCAGTGGCGAAGGACAAGTGATCGGCGTTTGCCGAATCTGGCGCGTCAGTGCGGGATCGCCGTGTTATTTTATGGGGCCGCTCGCAGTGGATCCCGTCGCGCGCAGTCAGGGGCTTGGCTTGGCGCTCGCGCGGGATGCGACGGCCGCTTGCCGCGCTTCTGGTGAGATTGGCGGCATCATCGTTGTCGGCGCCGAGAAATTCTTCGCGCCGCTCGGCTTCACGGCAGCGCCGAAAGGGCGATTGCTTTTGCCAGGCCCGGTCAATCCGGCGCGGCTCTTATGGCTTGAGCTAAGGCCGGGTGGGTTGGACAAGGTGCAGGGTTTGATCGCTTGAAACGCGGATCAAGCGCTCTCGCGGCGCCAGGTCCACATCAGCAAAACCAAGCCCACCAACGCCCATGCCCAGCCTGGACCAAGTGGGGAAGCGCGCGCGGCGCGCACGACATAGGATTGGTTGCGCCGAACGCCAATCCAATCGGCGCCGCTCGCGGAAGCGCCGCGATCCACGCGTCGCAGTTGCGGCAAGCGGCGCCCATCCTCTCCGGTCAAAAACACGCCGCCACCGCTGGCTTGCGCCCATGGTCGTAAAATGTCGGGGTCGGCATTTAGCGCTGACGCCTCGCGCGGATTGAGCGGCCCCACCGCCGCGAACGCACGCAACACACCGGAGCGCGCCTCGTACAACCCTTGCTCCGGCGTTGCTACAATTGCGCGCCACAGGCCCGGCGCCTGCTCTTCAAGCGGCACTGTACTGCGCGCGCCGGAAGCGGCGATCAGTTCGACCGCGCTGGTTGCAGAGCCAAGCGTCGAGCGCCCCACCTGCAATCCCTGCGGCGTTGACTCAAGCGACAAGCGTTCCTCTTCGAGCTCGGGTTCCTGCATGAGCCAATGCGCGAGCCGGCGCAGCAATTCGCCGTGCGGGCCGCCGCCTTCGTAGCCGCGCGCCCACAGCCAAGGCTGGTCCGACCACAATTGCGCGACGCGGCCCGCGCCGACGCGATTGAGCACCAGAAGCGGGCGCGAATCGGCGCCTTCCAGCACGGTCTCGCCCTCGTCGGCGCGCGCTTCGATCTGGCGTGTCCAGCGGCCCCACCGTTCGGGCGAAGGCAGCCCACGTACGACCGGGTGGCGACGCCCGATTGCGCTGGGCGTCGGTCGATAAGCGCGTGCAATGATATTCCCGGTAGGCCGCGCCGGCAGCACGTCCGCGAGGGGAGTGCGCCAGAGCCCGTCGAGCCCAGCTTCACTCTCGCCCGCGGTGATGAGCAATGCGCCGCCTTGCTCGATACGGCGCGCGACCGCGGCGAGGTAGTACGATTCCAGCACGCCGCGTCTGGGCGCGCGATCGAAGATGATCAGATCGAACTCGCCAAGCCGTCGCTCGAATAATTCCTCAGTGGGGAACGGGATCAGCGAAAGCTCGCCGAGCGCGGCTGCGTCGGCCTTATCGGGCGGACGCAGAATTGAGAAATGCACTAGATCGACCGCCGGATCGGATTTGAGCAGGTTGCGCCAGACTCGCGCGCCTTGATGCGGCTCGCCGGTTATGAGGAGCACGCGCAAGCGGTCGCGCACGCCTGTAGCTGCGAACGCAGCGCGGTTGTTGGTCGCCGAGATCTCCTCGCCGCCGGCATCCGCTTCCAAGATGATCATGTTGCGCCCGCGTTTACGCAGACGCACGATGAGTTCGAAATCCCGATTGGCCTGCGCGGTGGTTTCGCCGGCGGCGACGCCGTCGATACTTGCGCGCACTCGCACCGGCCCGGCGCGCCTGTCATGCACGCGCGCGACAATTCGCATCGGCTCGTCGACGATGGCGAAGGGCGGCGCCGCGATCAGCTCAAGGCGCCGATCCCCACGCGCGGGATCGCCGACGATCAAAACGTGCGCCGGAGCGAACGCGGCCGCCTCTGGCGAGGCTAATGCCGGATCGGCGGCCTGTCCGTCAGTGACCACGACAATACCGGCGATGCGGCCGCGCGCAGTGTCGGCCAACGCGTCCGCGACCAGAGGCGCCACCAGCGTGCCGTCGGGTCCGCCGCGGGTCTCTCGCACGCGCACGTCGAGCCCGGGCTCACGCTGCAATCGCGCCGCCATTTCTGCGCCGGCGGCGCGCGCTGCTTCGAGCCGTCCGGCGAGCGTCAGACTCTCGCTCTGATCGATGAGCACCAGCGCGATGTCGTTGGCGGGCTCACGGGTTTCGCGCACCCATTGCGGCTGCGTCAGTCCGGTGAACAAGAAGATCAAGCCTAAGGCGCGCAGTGCCGGCGTCGCCCCTCCGCGCCAGAGGTAGAAACCCCAAGTCGCAAACGCCAACAGCGCCAGCGCCAGCAACGCGGCGCTCGGCAATGCTGGATCGAAAGCAATGCGCGATCCAGCGATCATCGCGGCGCGCCCATGCGTTCGAGCAATGCCGGGACATGCACTTGATCGGCTTTGTAATTGCCGACCAACGCCACCATAACCAGATTGATTCCGAAGCGCAGCGCTAGTTCGTGCTCGCCGCCCGCGCCGGCCCAGGCGGCGGCCCAATCGCCATCGCCGATGAAGATCGAGGCCACGCCGTCACGTGCAGACGCCGCCAATGCGGTCTCGGCCCAGAGCTGCGCATTCGCGACGCGACCTGGAAAATTGCGCATGAGATAGAATGCGCGCGCCACCACGTGCTGATCGGTCACTCGCTCCAACGGCGGCGTATCGACGCCGTCGAGCATCAAAGCGGCGGGGCGCGCCTCGGCGCGGCCGGCGTCGCGCGTATCGACCAGGAGCAATCCACCGATGGCGAGGTAGCGATCGATGTTGGCGAGCGCGCGGTCAGACAAGCGTCGCGGCGTGCTCGGGGCCGGCCAATAGACAAACGGATAGGCGGACAGATCGTCGCTCTCGAGGTTGATGGCGGCAGGGGCGCCCGGTTCAACCGAGGTGCGCGCCGAAAGCGCTTGTCCGAGCGCGGTTAGGCCTGCGGCGCTAAGGCGATCGAGGCGAGGCTCTCCGGTGCGCACATAGGCCAAACGCAAGGTCTGGGTCGGATCGTCCGGCGCGCGTTGAGCGCGCGCGGGTTCGATCGGCGTTGCCACGAGGAAGATCAGCAGCGCCGCGCTCGCGCGCCTTAGTCGCGGCAATCGTCCCGCTAGCAACAACGCGACCAGTAGATCGGCCGCCAGAAATAACGCCGCAGCGGCGAACAGCCAACCGGCCAGCGGACGTTCGGCGCCGGCGCCGAGCCCTGCGCGGGCGATTGTTGGCGGCAGCGTAAGCGGCGCAAACGATTCATCGGCGCGCGCTGCTTGAATGGCGTCGCTCACGCCGCCGCGCTCGTACAGGCCCGGCGGCGTCATCGGCGAAGGCTGGGAGAGCGCGAACGCTTCGGGCGCGATAGGGCGAATGTCTGTGGGTGCTGCCGAGAGCGCGCCGAAGCCGTCGAGTAGGCGCTGCGCGACGAACTGGCCGCCGATCGTGTCGTTCTGGCTCGCGCCGCCATCCCGTCCCGCGAATGCCAGGGTGCGGCGCAGCGCTTCGACGAATACTCCCGAGAGTGGCAGGTCCGACCAGGCTGGGGTCGCGCTGACATGGAACAGCACAATCAAGCCGCGCCCGCGGGCTCGCGCCGTCACCAACGGCGAATGATCGCTCAAGGCCGCCCAAACGTTCGCCTCCAACAAGGAGGACGGCTCGGCCAGCACTTGCATGCGCACGGCCACGTCGCCCGGTGGCGCGAGGCCGGCAAATGGCGAATCCTGAGGAAAAGCCCCGATCGCGAGCGGCGTCTCCCACGCCAAGGCGCCGCCGAACGAACGCACCCCTTGGCGCAGGCGTACGGGGAGCAAGCGGTCTGAGGGATTGTTGGCAAGCCGCGCTCCGGCGAAGCGGACCAACAAGCCGCCGCGCTCGACCCATTGCTCGATCGCGGCGCTGTCGAGTGGGGAGATTTGTCCAGCGTCGGGAAGCACTAATGCCTGTGCGCGCGCGTCGAGCAATTGCTCCACCGAGCCGCGCTGCAAGCTCGCATAGGGCGCGAGCGCGCGTTGGACGTAAAACAAGTCCGACAAGAGCGGCTGGCCGGCGCCGCCTGGATCGATCAGGCCCACAAACGGCCGCGCCGATCCCGCCGGCAACAGGCGAACCGCGCCGGCGCCTTGCTCGCCGACGATGCGCACGCGCGCAGCCCGCGCGGCGATTTCCGGAGGCAAAGCGATGCGCGCACGCGCGGTTAGCTCATCGCCGCGAAAATGCAATTCCCCCGCGCCGAGCGCGCGGCCGTCCGCAGTTTCAGCCGCAATCGCGCCGGATGCAGGACCGTTTCCGGCGCGGCGCGCCTCGACGACGACGCCTTCCGGCGTAGCGGCGCCAGAGATGAGCGCGCGCGCGGTGCTCGCCGGCAAATAGGCCGAGACTGGGCCGCGTTGCGCGAGTTCAGAAGCGAGCGCCTGCGCGCCGGAATCGTCGAGCCCGTCGCTGATCCAGACGATGCGATCGTACTTGGCTTGTGACCGCGCTAGGCGGGCCGCGGCGTCGGCGCGATCGGGTCGCCAGGGTTTTGGCTCGAGACGCGTGATCAGCGCGCGCGCGTCAGCGCCGGTGAGTGCTTCACCAGGATCGCGCGGCGGCGCACTCGGCGCCGTAAGCAGCATAAACACAGGTGCGCCAGCGCGCTCAGCTTCACTGGCGGCTGCAATCGCGACATCGCGCGCCTCGCTCCAATTGGGCGCCGCCGTCCAGCCGTCGTCGATCACGATCAGAGTGCGGCCGCTTTGCACGAACGCGCCGGGCGAAAGCGTCGGGCGCGCGAACGCCAGAATGAGCAAGGTCGCCGCCAAAGCGCGCAATAGTAAGAGCCACCAGGGCGCGCGCTCTCGCGATTGCTCTTGCGTGTGCACGCCCTGCAGCAGGCGGGCTGGGGGAAATTGCGTGCGCTGTGGCGGCGGCGGCGTTGCGCGCATCAGCCACCACAAAGCTGGCAGCGCCAACAGCGCCACGAGCGCGCCCGGCGCGGCGAACAGAAACGGTCCGAGATTCACCTACGCCGCTCCTCAATCAGCGCTGACAGCAGCGCCAGCGCCGGGGCGGGCGAGTGGTCGGTGCGGTGAAACATTGTCTCAAAGCCGGCGCGTGCGCCCAGTTCACGGATCGCGCGGCGGTGCTCGCCCAGGCGCAGCCCATATTCCTCACGCGCGGCCTCAGCGCGACCGATCAGCGCCTCGGTTTTCGCGCCGGGCGCCTGAAACAAAGTGCGGCCGCGGTAAGGGAAAATTTCTTCCGCGGGATCGGCTATCATCACGAGCGCGCCGCCAGCGCCGGCAGCCGCGGCGGCGCCAAGGCGCGAACGCCAAGTTTCCAGCGGGGCGTAGAAATCGCTCAAGAAGACGAGGCTCGCGCGTGCGGGCGCTTCGGCGTCGCGCATCGGCGCGGCGAGATCGAGCGCGAGGCGGTCGACAGCGTTGGCGCCGCGACGCGGGGCATGGCCAAGCGCGCCAACGCGCTCGCCGCCGCGCGCGAGTAAAGTCGCCAGAGCCAAAGCGAGCACGCGCGCGCGGTGGAGTTTGGCAGGGCGTTTGGGATCGCTTGACCAGTTGAAGCCCGCATCCGGATCGACCCAGAACCACGCCGTCTGCGCCGCCTCGCGTTCGCGCTCACGTACAAAATAACGATCCCCACGCGCGGAGCGGCGCCAATCCACGAGGCGCGCGCCGTCCTCGGGGCTGTGGTCGCGATATTGCCAGAACGCTTCGCCCTGACCCGCGCGGCGGCGGCCGTGAAAGCCAGGCGCGCTGGCGGCGAGCCGGCGTGCGTCAAGCAGCACGCCGGGAAGATCGCCGGCGAGGGAAAGAGCGGCTAGGCGGGGGGAGGTCATGATCTTGGACCGCCGGCGTCCTCGCCGGCGGGGTTAGCGCAACTGAAGCAGAGGTCGCCGGCGAGACGCCGGCGGTCCAAGAAGCCCCTCACCCTGCGCGCTCCGCCAGCGCGTCCACGAGCGCGTCCACATCCAATCCTTCCGCGCGCGCGCCGAAGGATAGTTGCATGCGGTGCACCAGGGCCGGGCGCGCCAGCGCGATAACGTCATCCACTGCCGGGGCCAACCGTCCGCGCAGCAACGCGCGCGCACGTGCGGCTAACATCAAAGCTTGTCCCGCCCGCGGCCCCGGTCCCCAGGCGACATGCTCGTTCACGCGCGCATCGTGGCTCGATCCGGGCCGCGCTGAGCGCACTAGTTCAAGGATCGCGGCCAGCACTTTCTCGCCCACCGGCATCGAGCGCACGAGATGCTGCATCCGCATCAATGCTTCCGCGTTCAGCACCGCCGAGACTTCCGCCGTGCCTGTGCCGGTGGTTTCGATTAAAATCTTCCGTTCGATCTCGGCGTCGGGATAGGGCACATCGACTTGCAGCAGGAAGCGGTCGAGCTGCGCTTCCGGCAACGGGTAGGCGCCCTCGTGCTCGATCGGGTTCTGCGTCGCCAGCACGTGAAACGGACGCGGCACGTCGTAAGCTTGCCCAGCCACGGTGACATGATGCTCCTGCATCGCCTGCAGCAGCGCCGATTGCGTGCGCGGGGAAGCGCGGTTGATTTCGTCGGCCATCAGCAATTGCGTGAAGATCGGCCCTTGCACGAAGCGGAAGTGGCGCTTGCCGGTCTGATCTTGGTCGAGCACTTCCGAGCCCAGAATATCCGCCGGCATCAGGTCCGGTGTGAACTGCACCCGCGCCCAATCGAGCCCCAGCACCAGCGCCATCGCCTCTACCAGCCGCGTCTTGGCCAGCCCCGGCGCGCCGACCAGCAGCACGTGTCCGCCCGCCAACACCGCCGCCAGCGTTAACTCGATCACTCGCTCCTGGCCGAATACCGCCTTGCCGATTTCGGCGCGGACGCGGGCCAGCGTCTCGCCGGCCTTCTCGGCCTCGGCGACGATGGCGTTCTGGGCGGCCTTGTTGGGGTCGGATTTGAACATGGGCTGAAAGCTCGCTTGTAGGGAGGCTGAAAATAAGGCGGATGTGGTTGGGTGATGCAGGGAGAGGTTTGATCATCCTTTGTCATTCCGGGGCTTCGCGAAGCGAAGAACCCGGAACCCAGGGGCGAGTTCGCAGCTCTACGATCCCCTGGGTTCCGGATCGCGCTCCGCGCGTCCGGAATGACGGAGCGTGGTGAGCCGAAAAATATTGATCATGTCGAATTCGCCCTCTTCGCTGGAGCAAATGCTGGCCGCGCTCAAGGCGCAAGCGGGAACAGCCGAAAAGGGCGCCCCGCCGGTGGAGCGCTGGAACCCGCCTTATTGTGGGGCGGCTGGCTTCGAGATTCTGGCCGACGGAACCTGGAAGCACGAAGGCGTACGCATCACCCGCGAAGCCATGGTGCGGCTGTTTGCGTCGATCCTGCGCAAGGATGAAGACGGCGCAACGTTTCTGGTGACGCCGGTGGAGAAGATCCTGGTCGCGGTTGAGGACGCGCCCTTCGTGGCCATCCGCGCCGACCGCCATGGGGAGGGCCGCGAGCAGTCGCTGGTGTTCACCACCAATGTCGGCGATGTGGTGACGGCCGGGCCGCAACATCCGCTGCGCGTACGCTACGACGGCGAAACGCCCAGGCCCTACGTGCTGGTGCGCGGACGCCTCGAAGCGCGTGTGCTGCGCGCGCCGTTCTACGAGCTGGTGGAATGGGGGGAAATGCGGGAGGGGAGGCTGGGAGTTTGGAGTCGGGGCGTGTGGTGGGAGTTGGGGGACGCTTGAGAATGGAACGAGTGCGCAATCCTATCCAGGTTGGAGCGCGCGGCTCCTGCCGCGCAATTGTCCCAAGCCCTGTGTGATGGATGGATGCGCGGCAGGAGCCGCGCGCTCCAACCTGGAATCATCAGCGCTACAAAGGAAACTAATGAGCGCCACATTTGAATCCCTCCTCCGCTCCCGTCTCGATCCGCTGGATCGCCTATCGCCGCACGGCGCGACGCGCTCGGATCGCGATCTCAATCCCGACTGGCTCGATCTACCAGCGCCGCTGAAGCCTGCCGCCGTGCTGGCGCCGATCGTGCGCCGGCCGGAGGGCTGGACCATGTTGTTCACGCAGCGCGCACACGATACGCCTGCGCATCCGGGGCAGGTGTCGTTTCCCGGCGGTCGCGTGCACGAGGATGATGCGACGCCGCTCGAAACCGCGTTGCGCGAAACCGAAGAGGAGATCGGGCTCGCGCGCCGTTTCATTGAGCCGATCGGCGCCTGGGATCGATACAACACCGGCACTGGCTTCACCATCACGCCAATCCTCGCGCTGGTCCAACCCAGCTTCACGCTGACGCTCGATCCGCGCGAGGTGGCCGACGTGTTTGAAACGCCGCTTTCGTTTCTCCTGGACCCCGCCAATCACGAGCGTCGCGAAGCCGTTTGGAACGGCAAGACGCGCGCCTATTTCGCCATGCCCCACGATGGCCGCCTGATCTGGGGCGCAACTGCGGGCATGATCCGCGCGTTGTGGGAAAGACTGTATCTTTAGCGCGCATAGCAAGCGCGGCCGGAGGCCGCGCGCTCCAACTTTCGAGAGACGGCCCCGCGCCTGGGTGACGGCGCTTCGGCGCCCGCGTAGGATCGGGCGTCGAATCGACGGGGAGAAACGCATGCAGGTTCGGTTTGGCTTGGCCGCGGCGCTTTTTGTTCTTGCCGGCGCTTGGGCGCACCGCGAAGCGGCCGCGCAAGACGATCCGGTTTCTGCATATTGCCCGGCATGGGAAATCTCCCGCCCATGCCAAGAAGTGAGGCGCAGAGCCGCGCCTGTGACGGCTTCGTTTCCAGCACCTGAGCCTTTCCGCGATTGCGTCGATTGCCCGTTAATGGTGTGGATTCCGGAGCAATCGTTCGCTGTCAGCCAATACGAGGTGACGTTCGCGCAATGGAGCGCGTGCCTGGAAGGCGGAGGTTGCAATGGCTACCAGCCCGACAACGAAGGCTGGGGCGGCTGGATGGAATCCGAATATTCCGAGCTGCCTGTGATGAATGTGAGCTGGGATCACGCGCAAGCCTATGCAAGCTGGCTGAGCCTGCGGACGGGTGAGCGCTATCGGCTGCTGACGACCGATGAATGGGTGATCGCGGCCTTTCCCGGCGGCAGGCGGCAGAATTATTATTGGGGCAATGAGACGCCTGTCTGCGATCGCGGCGCGCGCAATGGCGTCGCCTACCACGACGAGTGCTGGCCTGAGGGTCCGCGACGCGTGGGAACGTTTCAGCCGAATGCATTCGGGCTCTACGACGTGATCGGCAATGTGGGCGAGTGGCTCGAGGACCCTTATGCGCCTGGTGATGCGCGCCGCGCCATTATTGGATCGTCCTGGCGCTCAGACTTGGCCAGCCTTGGCGGACGCGGCGGCGCACAGCGCCACGAGCGCGGCGACGACACGGGCATCCGTGTGGCGCGGGAGCGTTAGTGATGCGAACGAAGCAGAGGGTGTTCCGAACAGTAGCGGTGGCGCTGATGTCGGCGGCCTTATCCGATGGCGCTGCAACTGCGCGCCATGCCTGATTTGTACTCTGCCGCCGCCGAGCGCGAGCGGTATCTGAACCGCTAGCTTGGCTTCCAGGGGCTGCCGGGGCGGATTGACAAAGCGCGTAAAATACGTACTATACGTGCATGACCAACGTGACGGCGAAGGAATTCCAGCGTCAGCCCGGCCGCTACCAGCGCTTGGCGCAGGCGCGCCCGCTCACCATCACCGCCCATGGCGAGCCGAGTCTGGTGCTGATGAGCGTTGCTGAATACGAGCGTTTGAAGCGGCGGGACCGCGAGGTCCTGGTTGTGGACGATCTCGGCGCGGAACAAGCGGATTATCTATTGGCGGCGCTGAAGGAAAGCACCGCGACGCCTGAGGCTGCGAAGTTCAACAAGGAACTCGCAGGGCGCAAGGCGTGACATGGCCTGCACCGCAAGTCGGGCAGATTATTCGATATGGGTATTTGTGGAAGCGCGAAGCCGATGCGGGCCTGGAAGAGGGGCAAAAGGATCGGCCGGCGGTGATCGTGGTGGCACAGCGGCGCGATGGAAATGATATCCGTGTTATCGTCGCGCCGATAACACACACGCCGCCACCCGATCAGAGCGATGCACTTGAAATTCCGCACGCCACATGCCGCCGCGTCGGCCTCGACGGCGAGCGGCAATGGGTTGTTATCAGCGAACTCAACAGTTTCCTCTGGCCCGGGCCGGATTTGCGTTCGCTGCCAGGGCAGGGTCCGGCAAGCGTGATCATGGGGCTGCTGCCAGCGAAATTGTCAGCTATGCTGAACGAACGCCTGCAAGCGCGGATAGTGGCAAGGCGCACTGCGATTACGGCGCGCGGGGAGTAGTGTTGGTGATGCTGTAGGTATTTGTCGGGCGTCGCGTGAGAAATTGCATGGGTACGGAAATCGACCGAAGAATAATGCTCGCGCTAACGGCGCTTGGTCTACTAAGTTCATGCTCTCTCGGGGGACCTATGGTATTGAGTTCAGCGTCGCTGAAGGAGCGATCATACTCGTACGAGACACTGTCCAAATCTTCGCAAGAATGCACGACTACACAGCAATCAAGACCGACGACCCCGAGGGTCTTTACTGCGAGAGCAAATGGTCCAGTTTCAGGTTTTACAAAATGAGCATCGGGGAAGACTTCATTGCCGAGTTGAGCCACAAGGATGAGGTCATTTTCCCCCGGGACGACCTTCGTGAGTGGCTAGAGGAATTCAAGGTGTCGCTCAGGCAGATAGAAGGCGTTCGCTCTGCCGAGGGATACGAGTGAACGCCGGCATCCCCCACGCACCCTGGCTCAAAGCCCCTGAAGCCCAAGCGCTGCTCGCCGCGCTGGAAGCCGCGCGTCCCGGTGGTTCGCGCTTTGTCGGCGGCTGCGTGCGCAACACTTTGATGGGCCGCGAGATCGACGATATCGATATCGCCACGCAACTGACGCCGGAGCAAGTCACCGATGTCGCAACCAAGGTAGGCTTTGCTGCGCACCCCACCGGCATCGAGCACGGCACGGTGACGGTGGTGGTGAATCACAAGCCGTACGAAGTCACCACGCTCCGCCGCGATGTCAGCACCGATGGCCGCCGCGCGACCGTGGCGTTCACCGAGAGCTGGGAGGAGGACGCCCAGCGCCGCGATTTCCGCATGAATGCGCTTTACGCCGATGCATCGGGCGCGATCCACGATCCCACTGGCGCCGGCCTCGACGACGTGCGCGCTGGCCGCGTGATTTTCATCGGCGACGCGCACGAGCGCATCAAGGAGGATTATCTGCGCATCCTGCGCTTTTTCCGTTTCAACGCGTGGTACGCGCGCGGTCCGCTCGATCCGCAGGGTCTGCATGCGTGCGCCGATCTTGCCGCTGGGCTCGATGCGCTTTCGGCGGAGCGTATTTGGAAGGAAGCGAAGAAACTGCTCGCCGCGCCCGATCCGCGCGCGGCGTGGGAAGCCATGAACGCGATTGAAGTGCGCGCGCGAGCGCTGCCGGAACTCGCCAATCACACGCGGCTGGATGCGCTGATGCGGCTCGAAGCCGATCTGCTCATGCCTGCGGACGCAATGACGCGCGTGGCGGCGGCGCTCGCCGAACAGGAGAGCGCGCGCGCACTGGGGCGGCGCTTGAAGCTCTCCAACGAAGAGCGCGACCGGCTGGTTGCAGCATTGGGCGGCGACGAGAAGATCGTTTCCTACATGTCGCTCAAGGAAATGCGGCGCGCGATCTATCGACTGGGCAACCAGGCATTCCGCGATCGCGTCATGCTCGCCTGGGCGGGCGCGGGCGGCGAGAAGGCGCAGGCTTGGCGCGCGCTGATCGCACATGGTCAGATGTGGACGCCGCCGAAGCTCCCGCTCAGCGGCGATGAAGTGATGGCAGCCGGCGTGCCGGCCGGCCCCAAGGTCGGCGAAGTGCTGCGCGAGGTGGAGGCCTGGTGGATCGATGCGGACTTTCCCGATGACAAGCTCTCGGTGATCGAACGACTGAAGGCGGTGGCGCAGGGAATTGGGTAGCGAGAAAATAGTGTTATTAAGCAAACAACTAGAGATACGACGTGACTCCGGCGGGGCCATGTTATAACTTAAGTTATAACCGAAAGGAGGCGTCCATGACCGACGATCCCAAGAAGCCCAAGGGCGTAAGCGATTCTGAGCAGCCCCCGTTCCATCAAGAGGGCCCCGCCAAACGGGCTGGGCGTACGCTCAAGGTGCGCCGTGTCGGCAATTCGCTCGGCGTGGTTCTGCCCAAAGACGTGCTGGCCAAGCTGCGGGTCGGCGAGGGCGATGAACTCAGCGTCAGCGAAACCCCGGGCGGGGTGGCGCTGCAGCGTCATGACGTCGAACTGCAGGAACAGATAGAGGCGGCCCGGCGGGCGATGAAGCGTTACCGCAACGCGTTGCGTGAGCTGGCGAAGTGACGGCTGAACCCAAATGGCTTGGGGTAGAGGCGGTTCTGGTCATGCACGAAGAGCAGCTCGCCGAACATGGCGGCGGGGCGGGTTTGCGCGACCTCGGCTTGCTCGAGTCAGCGCTCGCCCGCCCTCGCAATGCGTGGACTTATGGCCAGGATGAACTGATTGCTTTGGGCGCGCTCTATGCGTCGGGAATCATGCGCAATCATCCCTTCGTCGATGGCAACAAGCGAACCGGGATTCTCGCCGCGTACGCCTTTCTCTATGTGAACGGCTGGGAGATCGAGGCGCAGGAGGGCGAAGTGGTCGTGCAAAGCTTGGCGCTCGCGGCGGACGAGATCGATGAGGCCCAGTTTGCGGCTTGGCTGCGGGAGAATGTGCAGGCGCGGTAGGGCACGCCCCTCACGGCCACTTCGCCACCGGCGGCATACTGGAAAGTATGCTCTCGACATTGCCGCCTGTCTTCAGCCCGAACGTGGTGCCGCGGTCGTAGAGAAGGTTGAACTCCACGTAGCGCCCACGTTGCACGAGTTGTTCTTCGCGGTCGGCTTCGCTCCAGGCATCGTGCATGTGTTTACGCAACAGCGGCGGGTAGGCGGCGAGGAAAGCGCGGCCGACATCCTGCGTGAAAGCGAAGTCGGCTTCCCAGCTGTCTTCGTCGCTGTCGCGGCCGCTATTGTGGTGATCATAGAAAATGCCGCCAACGCCGCGCGACTCGCCACGATGCGGCAGCCAGAAATACTCGTCGGCCCATTTCTTGTAGCGTGCATAAAGCCCGGCCTCGTGTTTCTCGCACGCGTCGCGGTAGGGCGCGTGGAAAGCGCGCGCGTTTTCGCTCTCTTCGTTGCGCTGATAAGCTTGCGTCGGATTGAGATCGCCGCCGCCGCCGAACCACCAGCGCGTGGTGACGATGTGGCGCGTGTTCATGTGCGCGGCGGGGCAGTGAGGATTGCGCATGTGCGCGATCAGCGAAATGCCCGACGCCCAGAAGCTCGGATCGGTTTCCGCGCCGGGAATCTGCTTGGCGAAGTCGGCGCTGAATTGGCCGTGGACGGTGCTCACATGTACGCCGACTTTCTCGAAGAAGCGCCCACGCATCAGTCCGGCGACGCCGCCGCCAAGATCAGCGCTCCCATCGCCGCGCCGCCAGGGCGTTCTGATGAAGCGACCAGGTGCGCCGGGGTAGAGCGAAGTCGGCGCTTCGTCCTCCAGTCGCTCGAATTCGGCGCAAATGAGATCGCGCAACCCCTCGAACCAGGCGCGCGCGCGGGCTTTGCGGTATTCCTGGTGGGTCACGCGAGTCGACCGCAGAAAACGTTGGCGCAGAAAAAATTTGCGCCGTCATTCCGGGGCTCGGCGTCAGCCGAGAACCCGGAACCCAGGGGATCATAAAGCGCGGCGGTTGCTCCTGGGTTCCGGGTTCGCCTTCGGCGCCCCGGAATGACGGCACAAATTGCGATTGCTAGATTTGGGCTCAATCCAATTTCTCCCAGGCGCCGGTTTGGCGCATCGCCTCGGTCAACACCACCGCGCCCGCCACCACGACATTGAGCGAGCGCAAACCGGGCCGCATGGGCACCCGAACGCTGGCCTGCGCGGCGGCGTATAGCTCTCCCGGCGATCCCGCACTCTCACGGCCCAGGACCAGCGTATCGCCTGTGGAAAACGCAAAATCCTGAAAGCGGGTGGCGCCGTCCGTCTCCACCAGCACCAAGCGACCAAAGTCTCGTTCCGGCGCCGATTGAAATACCGCCAGGCTGGCGTGGCGGATGACCCGCGCCTTGTCCCCATAATCGAGTGCCGCGCGCTTCAGGGCCGCGTTGGTCAAGGGAAATCCACAGGGCTCAATCACATCCAGCGGCGCCCCAAGGCAGGCGGCGAGGCGAATGGCCGCGCCAAGATTTTGGGGGATGTCAGGTTGATACAGAGCGAGGCGCACGTTAGAGCCTCCAGCGCCGGAGAATCGGGGCGGAATCGGGGCGGGCATGCGGCGACGCGCCGCGCGCTTGGAAGCCCGGACTAGCCTAGCTTTGATTGAGAACCAAGCTCGCGGAGAAGATGGCGGTGGCCGAGGCAAAACCAGCAGACGCGCATGGCGCCGATGGCGAAACGCGCCGGGACTTCATTTTTATTGCGGCAGGATCGGTCGCTGCGGTCGGCGCGACGGCGACCGCGTGGCCGTTCATCGACCAGATGAACCCAGCCGCCGATACGCGCGCGCTGGCGGTCACCGAGGTGGACCTCTCCGCTATTGAGGTGGGCCAGCAAGTGAAAGCGATCTGGCAGGGCAAGCCGGTGTTCGTGCGTCACCGCACGGCTGCCGAGATAGCGGCTGCACAACGCGACGATTACGCCAGTCTCAAGGATCCCGAAAAGGACGCCGACCGCATTAAGCAGGCCGATGGCGAACCGGGAAAAGCCGAGTGGCTGATCCTGCAGGCCAATTGTACGCACCTAGGATGTGTTCCGTTGCCGTCATTCGATCCGGCTTACAAAGGCCAGTTCGGCGGCTGGTTCTGCCCGTGCCATGGCTCTGACTTCGATACTTCCGGTCGCATTCGCGGCGGGCCTGCGCCGATCAATCTGCGCGTCGCCCCGTTCGTCTATCTCAACGACACCACCATTCGCATCGGCTAAGCTTGGGAGCCCCCAAAAGTGAGCGGTCATTCCACCTATGAGCCGAAATCGGGGTTCACCCGTTGGCTCGATAAGCGCCTTCCCATCGTCCGGCTGACGCACGACAGCTTCGTCGCCTACCCAACGCCGCGGAACCTCAATTATTGGTGGACGTTCGGCGCGATCCTCTCACTGTGTTTGGTGGTGCAGATCGTCACCGGCATTGTGTTGGCGATGCACTACGTGCCTCATGTCGATCACGCCTTCGACAGCGTCCAGCGCATCAAGCGCGACGTGCCGTTCGGTTGGCTGATCCAGCCAATCCACGCCGTTGGCGCCTCGATGTTCTTCTTGGCGGTCTACATCCACATGTTCCGTGGGCTCTATTACGGCTCCTACAAGGCGCCGCGTGAGGTGCTGTGGATCCTGGGCTGCCTGATCTACGCGCTGATGGTGGCGACCGGCTTCCTCGGTTACACGCTGCCCTGGGGCCAGATGAGCTTCTGGGGCGCCACCGTGATCACCTCGATCCTGGGCGCAATCCCGTTTGTGGGCGAGCCGATCCAGACCTGGATCGCGGGCGGTGCGGCGATCGATCAACCCACCCTGAATCGCTTCTTCTCGCTGCACTATCTGCTGCCGTTTGTGATCGCCGGCGTCGTGGTGCTGCACATCTGGGCGCTGCACGAAGTGGGGCAGAACAATCCGGCTGGAATTGAAGTTAAGTCCAAAGCCGACACCGTGCCGTTCACGCCGCACGCGACGATGAAGGATCTGTTCGCGACCTCGATTTTCCTCATCTTGTTCGCAGTGTTCGTGTTCTACATGCCCGACGCGCTCGGACACGCCGACAATTACATCCGCGCCAACCCGGTGCAGACCCCGCCGGAAATCGTACCCGAATGGTATCTGCTGCCGTTCTACGCGATCTTGCGGGCGTTCGACTTCAACATCGGACCGATCGATTCGCGCACAGCTGGCGTCATCGCCATGTTCGCCTCGATCGGCGTGCTGTTTGTGCTGCCTTGGCTTGACACATCGAGCGTGCGTTCGATGCGTTATCGGCCAGCGGCGCGCCAATTTTTCCTGATCTTCGTTGTGGTGTCTTGCGTACTCGGTTGGTGCGGCGGGCAAAGCCCGGGCCGTGTGCTGACACAGGCCGGAGATTATAGCGGCACCGTGCGCTGGGCCGAAGGCGGCCAGTTGATTGAACAGCCGATCGCCGCTGCCAGCGAAGCGGAATATCCCGCCGCAAGCAGAGCCGCAGTGAGCGCGATGCGAGAGCGGACCGAGATGCTGCTCGCAAACAACAGTCCAGAGGGCGGCGTGTTGCGTGCGGTCATTGGCGGAACGCCGCGTTCCCTCGAAGTTCGCGCCGACACGCGCGAGGAACTCGACGAGAAGATGAGCGAAGCCAAGCGTGGCGCGTTCAGCCAGGGCGCTCCCTTCATTCTGGTTGATAAGAACATCCCGTTCGAGTTCACGGTGACGCGCTTATCGCAGCTCATGACCGCCTATTATTTCTTCTTCTTCCTCGTGCTGCTGCCGCTGCTGGGGTTGATTGAAAAACCGAACCGCGTGCCGGACACGATCGCCAAGCCGGTCACCGGCCAAGCGCAGGGAGCCTCCTGATGTTGCGCGCTTTCAGCATCGCCGCGTTCGCGGCAATAGCGGCGGTCGGCGTCGCGTTCGCGGCCAATGAGGGCGAACATCCGGAAAATCATCCGTTCAGTTTCGACAGCCCCGTCGGCGGCTATGACATGGGCGCGGTTCAGCGGGGGTTCCAGGTCTATAACCAAGTCTGCGCCAACTGCCACGCGCTGGAACATTTGGCCTATCGCCATCTCGGGGAAGAGGGCGGGCCGTTCGCGGCGTACATGGTGCGCAACCATGAAACCGGCGCTGAGGAAATGACCACGACCAAGCCGGAACACGGCGGGCGGTTCGTGGACGTCACCGACAACCCATATGTTCGCGCCATTGCCGAAGCGGCGACGATCACAGACATCGACGCCGCCACCGGCCAGCCCACGGATCGTCCAGGGCGGATCTCTGATTACTTCCGCAGGCCGTTCCCGAATGACATCGCGGCGCGCGCGTCCAACGGAGGGGCATCGCCGCCGGACCTTTCGGTGATCGTGTCGGCCCGCCATGGCGGAGCGGATTATGTTCGGTCCTTGCTTATGGGTTTCACCGGCGAGACGCGCGGCGCTCAGCATGTGAATCGCTATTTCCCTGGCGGTCTGATTTCGATGGCGCCGCCGCTGGTCGATGATGCTGTATCCTACGAGGACGGATCGCCGACGACCGTGGCGCAATACGCAACCGACGTCGCCACGTTCCTGCAATGGGCGGCCGATCCGCACATGGAGCAACGCAAACGCACCGGCGTGATCGTGCTTGCCTTCCTGCTTGTGTTGTCGGCGCTGCTGTACCTGGCCTACAAGCAGGTGTGGCGCGGCGAGAGCCACTGAGGGCGTAACTTGCACCGCCAGCGTCCTCGCCGGCGCGCGGTGCGCACTCATTCAGCGCTCGTGCGGTAGGAAGCACCTCCGCCAGCGAAGACGCCGGCGGTCCAACTTGGCGTTCATCCTGGACGCAAACGCCTAGCGGGCTGACGCGCTGTCTTGGTCCTGCTCGACTTCCTCGATCGGCAGGCCCTCTTCGAACGCCTCTGAAACGTCGATGACGTGGGCCCGCCGCTGCGAACCGTCGCGGACGTCGCGATAGAAAACATGCGCTCCGATAACGCGTCGGCCCTCGCCGTAGCGGGCCCAGCGGGGATGCACCGAGCGCGCATGGTAAAACAGCGCGCCCCCAGTGGGATCGTTCGATTGCCCCAACAACACTTCGCGCGCAACGCGCTGGGCGGTTCCCCACGCTGCGAAATTGGCGCCGTCAGTGGCGTAGAGCTCGGGATTTTCAACAAGCGGACGGTTGCGATCGCGGGCATTCCAGGCGGAGAACTGCCACGGTGCGAGGATCACGTTCTCGACATTGTCGCCAAAGCGAGCGTCGATGCGGTTGACGATGACATGCGCGACCGCACGCATGCCGAGCTCGCCCTCCGAACGCGCCTCTGCAAAGATGGTGGCGGCGAGCAATCGTGCGTCAGCTTCGTTGAGCGGCGCCTCGGCGAGCAAAACAGTTTCGGGCGTGTGGCCGAGATTACTCTCGAACGAGACGATCTCAGCGTGCGCACTCGGCGCAAACCCCGCCACTAGCGCAACAAGCAGGCCCGCTAGCCCGGCCCGTGCGCTGGCGCACTGCCTCCCACTGCGCTGATTTACCATGGGCCCGTCGCTCCGTTCTGCATCGGGCCCCGCAGCCCCGTGACAATGACGGCGCCGCGTTTCGATGCGGGACGGGGCAAAATTGCGGCTGGCCCGCCCCCAGAGCGTGGCGGCGGGATTACCGATAGTTTAGAAGCGCGCGGAAGTTATTGATTTCACGAAGCGCGGGTAGCCAACCTGCGTCCTATAGTCCCAGCAGCACCGTGCGTTGATTGAGCGCCTGCACGTGGCGTGAACTCGCGCCAAGCGCCTCGCGGAGCGCGGCCACCTGCTCAGGGGATGCCTGGATCGGCGTGCGCAGCACATTCCAGCGAACGCCTTGCGAGCAGGGCGGGGTGGTCAGAGAGCCGGCATAAGCGAAATATGTGCGATCGCCAGGCAATAGCGCAGCAGGATCGAGCGTCACATGAGAAGCGTTCGCGTCGCCTTCTGCTTGCGGCTTGGCGGCAAGGAGTGCGGCGAGCGCGGGGTTCTCTGCGCCTTCTTCGATGAACACGCCTACGACCGCGAGTTGGCCAGCACTGTTGCGGTGCACGAAGTGCAGCTCAACGGGATAAGCGCGGCGGTCGAGCGTGTGCTCCGCGGGAGAATGAAAGTGGAATTGCACGAGGTTGTACGCATCCGCGCCAATGGTCAGCATTGACGTGTTGGCGGCAGGCGCGAATTGCAAGGTGTGGCCATTGTTCACGAACGCGCCCTCGAGGGGTAGATAGCGCGGATTGAGGTCGGGAACTTCTGCGACCGGCGCGGCGCTCGAGAGGTTGACCGGCGATTGTTCTACCCCTGTGCTGCAGGCATCGGCATTGTGCCCCCATGCGGCCTGGTCATTGTAGGACCAATGGGCGGTGTCACTATGGGCTGCAGGGCTTGCGTTCGCGCCGTGCGCGGCGGCAGGCTGCGCATGCGCGTCGCCATGGGCTGGCGCGCCATGGGCGGCTGCGGCGCCGTGCGCATCGCTGGCTTCGCCGTGGGGAGTAGAGGCCGCTTGAGCGCCGCAGGCAGCCAGAATCACCGCGAGCACGGGGCCCGCCGAACCAATGCGCATCATGAAAATCTCCACCACACCCGCGCGCTTCGTTGCTCGAAGTCTTGCGAACGCCCGTCTTTACACCATGGCGATTAAGGCTCGGTTACGTTACCGGCATCGCCGCGGCGTGCGCATAATGGTGAAGCGCCCGTCAACCATGGCGTGGAAATAAAGCGCGCCGTCGGGAGCCACGCTTTGGGATAAGGCGCTCTCCTTGAGTTCGCGCTGGTCAATCGCTCCCGAGCGCTTCGCGGAGCCTCGTTTCTAGCGCATTGATGCGCGCCGCGTTGGCGCCGAGGTCGGACTTGCCGATGCGTGAACGGGAGAACACCGCCACGCGCGCTTGCTCTGCCGAGACGGGGCGGATCAGCACGTCGACATCGTCGCGAAAGCGCATGAGGCGCGTGATCGCAACATAGCGTGCACGGATATCGCCATTGGGTTCCGTGTTGAATTGCGCTGTGGATTCGAGGTCTCGCAGCGCCGCGGCGACGCGCTCTGCGCTCGCATTGAGCGTAATTTCCGGGCGCGAGATCTGCGCCAGCGGGCAGAGGTCAGCGGCGCAGGCAAGCGCGCTGTTCGACGACCTGCCGGGTTGCAATGTCGCGAAGTCCAGCCATGGACCTGAAGGGGGCGTGGGCGCGGTCATGCAGCTAGCGAGTGCGATCGCGACGAGCGCAGCGGCGAATAGGTCAAAGCCCGATGGCCGGGCCAAGGTCGTTGTTCTCCTCGATGCGAAGCATTCGGATGTCGTGCACCGCGGGTGTAAACCAATCGAATTTCTTCGAGAGCGATTGCACTGCTAGGACGCAGGTGACTGCATCGACGCGGTCCGTGCCAAAATACACGGAGCCCTGTTGATGATCGAAGCCGTGAGCTTCGAGTTCTTTACGGACATCCGTGTGGGCGTTCCGCCAGGACGTGTTTGGGTAAAGCTTTTCAAGCTGAGAAGTGTCTAGGTCGAAGGCGATTGCGTACACGGTTTGCGATCTCCGCCGATTATGACCTATCCCTGCCGACAGGCGCATCTATTGCCTCCGTGGGAGCGATGCCAAAAACGAAGTCTAAAGCAGTCTGAGAAATATCGCCAGCGCCCTTACCTTATCTCGGCCGCGCTGCGCACGATCTTGCCCACCAGCCCGTACGCCTTCGCTTCTTCGGCCTGCATCCAATAGTCGCGATCGACGTCGCGTTTGATCTTGTCCATCGGCTGGCCGGTGGCTTCGGCGAAGATGCGGTTGAGGCGCTCGCGCATTTTCAGAATTTCGCGCGCCTGGATTTCGACATCGGACGCCATGCCGCCGACGCCGCCGCGCGGTTCGTGCAGCAGGAAGCGCGTGTTGGGCAGGCAATAGCGGTTCTGGCGCTCGGCGGCGGCGTATATCAGCGCGCCGGCGCTTGCGACCCAGCCAGTGCCCAGCATGCGCACTGGGGCGTTGATGAACTTGATCACGTCATGGATCATGTCGCCGCTCTCGACGTGGCCGCCGGGGGAGGAGATCACGAACGTGATCGGCTCGGCGTTCTGGGACGAGAGCGCAAACAACCGCTCGGTCACGCGCCGAGCCTGCAGGTCGTTCACCTCGCCGGTGAGCATGACCACGCGGGCGTCGAACAGCGCTTTCTCCACCACGTCAGGGGCGTTGCGGCCCTCGGACAGGTTTTTTTCGGGCTCATCGAGGCGGCTGGGGAAATAGGTCATGTGGATAACTCGCTGGGGTGGCGGAAATGGGCGCCAGATAGGGTGACTGAATCTCGATCTGGAAGTAGGGCGGTTCGCGGGCTTTTCCTAGCCCCGTAGGCGCCGCCGGCGCGCCGGCTTAAGGTCATTTCGCCAGCCGCCGGGCTCGGCCCGGAGAATCCCGCGATGCCCCAGTCCGAACTCACCCTCCGCGCGCTCCTCCTCGGCGCCCTCATCGCGGTCATTTTCACAGCGGCCAACATCTATCTCGGTTTGAAAGTCGGCATCACCATCGCCTCCTCGATCCCGGCGGCGGTGATCTCGATGGGGATTTTCCGCGCTTTCAAAACGGGCAACATCCGTGAAAACAACATCGTTCAGACGGTGGCTTCCGCCGGCGGAACGCTGTCGGCGATTATCTTCGTGCTGCCGGGCCTGGTGATGATCGGCTGGTGGCAGGGGTTTCCGTTCTGGACGACGTTCCTGATCTGTGCGCTGGGCGGCATTCTGGGCGTCATGTTCTCGATCCCGCTGCGGCGCGCGCTGGTGGTGAATTCGCCGCTGCCGTTTCCGGAAGGCGTGGCGGCCGCGGAAGTGCTGAAAGTCGGCGCCACCGGCGATGAGGCGCCCGCGAACATCACCGAGCGCACGCGCGGACCGTTAGTGGTGCTGTTTGGCGCGCTGGCGGCGGCGGGCGTGCAGATCGTGACCTTCACGGGGCTGGCGGCGGCGACGACGCAACAAGTCTTCCGCGTTGGCGCCAGCGTTACCGGCGTGACGCTCGGCTGGTCCATGGCGCTGGTGGGGGCGGGGCACCTGGTGGGGATTTCGGTGGGCCTCGCCATGCTGGTCGGCCTGCTGATCACCTGGGCCGGCATCGTGCCGATCATGACCGCGGGTCTTCAAGGCGACATCGCCGATCTGGCCGATCATGCCTTCCGCAATCAGGCGCGCTTCATCGGCGCGGGCGTCATTGGCGTGGCCGCGATCTGGAGCTTGGTGAAATTGGTGAAGCCGGTGTTCGACGGCATGGTCGCCACCGCGCGCGCCAGCGCCGCGGCGAAAACCGGCGCTCTGGAGGATCGAGACCTCTCGCCTGGCGTGATCGGCTTGATCAGCCTAGCTTGCCTCGCCGCGATTGGCTGGCTTTTGTACAGCTTCGTGCAAGGTGGGCCCTTGAGCGCGATAACCTGGCCGTTGGTGTTGGGCGGGGTCGTGTTCGTGTTGTTGGTTGGCGCGTTCATCGCCACAGTCGCGGGCTACATGGCGGGCCTCATCGGCGCCTCGAACTCGCCAGTATCGGGCATCGGCATTCTAGCGACGGTCTCGGGCGCTCTGATTCTCGCCGTGTTCGCGCAGCCTGTATTGGGCGCAGGCGCAACTGACGCGTTGGTGGCGTTCTCGTTGTTCGCCGTCGCCATAGTGTTTTCAGTGGCCACCATATCCAACGACAATCTGCAGGATTTGAAGACCGGGTTTCTCGTTGGCGCCACGCCCTGGCGGCAGCAAGTGGCGTTGATCGTCGGCGTGATTGCGGGCGCGGCGGTGATCGGGCCGGTGCTCGACATGCTGAACCACGCTTACGGTTTCCCAGGCGATCCCCATCGCGCCGCGGTCACCGCCGAGCCGCTGGGCGCGCCGCAAGCGGCGCTGATTTCGACGCTGGCGCGCGGCGTGATGAATGCGGAGCTGGACTGGTCGCTCATCGGCACTGGTGCAATCATCGGCCTAGTGTTGATCTTCATCGACGAGATTCTGGGTTTCCTCAAAACTCTGCGGATTCCGCCGCTGGCTGTGGGCATCGGAATCTATCTGCCCATGGACGCCACCGAACCCGTCATACTCGGCGCCTTGATCGGCTGGCTCTACAATCGCGCCGTTGAAAAGCGCGAAAACGCGGCGATGGCCAAGCGTTTCGGGGTGCTGCTGGCCTCTGGCCTCATCGTCGGAGAAAGCCTGCTCGGCATTCTCAACGCGGGCCTGATCGGCGCCACGAGCAATCCCGCGCCCCTGGGGCTCGTGGGTGTGGTGAGCGCTGTGTTTGCGTCTATGAGCGGCGGTGCGGCAACGGCGGAGGAGGTGGGCGCGGTGTTGGCAGGCGCCGCAAACTGGGTGGCCGTAGGGCTGTTCGCGGCGGCGATCGCGATCTCGTACAGCTGGATGTCGCGGCAATCGAAAGCCTAAGTTCGCGCTCATGGCCGATGTATTCATCTCCTACAAGCGCGAGGATATTGCGCGTGTCGAGCCGCTGGTGGCGCTGCTGCTCGATCTGGAGGTGTCTGTGTGGTTCGACGCCGGCATCGAGGTCGGCGTCGATTGGGAGCGGCGCATTCAGGAAGAGATCGACGCCTCTCGCGCCATGATCGTGTGCTGGAGCTTTGCCGCTTTCTCCTCGCACTGGGTCACGCGTGAGGCCAGGATCGGGCTGGAGCGCGGTCAGCTAGCGCCAGTGAAAATAGCGCCATGCTCCTTGGCGGCGCCGTTCGACGCTTTGCAGGCCGCGGATTTGTGTGGCTGGGACGGTGCGCCCGATCATGTCGAGATGCAGAAGGTGTTGGAGAAGCTCGGCCAATTGTTGGATCGCAAAAATCTTGCTCGCAACGCGCGGCTGCGCGCGGGCGGACAGAAGGAAGCGCTGGTAGGCTTGCTGCGCAATTTGCTTGTGGAACGCGCTCTCTCGGGAGGCCCGCCCTTCACCTACACTCAGGCGGCAGACGCATTGCGCGAGGCCGCTGCTGTGCAAGATTTGCAGATCGGCGAGTTCGATCAGCATTCGTTATGGGGCGCCCTCGACGCCGTATCCGAGCAAAACCGCCGCCGTCGCGAGCCGCCACTCGACGTTCTGGTGGTCAGCAAAGACACCGGCCGGCCCGGACGCGGCTATTGGCAGAAGCACGCGTTCCTGGAGGGCAATGGCGATGAACTCGAGCAACTTGTGTTCGAGCGCCACCTGGCGCGCGTGCGCGCGTCAAAGTGGACGCAGGATGTCTAGGTCTTAGCCGCGCGCCTCAAGCAGCCGCGTCAGTCGCTCCACCGAAGCAGTAAGCGTGGCGATTTCCTGCTCGCGCATGAGGTCGATTTTCTGGTGCAGGGTTTCGATTTCTAGTTCCGCTTTGTAATTGATGTCGTAATCCTCGATGCTGCGGCGGCGATCGATTTCGGCCTGCCGGTTTTGGCTCATCATGATCACCGGCGCAGTGTAGGCGGCCTGGAACGAAAGCATCAGATTGAGCAGGATGAACGGGTACGGATCGACGCGCGCGGAACTCAACGAATTGAACACAAGCCAACACAGTAGCAGCGTGCTCTGGATGACGATGAAGCGCCAGGAGCCGACGACATCGGCGACCCAATCGGCGGCGCGATCGGCGAACGATTTCGGCGCCACGATCTCGGGCGGCGCGGGGCGCTCGCGTGCGCGTTCTCGCAATTGGTCGAGTTTCTCTTGAGCGGTGTCGGGCATGGGCGGTCTCCGGGGGTTTGGAGAGATTAGTCTACGCCATGAAACGATCAAACAGCGCATTGAACGCAATCACTGCGGCGCGTGGGCCGTGTGCGTGGTTCCACACGCCGGCGCTGACGGCCAGAAAATCCGCGCCGGCGCGGAACAAAAGCTCGGCGTTGTCTGTCGTGATGCCGCCGATGGCGACGCAGGGCGTAGTCGACATTTCGGACCAGATGTTGAGGGTTTCGAGCTCGGCCCAATGCGAAGGCGGTTTCGTGTTCGTAGGGTAGAAAGCGCCGAACGCGACATAATCGGCACCGGCCTCGGCGGCCTCCATGGCGAGATGGCGCGAATTGTGGCAGGTGACGCCGACGATTTTGTCCGGCCCTAGCAGCGCGCGGGCTTGTGCATAGGTCGCGTCGCTCTGTCCGATATGGACGCCATCTGCATCGAGTTTGGCGGCGAGATCGGGACGATCATTGAGAATAAACGCCGCGCCCGCGCCCTGCACGATCGGCCTCAGCGTCTCGCCGATGCTCAGGATTTTTGCGTCGGTCGCATCCTTGAGCCGCAATTGTACGCACGCGACGTCCCCGCCGGCGAGCGCTTCCTGGAGCGCGCTGGCGAAGGCTTCTGTTTCAATGCGCGGCGGGGTAATCAGGTAGAGGCGGCAGCGATTCATTTGGGCGTTCATATGGCGCTCAGGCTTGCGGCGCCAGCTTTGGCTAAGGGGGTCAGCGAGATGAGATATTCGTTTTTGGGGCTTTTGTCGCTCGTGGCGGCCCTCGCGCTCTCGGCTTGCGAGACCATGAGCGCGGAAGAGTGCGCCGCTGCAGACTGGCGTGGACTGGGCTTCAATGACGCGGCGAACAATGGCGCCGATCGTTTCGGCGACCGGGCGGAGAGCTGCGCGAAGAAAGGGTTCGGCGCCGATGGCCCAGCATATTCGAGCGGTTTTTCCGCGGGCATGCACCAATTCTGTCAGCCGCCAAACGGGTTCGCGTTCGCCCGCCGCGGGGGAACATTCAATGGCTCCTGCCCGGCCGAACTCCAGTACGATTTTCTTGCTGCGTATAATGATGGGCGCCGCGTCCGCGACGCTGAGTATGAACTCAGCGATGCCCGCAGCGACATTGGAACCATCGAGTCGCGTCGGCGCGAGATGGACGAGGATTTGCGCGATCGCGAACGCGAACTCGCTGCAGCCACGACAAACGAGGAACGCGATCGCGTGCGCGGCGAAATCGACCGACTGCGCCGCGAACGGCGCGACGTTAACGACGATTTGAGCGTCGCCGAGGAACGCGTGCACTACGCCCAGCGCCGCGTTGACGATCTGCACATGGAGATCGGCGATCGCTGGGCGCCGTGGTGAGCGGCATCGCGACTCATTCCAAAGTGAGCTGAAATCAAAGATTCGAAGCGCACCACCACGAAGGCGACAGCATGGCGCAAACGCCAAAGACCCAAAAGACCAAATCCTCCGTCGCGCAATTCATCGCCGCGGTCGAAGACGAAACCCGCCGCACGGACGCCAAGGCCATCGACAAAATCTTTCGCGAGATAACCGGCGAGAAGCCTGCGATGTGGGGGCCGTCGATTATCGGCTATGGCGAGTATGCCTCGCCCACCGGCCCTTGGCCGCGCACCGGGTTCAGCCCGCGCAAAGCCAATCTCGTTGTGTACGTGATGGCGGGGTTTAGCGAGTACGACGCTTTGTTGAACAAGCTCGGCAAGCACAAGACCGGCAAGAGCTGCCTTTATCTCGGTAAGCTCGCGGACGTGAACGAGAGCGCTCTGCGCGAACTGATCAAGCGCTCATGGGATTTCATGGCCGAGAAATATCCGGGGTGAGGGGGCGCTCGACTCGGTTGCGCTTTCTCAGGTCGGCCCAGGTCCGAGCTTTCCACATTTCGCTTGCCAGGTGCAGCCGCTGGGTAATAGTTTCGGCGGCGGAGGGAGATTGCTATGAAATGTACAGCTTTTTTGGCCGCTTTGGCGGTCCTTGGCGGCTGCGCCACAATAACTCGTGGCACCAGCCAGCAATTCACCGTCGAGTCCACGCCGCCCGGCGCGAGCGTCAGCACCAGCAACGGGTTCCAGTGCGCCGCCACACCCTGCACGTTCAGAATGCCTCGCAAGGACGGCTTTCAGGTTCACGTGGAGCTTGAGGGCTACGCGCCAGCCGACGCGGCCGTGACCAGCGGCATGTCAAGCGGCGGCGGGGCCGGCATGGCCGGAAACGTGCTGATTGGCGGGCTTATCGGCATTGGCGTCGACGCAACCAGCGGCGCTCTGAACGACTTGAATCCAAATCCGCTCCACGTGACCCTGCAGCCGCTTGCTCCAGCGGCGACGGAAGCGGCGCCTGCGCCGGAGGCGCCGCCCGCGGATACGCCGCCGCCTACTTCGTAGTCGCGAGCGTTCCATAGCCAATTGAGGAGACAAATCATGCTAAAATTGCCACTAAGGGCGGTATTGGTCGCGTGTGCCCTGACGCTCGGCGGCTGCGCTGCGGGCGCGCGTTCCGAGCTCATGGTAGCGGCGGCGCCGACGGCTTTCGCCGCTGAACACCAATTGCGGAATAGCGTCGCGATGCAGGGCGTGCAGGGAGGGGAGGACACAAATCCGCTCCTGTCCTCCAACATCGCGAATGATCAATTCCAGGCAGCTCTTGAACAATCGATGCGCAACGCGGGTCTGTTGGCAAGCAGCGATGAGGCCGCGCGCTATCGCCTGTCGGCGAGCATGCAGGAACTGAACCAACCTATGGTCGGGTTGGATATGAGCGTGACAATAACCGTGCGCTACACAATCACGCCGGTTGCGGGCGGTGCGCCGATTTTCGATGCACCGGTGCGCGCCACCGGCGTCGGCCGCCTGAGTCAAGCATTTGCCGGGACCGAACGTCTGCGCATCGCCAATGAAGCGGCGGCGCGCGAGAACATCGCCGAATTCCTGCGCCAGCTGCAGGCGCGGGTTCCAGCCGCTTCGATTGCGCCGGTTTCCTGAGGCGGAATCAGTTCGCTCCAGCAGACCTTGGGCCAGGGATCGATCAGCATCGTTCCCTGGCCCTTGAGACTGCGACCACCGGGCGCCCTCAAACCTCAGAAATATCCGCGCCCAGCCCGCGCATGAAGCCGGCGAAATCTGGAAACGAAGTGCCGATCATCTCCGCGTCATCGACGATGACCGGCTCCTTCGACGCAAGGCCAAGCACCAGAAACGACATCGCCACACGGTGATCGCCGTGGGTCCGGATGCTGGCGCCGCCGCGCACGCCCTTAGGTCCCGCGCCGCGCACCACCAGGCCGTCGGGCAATTCATCGGCATCGACCCCGCAGGCGCGCAAGCCCTCCACCATCAGCGCGATGCGGTCGCTTTCCTTCACCCGCAATTCCGCTGCGCCGACCACGCGCGTCTCGCCTTCCGCGAATGCAGCAGTCACTGCGAGTATGGGAAATTCGTCGATCATCGACGGCGAGCGTTTGGCGGGGGGCGCGGCGCCGCAGAGCTTGCTCGTGCGCACGGTTATCGCCGCGATCGGCTCGCCGATTGGATCGCGCTTCTGTTCGTAGCTCAGCGACGCGTTCATCTCGGCGAGGGTCTCGAAGAAACCGAGCCGCAGCGGGTTGACCAGTACATCTTCGATGCGCACTTGCGATTTGGGCACGATCGAAGCAGCCGCCGCCGCGAACGCGGCCGAGGAGGGGTCGGCTGGCACATAAATCGGCGCACCGGTCAGCGTGCGGGGGCGCACGCGGGGGCAAGGCGCCCCGTCGACGAGCGCTTCGTCAATGTCGGCGCCGAACACCTTCAGCATGCGCTCGGTGTGATCGCGCGAACGCTCTGGTTCGTACAGGATGGTCTCGCCCTCGGCATTGACCCCAGCGAGCAGCACTGCCGACTTCACCTGCGCCGAGGACACCGGCGAACGATAGGTGATCCCGCGCAGCCGGCCCCCGTGGAGCACCAAAGGCAGAGTCGTGCGTCCAGCGTCGAAGCGCGCGCCCATCTGCGTGAGCGGCGCGATTACCCGGTTCATGGGTCGCCGCCGCAGCGAGGAATCGCCGTCAAAGCGCGCACTCAACGCGTAGCCGGCGGCCGCACCCATGAGGATACGCGCCGCGGTGCCGGAATTGCCGCAATCGACGCTCTCGGCGGGCCTGCGCCATTCCGCGCCCATGACCAGCCAGGACCCGTCGTTTGCCTGGGCGGCATCGGCCCCGAACAGGCGCACCGCGGCAGCCGTACGCAGTACGTCCTCGGCAGTGAGCAATCCCTGTATCGGCGTTTGACCACGGGCCATAGCGCCCAGGATCAATGCCCGATGAGAAATCGACTTGTCGCCAGGGGGGCGGGCGACCCCGCTCAGGGGGCCGGCGTTTCTAGCCCGAAGGCGCATTGGGTAACTCATTTCGCGGGGGCATAAGCGCGCTCGCGACAAAGATTTTGACAGCCGCCGCCGATAGTGGCAAGCGAGCGCCCCGCGCCCGATAAGGCGCAACGACGCAGGGAGACCGGCTTGGGCAAAACCGATTTGGGCGAAAAGCAAGCTTGCCCGAATTGTGGGGCGAAATTCTACGATCTGCGTCGCCGGCCCGCGACGTGCCCTAAATGCACCACCAGCTTCGATCCAACCGAGGAAAGCGTCCGCACACGGCGTTCGCGCGCCCGGGTTTCCGCCAACGATTCCTACGAGGACGATGACGAGGCGGTGGACGCCAAGGCCAAGCGGACCGGCGATGACGAGGAGGAAGAAGAGGCAGAAGTCACCCCCGAGGTTGACGTCGAGGCGGAAGCCGAGCCGTTGGTGGAGGAGGATGACGACGCAGCGCCGGCGCCTGGGGGCGACGAGATCCCCGAGGGCTTTTCCGAAGGAGAGGTCGATTTGGCGGATGAAGCCGCCGACGACGATTCCGTGCCGTTGCTTGAAGACGAGGAGGAATTCCCGGAGGACGAAATCGGCGAACTCCCCAGCGAGGACGATGACGACGCATCGCGCTGACGCTGCTTGAACTCAATCGGGGCGGGGCGTAGCTTCCCGCCTTCCCAAACCACGAGGTCGCGTCGGCGACTTGAAATGGGGCCGTAGCTCAGTTGGGAGAGCGCGTGAATGGCATTCACGAGGTCAGCGGTTCGATCCCGCTCGGCTCCACCATTTTCGGCGTGAACGTTTGTTGGCGTGAACAAGGATCGGTTCCATGCCTGGATTGTGGTTCGACGAACTCAGGGTCGGCCAGGTGTTTGAGCACCCTATACGCCGCACCGTGACTGAGACCGACAATCTGCTGTTCAGCGCTATGACGCACAATCCAGCGCAACTACATCTCGACGAAGAATACATGAAGGGCACCGAGTACGGTCGCCGCATCGTCAACAGCGCCTTCACGCTCGGGCTGATGGTGGGCATTTCCGTCGGCGACACCACGCTCGGCACCGCGATCGCTAATCTAGGCTGGGACGAAGTGCGGTTTCCCAAGCCTTTGTTTCATGGCGACACCGTGCGCGTCGTCACTGAAGTGATCGAGCTGCGCGATTCCAAATCACGGCCGGAGGCTGGGATCGTGACCTTCCTGCACAAGGCGTACAACCAGCACGACGAATTAGTGGGCTCGTGCAAGCGTTCGGGCCTGCAACGCAGGAAGCCTGCGCCGTGAACGCGCCGCTGCGCTCGCTGTTGTTCATCCCTGGCGACAGCGAGAAGAAACTCGCCAAGGGCGACACAACCGGCGCGGACGCACTGATCCTGGATTTGGAAGACGCAGTGGCGGCGGGGCGGAGGCCAGCGGCGCGCGAATTAGTTGCGGCGCATTTGGCCGCTCGCCCGCGCGCGAGCCGCACGAGCAAGCTATGGGTGCGGATCAACCCGCTAGACACGAGCGACGCGCAGGCCGATCTCGCGGCCATCGTCGCGAGCGCGCCAGACGGGGTGGTGCTGCCGAAGATCGACGGCCCGCAGGACGTGCTGCGGCTCGGGCAGATGCTTGATCAAGCCGAAACGCAATTGGGCCTCGCGCCCGGTTCAATCGCCATCCTGCCCGTGGCCACCGAAACTCCAGCGGCGACGCTCCAACTCAGTCAATTCGCCAACGCCAAACTGCCGCGCTTGCTCGGCCTCACCTGGGGTGCGGAGGATCTCTCGGCCGCCCTCGGCGCCAGCGGCAATCGCGACTCTGACGGCCAGTGGGCGTTCACCTATCGCATGGCGCGCTCGATGACGCTGCTCGCCGCCCGCGCGTGCGGCGTGCAGGCGATCGAGACCTTGCATGCCGATTTTCGCGACGAAGCCGGATTGCGCGCGTCCTCGCGCGCCGCGCGCGCGGAAGGGTTTACCGGGCGGCTCGCAATCCATCCCGCGCAAGTGGCGGTGATCAACGAATGCTTCATGCCCTCGGCGGCGGAGATCGAACATGCGCAGCGCATCGTCGATCTGTTCGCCGCCAATCCCGGCGCTGGCGCCTTGTCGCTCGACGGCAAAATGCTGGACGCGCCGCACTTGAAGCAGGCCGAGCGCATTTTGGCGCAAGCGCGGGTGTGAGGGCACGCGCCGTAAGCCTGGACCGCCGGCGCCCTCGCCGGCATACGATGCTTGCTACCGCTCCGGCGGTGGTGCTTTTTTGCAGCACCGATGCCGGCGAGGGCGCCGGCGGTCCAGGCTTACGGCGGCGAACCGCGGATTGCGATCAGCAGCTGCCGCGAGTTTTGGCGGCGTGGAGTGGTGCAACGACAGAGACTCGCCCTCGGCGACGAGGAACTCGATCGGCCCCAACCCTAAATCCCGCTCGCCAGTTTCCGTTTTCGCTCCACTGAACTCGGTATCCGCAGGCTCTCGCGATATTTCGCCACGGTTCTCCGCGCGATATCGACGCCTTGCTCCAGCAAGATTTCCACGATGCGGTCATCGCTGAGGATGTCCGTCGGCGTTTCGCTTTCGATCAGGCCTTTGATCTGGTGGCGCACGGCTTCGGCGGAGTGGGAATCTCCGCCGTCGGCGGAGTTGATCGAAGCGGTGAAGAAATATTTCAACTCGAACAGCCCGCGCGCGCAGGAGAGATATTTGTTCGAGGTCACGCGGCTCACCGTGCTTTCGTGCATCTCGATTGCGGCGGCCACGGTTTTCAAGTTCAGCGGGCGCAGCTGCGAGACGCCGTGCACGAAGAACCCGTCCTGCTGGCGTACGATTTCGCGCGCGACTTTCAGGATCGTGCGCGCGCGCTGGTCGAGGCTCTTCACCAGCCAGGACGCGTTTGCCGCGCACTCGCTCAGGAATTGCTTGTCAGCCTCGCGCACCGCGCCTTTGGACACCGTTGCATAATAACGCTGGTTCATAAGCACGCGCGGCATGGTGTCGGAATTGAGCTCGACATGCCACATGCCGTCCGCGCCCTGGCGCACGTACACATCAGGCGCCACGCTCTGCACCGCTCCGCCGCCGAACCCCGCGCCGGGTTTCGGCGTCAGCGCCCGTACTTCCGCAATCATATCAATCAGATCTTCGCGGTCGACGCCGCAGATCAATTGTAGCCGCTCCATCTGGCTTTTCGCCAGTAGATCCAGGTTCTGGATCAGCTTCTCCATCGCCGGATCGAAGCGCTCGCGCTCCTTCAGTTGCAGCGCCAGGCATTCGGGAATGTCGCGCGCCATCACCCCGGTCGGCTCGAAGCCCTGCATCCGCATCAGTACGCGCAGCACGTCGGCTTCCTCGGCGCCGAGCTGGCGGCCAATCTCGCGTACGTCGCCGCGCATATAGCCCCAATCGTCGACGGCATCGATCAAAGCCGCGCCGATCATGCGCTCAATTGCGCTGATTCCTGCTTCCGTGAGTTGCGCGTCGAGATGTTCGGCCAGCGACACATCGCTGGCGAGGGTTTCCTCAAGGCCGGGCAGATCGTCGAAACTCTTGCCGGAGGAGGCCTTTGACCAATCGGTCAGCGGCGCCGCGCCGGCTTCTGCCAATTCGTTCTGGCTGAGGTCGGGCGCCATGTCGGCAACGGAAATATCGAGCGCGGCCTCCTGCGGTGCGATGCCTGAGTCGAAATCGAGCGCCTGCGCGTCGCCGTTTTCGCTGGCGGGCTTGGGCGCTTCCGCGGAGCCTTCCTCGCGCTCCAACAACGGATTGCGCTCGAGTTCGGCTTCGACGAATTCCTGCAAGTCGACGTTGGACAATTGCAGCAGCTTGATCGCCTGCTGCAATTGCGGGGTCATCACCAGGGCCTGGCCCTGGCGCATCTCCAAGCGGGGGATCATGCCCATGGGGCAGGTCCGGCCTTTTCCTCGCCGCGAGCGGGGAGGGATGGGTGGGAGGCGATGCGACGCGACATGGCACGCATCTTGCCCAACAGGTATAAATTTCGAGTAACTGGCGGAACGCGTTAACCCTTTTTTCCAGCCGGCTCGAGGCCTCTGGCTAGCTGAACGTGTCGCCGAGATACCTTTCGCGTACGACAGCGGAGGAACGCACCTGCTCGGGCGTGCCCTCGAACATCACTTCGCCATCGAACATGATCGAAGCCCGGTCCACGATCTGCAGCGTCTCGCGCACATTGTGGTCGGTGATCAGAATGCCGAGGCCGCGTCCCTTGAGGAACAGAATAAGCTCTCGGATGTCGTTGATGGCGAGCGGATCGATGCCGGCGAATGGTTCGTCGAGCAGCATGAACGAAGGCCGGGTCGCCAGTGCGCGCGCGATCTCGACCCGGCGCCGCTCGCCGCCCGAAAGGGCGGTGGCGGGCGAGTCCTTCAGATGGTCCACCCGCAATTCAGCGAGCAGGCCTTCGACAGCCTCTCGTCTCTTAGCGGGGTTGCGCTCAACGAGTTCGACAACAGATTCCACGTTCTGCTCGACGGTGAGACCACGGAAAATCGACGGCTCCTGCGGCAGATAGCCGACGCCCAGCCTAGCGCGCTGATACATAGGCAGCGTGGTGACGTCCTGTCCGTCGAGGAGGATCTGTCCCTGGTCCACGCGCACGAGCCCCGTGATCATATAAAAGCAGGTGGTTTTGCCTGCTCCGTTGGGGCCCAGCAGGCCGACGACTTCGCCGCGATTGAGGAAGAGTGAAACGTCCTTAACCACGCGGCGGCCGCGATAGGATTTGCCGATCGAAACGACGCCCAGGCCGCTATGTGCGGGCTCAACGTCAGGCGAACGGCTTGCTGCGCCCTTCCGGCTCATATCGACCTGCCGCTGCTGAGATTTCGTGAAGCAATCACCGGGTCCCGCCTGGGGCGGGGACCGGCGGCGCTGACGGGCATCGCGGAGAAGGTGGCGCGCCGGGCGGGCAGCTGCCGCTTCTGGAGGAGCGGGGCACGAACACACCTTGCACACGCTGGCCGTTATTGGGCCGGATCGTGGTGCGGCGGGTGCCGATTTCCAGCACCAGGGTCTCGCCCCGGATTACATTGTCGTCGCTGGCGACCACCACGTTTCCGGAGAAGGTGACCGCGTCCTGGGCCACTTCGTAGACCGCACGGTTGCCGCGGGCCGACTGAGCCGGGCGTACATAATAGACTTCGCCCTCAGCAATCATGCGTTCAATGTCGCCCGAGCCGAGGCCTTGGCTGTCCTGGGGGGACGCCGAGGAACGGCTGAAAAAGAGCGTGATGCGGTCCGCCCGGAGCCTGGCGTCGGCCTGGACGATGTCGACATCGCCGATCAGCACCAAGCGCCGGTCGCCGTCTAAATATTCCAGGTTATCAGCGGAGTAGGAGACCGGCCCGCCGGTTTCGCTCAATTGCGCCGACGCCGCTGGCGCGAGCAGCGCTGCGCTCAGAAACGCGGCGGCTGCGGTCAGGATCGCCTTCATGGGCAGCTGGCTCCCTAGTTCTTACTGCGGTCAGGAATCTGACCGCGGACATTCCCGCGCAGGATCATTGCATGGTCGCTGTCGCGCAATTCATACGTGTCGCCCTGGACGACGCCAAGGGGGCCGGCGCCGGTAACGCCATTCTCGCCGCTCAACGTGCCTTCGGCGAGGTCCACCAACATATGCAGGGTGCTAAAACGATTGCCCTGACGGTCAGCGAAAAGCACCTCGCCCCGGAACAACACGGTCCGCGCCTTTTCGTCGTAGAGACCGCGGGGGGCGGACATGATCGTTCCAGCCTCCGTCCGATAGACCGGGGCGACAAGTTCAATCGGGCGGTTTTCCCCGGGGGGCCGCTCAGCCAGCTCCGCCGAAAGCTGGTAAGGACCCCCGCCCCGACTGCGGCCAGAGAAGCGAGGGTTGATCATCCGCAGCGGCTCGCTGGCGGCATATTGGCTCGCCTCGAACCCGCCCTCGATTGCATAGAGCGCCATAAACACGAACACCGCGGCGAAGGAGGCGCCTGCGCCGGCGACAAAAAACCGGCGCAGCCCTGCAATCGTCCGGGATCGCCGCCGCGCATAACGCAGAGCCATAGCGCGCTTGGGCGACCAGATTTCCTCGTCCATGGATAGGGCGGTCATTAGCCGGATATGTCGCCTGCACGCAGCGCAGACGCAAGACTGCAGGTGTCTTCGGTCACCGGTTCGGCGGGCGATCCGCCCCCGGCGAGGCATCTGCAGGCGGCGCGGCGATAGGCTCAGGCGTGGGTGGGGGCGGCGGCAGCGGCGGAAGCACGATGTCGAGGCGGTCAGCGCCGAACTCGCCGCGCGCCGGCATGGCGGTGCCGCGCAATTGCGCCGACCAGGGCGCCAACTCGCGTGCGCGAGCGGCGTCATTGAACCGATCCACAATCTGGGCGGCAGCCGCGCCTTGTCGGCCGTCGAAATAATAATAGCCGGATGCTCTGTCAGCGCCCGCCGGCAGGACATGCACGCTGATGTCCAGGGACTCGGTCGGTGGAGATTCAGCCTGCAACCGCGCCGTGAGTTCACGGGCCGTTCCTACGTCGAACTCGGCGCGGGCGTGGATCACAACGCGCACAAGCGGCGGCGCCGGAGCGAAGAGATCGGTGATCGCCGCGGACGGGTTGAACCGCGCGCTGCTCGCGGCGCCCGCAGTTTCGATTGTGGGGGGATAGGCGGGCGCGGCGTCCACGATCGTTTGCGGCGGCGGAACGACGATGTTGCGGTTGGCGAGTTCTCCTTCGAGTTGGATGACGCGGTCGTTGAGGCGGTCGCGCTCACGCATTACCCCTGTCGTCACCGCAAGCGTCCAGGCCGCCAGCGCCACAGCGACGATGCCCAGCAACACCTGCAACGCTAGGACACGACGAACCCCGCTGATCAGGGTCTGGAGAAGGGGCTTGCCATCGCTCACGCGCGCACCGCAGCGATAATGCGCCAGGCGCTGACGCCGACGCAGAGCCCAGCACACGCCAGCGCGCCCGCTGACGCCACGCCCAATTGATCGAGCGAGAGGCCGCCCGAGAGCGCCGCGCTCAACGCGCTGGTGTGCGCGGCCAACGTGGCGGCTAGTGCTGCAAGCACCAACCCGGGGGCGCCAATGGCGGCAAGGGAAGCAGCGCGCGGAGGTGTTGCGCTAGGCGCGTCGCCGCCGGCGAGCTTTGCGAGCGTATCCTCAAGCACGCCCCATTCGTTTTGCTCACTGTGGAAAGAGGCGACCGGCAACCGGTCAAACGGCGGCGGCGGCGACGTCGGATCGATCTGCATTTGCACGAGTAATCCGCGTTCGGCGGCGTAGGCGGCCTCCGCCGAGACGCGCAATGAGGAGCGCGCGTTGCGGCTCCAGATCGCGACAACAGCATGCGCGGATTCAATTGCTTTGGGCGTGTCTCTGCGCGAAATCGAGTGGCCGAGCGATCCCAAACGCTCCGCGATTGGCCCGACGCGATCATCGTCCAACCGCGAGCTGGTTATGAAGACGTCCGCCACTCCCGCCTCCGGACGCCAAGCTTACATTTTCGCAAGCCGCGTTGCGAGCGAAAAGGCAGCGCGTCTACATTGCCTCATTTTGGCCGCGTGCCGGTAATGTGTTCGCGTGTAGAGGGATTTGCATGCGCCTGTTCTTGATTGTTGCTGCTTGGCTGTTCGGCGCCTGCGCCGATGCTCAGGCGCCGAACAGCGACGCCGCATGGGAGCGGGAAGAACCGAACACGGCCTTACGCCCAGCGTTTCCACAACAAACGCGCGCCCCGGCGCGCGCATCTGGTGCCGCAATTGCAGTCGAGCAAATCGCCCACGGCATCGAGCACCCCTGGGCTCTCGCGTTTCTCCCGGATGGACGCGTCCTGGTGAGCGAGCGCCCCGGACGCTTGCGTGTGATCACGCGCACTGGCGAGGTTTCTCGCCCTGTTGCCGGCTTGCCACGCGTCGACGCAAGCGGGCAGGGAGGTCTGCTGGATATCGTGCTCAGCCCCCACTTCACACACGACCGGCTTGTGTTTTGGAGCTATGCTGAGCCGCGCGAGGGTGGCGGCGCTGGAACCAGCGTCGCACGCGGGCGCCTCAGCGAGGACAGCGCGCGGGTCAGCAATGTGGAGGTGATCTTTCGTCAGACGCCGTCCTGGCGCTCGCGCGGCCATTATGGCGCACGGCTTGATTTCGATAGCGAAGGCCGTCTGTTCGTCACGCTTGGCGAGCGCCAGCGCGGGGAATCGCGGGTGTTGGCGCAGGATTTGGGGACCCACTTGGGCAAAGTGGTGCGCATCAATCCTGACGGGTCGGTTCCCGCGGACAATCCGTTCCTGAGCCGTGCAGGAGCGCGTCCTGAAATCTGGTCCTACGGGCACCGCAATCCCCAGGGCGCCGATGTCGATCCAGCGACGGGGGTCCTGTGGACCATCGAGCACGGCCCCCAAGGCGGCGACGAGTTGAACTTGACGTTGGCGGGGAAAAACTACGGTTGGCCGATTATCTCTTATGGCGAGGAATATGGCGGTGCTCCGATTGGCGCTGGCATTGCCGCGCAGGAAGGCATGGAACAGCCCGCGTATTACTGGGACCCGGTGATCGCCCCAGGGGACATGGATTTCTATGAAGGCGACTTGTTCCCTTGGCGCGGCGACATTTTGATCGCCGGCCTGCGCAGCCAGGCGCTGGTGCGGCTTGAATTGGAAGGCGGCCGCGTTATCGGCGAGGAGCGTTTTGCCCTTGGCGTCGGACGCATCCGCGATCTGGCGGAAGCCCCCGACGGCGCGATCTGGATCGTGACCGACGAGGACGACGGGCGCTTGTTGCGGTTAACGCCCCGACGCTGAGCCTTGGCGCGCGCTGGTCTTGGAGCTAGAACGACCGCATTGGTTAGGTGGAAAATATGCCGGACTTGTTTGACAATCCAATCGGGACCGATGGTTTCGAATTTGTCGAGTTTACCGCTCCCGAGCCCGATCTGCTGGCGCGTTATTTTGAGCAGATCGGCTTCACGGCCGTCGCCAGGCACCGCTCCAAAAACGTGATCCGATACAAGCAGGGCGACATCAATTTCATCTTGAACATGGAGCCCGCGGGTCAACCGGCGGATTTCCGCGGCGCGCACGGACCTTCAGCCAATGGTATGGCTTTCCGCGTCAAGGATGCGCGCGCTGCGTTTGAGGAGGCTGTCAGGCGCGGCGCAAAGCCAGTCGATATGGCGATCGGGCCGATGGAACTCGACATTCCTTGTATAGAAGGCATTGGCGGCGCCTTTGTTTATCTGGTCGATCGGTATGGCGCGCACACGATCTATGATGTCGATTTCAAGCCGATCGAAGGCGCCGACGAAGCCAAAAATTCTGTCGGCCTCACTTATCTCGATCACCTGACCCACAACGTCTTCCGCGGCAACATGGCGAAATGGGCCGATTACTACCAACGCATTTTCAATTTCCGCGAGATTCGCTATTTCGACATCGAGGGCAAGGTATCGGGCTTGTTCTCAAAAGCGATGACCAGCCCATGCGGCAAGATCCGCATCCCGCTCAACGAGTCCAAAGGCGAGCCGGGAAAAGTTGATCAGATCGAAGAATTCCTACAGCGCTACAAAGGTGAGGGCATCCAGCACATAGCGTTTGGGTGCGATGATCTTTACGCCGTTGTCGATCGCTTGCGGGCGCGGGAAGTGGAATTGCAGGACACCATCGAAACTTATTTCGACCTGATCGATCAACGCCTGCCCGGCCACGGCGAGAAGGTCGAGGAATTGCGCAAGCGTCGCATCCTCATCGATGGCGGCCCAAGCGATGGGCAGGGGCTCTTGCTGCAAATATTCTCGAAAGATGCCGTCGGGCCGATCTTCTTCGAATTCATCCAGCGCAAAGGCAACGAAGGCTTCGGCGAAGGCAATTTCAAAGCGCTGTTCGAATCGATCGAACTCGACCAGATACGGCGCGGCGTACTGAAGGAGAGCGCGTGAGGCCATCGGTGGGCATGCTGGCGCCCGAGGATCTCGCCAGCGCCGGGCTTGTCGGGCGGAGGTTTCGCGCCCGCGAAAGCGGGATCCATTTTCGCGGCGTAGTACGCGAGGCGGGGGTGAGAGACGGATTTGTGAGCCTTGAGGTCACGCAGGTCGAGCGCCTGGACGGCGGCGTGTGGCGCGCGGCGGAATCCATTGCCTACGAAGGGCGCCCGGAGATAACCTCAATGTACACGAATGAGGACGGCGCTGTGTCGATCTCCATTAGGCATGTGGCGTCGCTTGTGATCGAGCCCACCCGTGACGTGAGTGAACATTGCGCTTCGGCGCTGGACGCAGCGGAGGGCGCCCTTGACCCCGATGCCGCGGGCGGCAGAGCGCCATGAGCATCAGCGCAGCGGAAGCGCGTGAATATGGGACGTCGCGCTAAATCTGTGCCAAATGCTTTGGATCGAACCCAAGGCGATCGTCGAGGGTTTGGTAATGTTTCGTTTTTGGGAGCAGCGATGAGTTCGCTCAGAGGCATTCATCACGTCGCCTATAGATGCCGCGACGCCAAACAGACGGTGGAATTCTATCGCGACATATTCGGGATGGAGTACACTACCGCCTTCGCCGAAGATCACGTGCCCTCGACTGGCGAGTACGATCCCTACATGCACGTGTTCCTGGATGCAGGCGGCGGCAATGTGCTCGCTTTCTTCGAATTGCCGCAGCAAAAGCCGATGGGGCGCGATGAGAACACCCCCACATGGGTTCAGCACATCGCCTTTAAGGTGGACAGCGTCGATGAGTTGGTCGCCGCCAAAGCTCGCGCTGAAGCCAGGGGATTGGAGGTCGTCGGTCCCACCGATCACGGCATCTTCAAGTCGATCTATTTCTTCGACCCCAACGGCCATCGCCTCGAGCTTGCCGCTGACACCGGGACCGCTGAGGAATTGGCGGAGCTGAAGCGCGTCGCGCCCTTGATGCTGGAAGAGTGGAGCCGTACCAAGAAGGCGCCGCAGCACGCCGCTTGGTTGCACGAGAAGGCGCGGGCGGCGCATGCGGCGAAGACGCGGCTCGGAGAGTGAAGGCATGCCGGACCCGGTCGAGAGCAGGGTGACCCTGACGCTCGCCCTCGATATGACGCACTGGCGCCGGCACGACAGAGCGCATTGGGCGCAGGTGTTGGCGCAAGCTGCGGACGAAGCGGCGCCTGGCCTCATGCGAGTCGAAGCATACGAGCTGCAGGAAGCGGTCGTCTTGTTGCGCCTGCGCGCGCATCGGCCTGCAAAGCAAATCTGGAAATTGTGGCGCGACGACGAACGCTTCCAGCGGCTCAAGTCGCGCTTCGTCGATCTCGGCGGGCGGGCGGAAATCGATATTGAAGAGGTCGGTGAGTAGATGGCGCTGGTTGAACCGCTGGCGGCCGATCACGATCCTGAAGTGGCCGAACTCGCGCGCTTCTTCAACGAGACTTTGGGCTTTCCGCCGAATAGCGTGCTCACCATGCAGCGCCGCCCCGAGATCGCAAAGGCGTTCATCAGTCTCAACAAAGCGGTGATGACAAACGCCGGTCGCGTCACCTCAGAGCAGAAGCGGCTGATCGGCCTGATCGCGAGCCAGACTGCCGGCTGCCGCTATTGTCAGGCGCACACCGCGCTTGCAGCGCAGCGTTATGGCGCGAGCGATGCGCGCATCGCTGAAGTATGGGATTTCGAACGCAGCGATTTGTTTAACGCGGCAGAGAAGGCCGCGCTTGCCTTCACGCAGGCGGCGGCGAGTGTTCCGAACGCGGTGGATGAAAAGATCTCAGCCGATCTGCGTGCGCATTGGAGCGACGACGAGATCGTCGAAATCCTGGGCGTTGTGTCGCTGTTCGGCTACCTCAATCGCTGGAATGACTCGATGGCGACGTCGATAGAGCCAGGCGCCTTTGCTGCTGGAGAATTGCACTTAGCAGTGCGCGGCTGGTCGCAGGGAAAACACGGATGAGCACGCTGAAACTCTACGATTATTGGCGCTCCTCCGCCGCCTATCGCGTGCGCATCGGGCTGAACCTGAAAGGCGTCGCGTACGAATCCATCCCGGTGAACATCGCGCCAGGCAAGGACGAGCAGTTTGCGGAAGCCTATCGCGCGCGCAACCCGCAAAAGCGCGTGCCGGCGCTGGAGACCGAGCACGGCATGCTGACACAATCGCTGGCGATACTGGGCTGGCTGGACGTCCAATATCCCGAACCGCCCTTCTTGCCAGCCGATCCGTGGGAGGCGGCGCAAGCGCGTTCGTTTGCGCTCACCATAGCTGCCGATATCCACCCGCTGAACAATTTGGCGCCGCTTGCCTATTTGCGCTCGCACTTCGGCGCCGATGAGCCAGGCGTGGCCGCCTGGTATGTGCACTGGATCAAGCTTGGCTTCGACGCGCTCGAAGCGCAGCTGGCGCAGCGACGCGAGACTGTGTTCGCGTTTGGCGACGCACCCACTATCGCCGACATCTGCCTCGTGCCGCAATGCGCCAATGCGCGCCGGGTCCAGTTGGATTTCGGACTCTATCCGCGTTTGGCCGCACTCGACGAACGCGCCCGCGCGCACCCAGCCTTCAGCAAAGCGACGCCGGAAAATCAGAAGGATGCGGTGGGATGACAAAGCGATGAGGCGACGCATCTCCACCCATCCCCGGATTGCGCGAAGCGCAAGTCCGGGGCCCATAGACTCAAACGTTCGCGTTTATGGGCCCCGGAATGCTTCGCTGCGCTTGCATCCGGGGATGGGTGCATCCAGCGTACAAATGAAAAAGCAGACGGGATAACAAGAATGAAACTCGCATCCCTTCGCCATGGCCGCGATGGAAGATTGGTCGTCGTTTCTGACGACCTCGCTTGGTGCACGGAAGCCGGTCCGGAGGTCCCGACGCTGCAGGCGGCGCTAGACGACTGGCCGCGTGCCGAGCCGCGCTTGCGGGCGCTGAGCGAAGGCGTCAACGCCGGCTCGGTGCTGCGCGAGCGTTTTCATGAGCGCGAGGCGGCTTCACCCTTGCCGCGTGCGTATCAATGGGCGGATGGCTCAGCCTACGTGAACCATGTCGCGCTGGTGCGCCAAGCGCGCGGCGCGAAGATGCCCGAGAGCTTCTGGACCGAACCGCTCATGTACCAAGGCGGCAGCGATGCGTTCCTTGGTCCGCGCGATGCGATCCCGTTGCGCGATGAAGCTTGGGGCTGCGATTTCGAGGCGGAGGTCGCAGTGATCGTCGACGACGTGGAGCAGGGGATCAGCGCAGGTGATGCGCGCAAACGTATTCGCCTCGTCATGCTGGTCAACGATGTCAGTCTGCGCAATCTCATTCCGGGTGAATTGGAAAAGGGCTTCGGTTTCTTCCAGTCGAAACCTGCGTCGGCGTTTTCGCCGTGCGCTTTAACGCCCGATGCGCTGGGCGAGGCTTGGCGCGATGGCAAACTTCATCTGCCAATGCTGGTGGCGGTCAACGGCGCGCCATTCGGCAGAGCCGATGCGGGCGTCGATATGACCTTCGATTTCGGCCAGCTGATCGCCCACGCGGCTAGAACGCGAGATCTTTGCGCGGGTACCATCATTGGCTCTGGCACCGTGTCCAACCGCGGGCCCGACGGCGGCCCCGGCAAGCCGGTGAGCGAAGGCGGTCTCGGTTATTCTTGCATCGCCGAACAGCGCATGATCGAGACCATCCAGGCCGGCAAGCCGGTCACGCCATTCCTCAAACCGGGCGACCGCGTCGAGATTGAGATGCTGGACGCACGGAAGCACTCGATCTTTGGGCGAATTGACCAGGAAGTGGTGGGCGCCTGAGTAAGAGCCGCGCGCGGACGTTGGGTAAGCTCATCGGCCCCAGCATGCCGGTTCGTCTCTTTGGGCTTGCCGTTTGCGGCCAAAAAATTGTCACTGGGCCTGCATTTCTCGGAGACTAGGCATGATCACCCGCCGCGCTATCTCTGCTTCGCCGCTTGCGCTTTTGGCCGGGTGCGCGACGCCCGAGACTGAGACCAAGACGGTCGCTTCAGCGCCGGCTGCGATCGGGGCCTTCGGGATCGATCTCACCGCGCGCGATCTCAACATTAAGCCGGGCGACGATTTCTTCGCTCACGTGAACGGAACTTGGCTCGCCAACAACACGATCCCCGAAGACCGCACCTCGTGGGGAACTAACGCCATATTGGCTGAGAAGGCCGAGCGGGATGTGCGCGTCCTCATTGAGGAGGCCGCACTCGCGGGCGGCGCCCCCGGCTCGAACCAGCAAAAGATCGCCGACTTCTATAACGCTTTCCTGAACCATGAAGCTATCGAGGCGCGAGGCTTTGCGCCAATCGAGTCGGTCTTGGCTGAAGTCGCCGCGTTGCAAACCCACGAACAGGTATTGCGTTTTCTGGCGCGGCCGGACATCGGCGTGTCATCTCCGATCGACATGTTCGTCAGCTTAGATGAGGGCAACCCGGATCGTTATGTCGTCAACGTCACTCACGGCGGGCTGGGCTTGCCTGAGCGCGAATATTACCGTCGCAGTGACGGCCAGTTTCCAGAACTCCGCCGCCAATATGCAAGCGCAATCGCCCAGATGCTCGCACTCTTCGGACAAAGCGACGTTGAGGCCAAGTCAAGCGCGGTGCTTGCGTTCGAAACCGCGATCGCCGAGCGGCATTGGCCCATCGCGGATCGCCGCGAACGCGACCGCACATACAATCTCATGTCTCGCGAGCAATTGCGTGGGCTTGCGCCGCGTTTCCCGTGGGATGCGCGTCTGGATGCGGCGGGCTTTGGCGCAGTGCCTGAAGTTGTGGTGGCCGAGCTCAGCGCCATGGCGCCGCTGGCTGAATTGTGCATGGCGACGTCGGTGGCGACTTGGCGAAGTTATCTGACATGGCACTATGTGCGCGCCCGCGCGCCGCTGTTGCCGCAAGCGGTTGAAGATGTGAATTTCAGTTTCTTTGGCAGCGTACTGAGCGGGCAGCCGCAACAGCGCGAGCGTTGGAAGCGCGCCATTCAAGCGGTCAACAATGCGCTTGGCGAAGCAGTTGGCGAACTCTATGTGCGCCGGCATTTCTCTGCGCAGGCGAAGGCGCAGGTGCTGGAATTGGTCGAGAATATTCGCCGCGCCTACGGCGAACGCATCGATCAGGCGGCGTGGCTGAGTGCCGAAACCAAAGCGGCGGCGCAGGAGAAGCTGGCGGCGTTCAAACCGAAGATCGGATATCCAGACCGCTGGCATGACTATTCCAGCTTGGAGATCCGCGCTGGCGACGCGTTTGGGAACGCCACGCGGGTGCGGGTATGGGATTGGGCGCAAGATGTTGCGCGCTTGGGGCGCCCCAGTGATCGCGACGAATGGTTCATGACGCCGCATGCTGTGAACGCCTATTACAACCCGCCTTTCAACGAGATCGTGTTTCCCGCAGGCTATCTGCAGCCGCCGCTGTTCGATCCCAACGCCGATCCGGCGGTGAATTATGGCGGCATTGGCGGGGTGATCGGTCACGAGATGGGGCACGGCTTCGACGATCAGGGCGCAAAGTCGGACGCGCGTGGCGTGCTGCGCGATTGGTGGACCGCGGAGGATTTCGCGCGCTTTCGCGGCGTCACCGATCGCCTGGCGGCGCAATATGACGCGTTTGAGCCGTTGCCCGGATTGCACGTCAATGGCCGCCTCACGCTGGGTGAAAACATCGGAGACAATGGCGGACTGCAGGTAGCGCTGCATGCTTACCGGCTGTCGCTCGGCGGACGTGATGCGCCGGTGCTGGAAGGAACAACTGGCGACCAGCGTTTCTTCATGGCGCGCGCCCAGGCGCGACGCCAACTCACCCGTGACCAAGCGCTACGCAATCAGGTGCTCAGCGATCCGCACTCGCCAGCGGTCTATCGCATCAACGGCGTGGTGCGGAATATGGACGCTTGGTACGCGGCGTTTAATGTACAACCCGGCGATGCACTTTATCTGCCGCCCGAGGGACGGGTCACGATCTGGTAGGCGGCGCGAGGCCCAAAAGCAGCGGATTGAGCGCGATCGAAATCAGCGCGGCGGCGAGCGTGAGATTGTAAGTTTCCTGGCTCATGATCCCGAGGGTACGCCCCATGCCGGCCAGCACGAATGAGAACTCGCCAATTTGTGCGGTGCCGAGCGCGATCAGCCAGCTTACGCCTTCGCTTTGCCCCATCAGACGCAAGGGGAGGTAGGCCGTCGCCGCTTTGCCGACGACGATAACCGCGACGATGGCGGCAAGCGCCAGCGGCTCGCGCAGGACAACGCCAGGATCGAACAGCATGCCCACGGCGACGAAGAATAGCACCGCAAAGGTGTCCCGCAATGGCAGAGAATCCTCGGCTACCTTGTGGCTGAAGCGCGACCCGTTGAGCGCCAGGCCGGCGAGGAAAGCCCCGAGTGCAAAGCTGGCGTCGAAAAAGGCGTAGGCGGCCCAGGCCACGCCGAGCGCCAGCGCCATAGTGCCGAGCGAAAGCAGTTCGCGCGACTTCGTGTGCGCTACTTGTACAATCAACCACGGAAACAGACGCGCTCCAACCACCAACATCAAGACAACGAAAAGTACGATCTTGGCGAGCGTCAAGCCTATGGCGGTTGCGACGCTAATGGGCGATGCTTCCCCGCTCAGCGCCGCCACCAGCGCCGGCAAGACTACAATCGCGACGACGATCAAGAGGTCTTCCACGAGTAACCAAGAGACGCCGATGCGGCCTACTTCGGTCTTCATCAGCCGGCGCTCTTCCAGCATGCGGAAGAAAACAATTGTTGAAGCCACTGACAGCGATAATCCGAGAAGCGATGCTTCTGCGACGGGTATGTCAAGCGCCATCCCGACAACCGCGCCGAGTAGGGCCACGAGCAGGGTCTGGGTCAGTGAGCCCGGGATCGAAACCCAGCGCACCGCCCAAATGTCTTCCATCGAAATCTTCAGGCCCACGCCGAACATCAAGAGAATGATGCCGATCTCGGAGAGCTGCAAAGCCAATTCGATGTTGGCCTCGAAGCCTGGCGTGTAAGGTCCGACCGCTACGCCAGCGAGCAAATAGCCCACCAGCGGAGAGAGTTTGAGGCGCTGCGCTACGAAACCGAAGACGAACGCCAGTACAATCGCGGCGACCAGCGTTGTGATCAGCATGTTGTGTTCCATGTGTCGGTTATGGACTGCCTCGGAGACGCTTCGCAACAATGACGCCGCTAGAGGCCTACTTCCGCAACCGCTTCAGCTTGCCGCGCCGCCAGCGTTTCCGTCGCAAATCCCTCGACGCTCTCCGCAAACATCGCGCCGAAATTTAGTTCCGCGCGCAGATGCAGGAACGCCGCACCAAGGCCGATCGCGGCGCGGTCCATGAATACGAATTCGCGCGGGATCAGCACCGGTCCCAGGCTCTTCAGGCGCTTACGCACTTCCATGGCTTCGCGGCGACCGTACTCGGCGGGAGGGACGTTGTCGGCGATTGTGCGTACGCGCTCTTCGAGCAAGGGTCCGTAGATAAAGCGCGCCCACAGCGTCAGCGCCTCGATCAGTTCGAAGTTTAGATTTTTGAACCCCCAGATCTCGTAAGCGTGGGCGATTTGCTCCTCGTCCTCGGCCTTCAAGCCCCGATAGAGCCCGACGACGCCCTCCAGAAAACGCGGGGGAAACACACGCACGCAGCCGAAATCGAGCAGGTTGAGCCGCTCGGCGCCCGGCGTCAGCGCGTAATTGCCGAGATGAGGGTCGCCGTGGATGACCCCGTAACGCGTCATCGGCCGCCACCAGGCCTGGAACAGCAATTCTGCGACGCGGTTGCGAACCTCCTGGCTCTCGTCCAGCCAATGCATCAGCCCACGACCCTCGAGCCAGGTCATGGTGAGCAACCGCCTGCTGGAAAGCGTCTCGATCGGGGCCGGAATCTGGATGCGTTCCTCGCCAGCCAGCATGAGCGCAAACAGCCGCATGTGCTTTAGCTCGCGCGCATAATCCAATTCTTCGCGCAAGCGCTCGCCGACTTCGAGAATGGCTTCCGAGGAATCGATCGAGCCGTCCATCGCCTTGAACAGGCCAAGCAGCGTCTTGAGCTGGCCGAGATCGGCCTCCACGGCGCTGGCCATGTCGGGATATTGCAGCTTGCACGCAAGCGCGCGGCCGTCATGGGAAGTGGCGCGGTGCACCTGGCCGAGCGAGGCGGCTGCCGCGGCGTCGCGCTCGAAGACGGCGAACTTGGTTTCCCAATCCTCACCAAGCTCGGCGCGCATGCGCCTTTGTACAAAAGGCCAACCCATAGGGGGCGCGTGAGCTTGCAGCTTGCGAAACTCGTTGGCGTAAGCCTCGGGCAAAAGGTCGGGGATGGTGGCCAGCAACTGAGCCACTTTCATCAGCGGCCCTTTCGAGCGGCCGAGCGCGTGACTCAACGCCCGCGCCAAACCCTGTTCATCGGCCCCTCCCAGGCGAGCGCCGACCGCGCCAGAAAGATTGGCGCCGACCGTCGCCACCCGGCCAATGCGGGCGCTGATGCGGTTGCGCTCGGGGTCGGGGGCGTCGGTCATGCCAACACCCATTCCCGCGAAGGGGACGCTGCGCTCAGCTTGAGGCTGAACCCGGTTAATGCGTGCGGGGCAATGTGCGCGGTCCGGAAGAGTCCGGCCAAACGGAGCCATGTCTGCACCCATTCCCGGATTGCGCGTGAGCGCAAGTCCGGGACCCAAAATCGCGATCGGTACATGATCCTGGGCCCCGGACTGAATGCTGCGCATTCATCCGGGGATGGGTGGTGATTCATTTTTGGCAAAACCAATACGTGTTGGCGTTTAAGGTGGGGCGGGTTCGGCACTGCGCGTCGTCCGGGGAAGTGGTGAGAGCGTAGTAAACACAGTGTTCACATAGTCCCTGCAAACGCTTACCGAAACCTCGAAAAACTGTGCCATTTTAACGCGACCTGAACCTGTCTTGGTTATGGTCCCGCTCACGAACAGCGTTTCCGCAAGAGAAACGCGCTCAACAGATTTGGTGGGACATGAGCAAAACGATCCTGATCGTCGATGACGATCCGGCGCAGCGGCGCCTGTTGCAGGCCGCAGTCGAGCGCCACGGCTTTCATACCCGTACGGCCGAGAACGGACTCCAGGCGGTGACCGCAGTGGAGACCCACGCCGACATCGACGCGGTGATGCTCGACCTGGTGATGCCGGGCATGAGCGGCCAGGAGGCGCTGAAGGAAATCCGCCAGCGCCGCGGCGACCTGCCGTGCATCGTGCTGACCGCCTCGGGCGGCATCGACACGGTCGTGCAGGCGATGCAAGCGGGGGCGTGCGATTTCTTCGTCAAGCCGGCCTCACCCGAGCGGATCATGGTCTCGATCCGCAACGCGCTCGAACTCACGAATTTGAAAACCGAGGTGGTGCGCTTGAAAAAGCGCGTATCGGGCCAACTTTCTTTCGATGACATGGTGGCGAACGCGCCGGTCATGGCGCCGGTGGTGCGCATGGGGCGGCGCGCGGCCGGCTCGAACATTCCGGTGCTGATCACGGGCGAAAGCGGCGTCGGTAAGGAATTGCTGGCGCGCGCTATTCAGGGCGCAAGTGAGCGCGCCGGGCGCGCCTTCGTCACCGTCAATTGCGGCGCCATCCCCGAAAATCTGGTGGAGTCGATCTTGTTCGGCCACGTCAAAGGCGCGTTCACGGGCGCCACCGACAATCATGCGGGCAAGTTCGCCGAGGCCAATGGCGGCACTCTGTTTCTGGACGAAGTGGGCGAATTGCCTCTCGACGCCCAAGTGAAACTCCTGCGCGTGCTGCAGGAAGGGGAGGTCGATCCCGTCGGCGCCAAGCGTCCGGTGAAGGTGGATGTCCGCATCATCAGCGCCACCAACAAGGATTTGGCCAAGCTGGTCGCCGACGGCCGCTTCCGCGAGGATTTGTTCTATCGCCTGAACGTGTTCCCCATCGAAGCGCCGCCGCTACGCGAGCGCCGCGAGGATTTGCCGGCTCTGGTCGCGCGCTTCATTGCCCGCTTCAACGCCGAGGAGGGTCGCAATGTGCGCGGCGCCTCCGAAGCGACCATGGCGATGCTTCTCGATTTCGACTGGCCGGGCAATGTGCGCCAGCTTGAGAACAGCGTGTTCCGCGCCGTGATCCTTTGCGAGGGCGATGTGCTGCAGCCGGAGGATTTCCCGCAAATCTCCGGCTTGAAGCCGCTCATCGCGGCCAACGACGCGCGCCCGCTCGAACTCCCGCTTCCCGCCAATGACCATCATGTTTCTGAAGCGCACGCGGCGTTGCAAGCGGCCGTGGTGGAAGCCTCGGAAGCACCGGGCTCTGCCGTGGCGATCTTCGACGCCGAAGGCCATCTGCGCGCGCTCGAACAGGTTGAACGCGACCTCATCGGCCTCGCCATCGATCATTACGCCGGCCACATGTCGGAAGTCGCCCGACGCCTTGGCATTGGCCGGAGCACGCTCTATCGCAAACTGCGCGAGTACGGCTTCGAGGAGCGCGTGGCCGCGGAAGGTTAAGCCTGGACCGCCGGCGCCCTCGCCGGCTCTTCGTTGCTACACATGCTGGCGTTGGCGCGTTTTTGCAATCACTGTTGCCGGCGAGGGCGCCGGCGGTCCAGGCCAAGATTTCAAACTAAAAGGCGCGGACCGGGGGAGGTCCGCGCCTTTCTTGTGTCGCCTTCAGGGAGGGGTCAGGCGACCATAAGGGCTGCGTTGTGCAGGAAGATCGCGGCGACCGGGACGAACAGAAGCATGGCGATGGTGAGGCTGGCGAGTTTGGTCATGACGGCTACTCCGGGCTGGTTTGGGTGTCTCTGAAACTGAGATGCAGGCGTTTGGCGATTTGGATGCACGAGGCTCAGCGCCTGTTCGAGATACGCAAGCCGGCTCATGCTTGGCGCTCCAGAACGGCAGTGAGCGGAACTCGTGCGCGCGGCGGCTTGCGGACGGCGGCTGCAAAACGAGCATGATATTCCGGATGCTCGGTGCCCATGAGGCGGTCCCACCAGGTGAAATAGAGGCCATAATTCCAGCCCGCTTGCGCGTGGTGGAGATCGTGGTGTGTCGTGCTGGTGAGGAAGTCGAACATGGGCCGGCCATCAGCGCGCGCCGGCATCAGTTCGTAGCCAGAGTGCCCCAGAGTGTTGCGCACGATTTGGTGCAGCATGAACAGGCCCGTCACGCCCCAAGGCGTTGGCACTAGGAACAGCCACATGGGCACAAAGCTCGCCATGATCACCGCTTCGCCCAAGTCGAAGCTGTAGGCGGTGAACGGGGAGGGGTTCATGCTCTTGTGGTGGCGGCGGTGGAAGACGCGGAAGAGCCGCGGGCTGTGCATGAGCCGGTGCACCCAATAGAAATAGGCGTCGTGAGCCAGGATGATCAGCGCCAGGCAGACCCAGAACCAGGCCGGGCCCCAGGTCGCAGCAAGGGCTGGGCCCGGCAGCATGCCGAAGCGCTCGAACATGAAGGTGGCTAGGCCGACGGTTGAGAAAATGGCGATCGAGCGCAGCGAGATGAGGAATTCCAGCCCGAGTTGTTTCGCCGGCGGCGTTTCACTCCTGATCTTACGCCCGCGTAAGGGGCCGGCGAGAATTATCCACAGCACCAGCCAGACGCCAATCGCGAAAATGGCGTAGCGGGTGACGTCGGTTTCAGCGTTCTCAAGCCATTGCGTGGCGATGCCGGCAGCTAGATTTTGGTCCATGTTCGGTCTCCGATGCGATCCCGTCGCGGGACAAAGCGATGGCTGAACCCGGCGCGATTGGCTCGCCGCCTCCGGAAAACCCTTGGCGTTTCCGGAATCGGCGAGAGTTTTCAGAAATCGGCGATCCGAGCGCGATGAATATGGACCGCCGGCGCCTCGCCGGCATGGACGGCTGCAAACACTCACACGCCCGACTTCTTAGCCGAAGATGCCGGCGAAAGCGCCGGCGGTCCATTTTGGCTTAGCTGGTCCCCCGCCGAAACTCCGTTGGCGTTACCCCCGTCGCTTCCTTGAACGCCCGATTGAACGGCCCAAGCGAGCCGAAGCCGAGATCGTAGGCGATGGCGGCAACCGTGGTGCGCGATTGCTCTGGGTCGGCGAGCATACGCTTGGCCGCCTCGATGCGACGCGCGTTCACGAACGCGGCGAAATTGCGAAAGCCGAGGTGATCGTTGATCATGGGCCGCAGGCGGTGCTCGGGAATTCCGACGGCCTCCGCCAGGGCGCCGATGGTCAGGCCTTCCCGGCGCCAGATTTCGCCGGCGTCCATCGTCTGGTTGAGGCGGTCGAGCACGGCCCGGTCGGCGGCGTCCGCCGGCGGAGTCGATTGGCGGGGCCCGGTTGCGCCCAGGAGATCGGCCGGGCCGCGCACGAAGATCGCGGCGCCTGCAACACACAATGCAGCGAGCGCCGCGCCATTGATTAAGTCCGCGGGGGGCTGCAGGCCGACGATTTGCGACCCCGCCATCAGCAGCGCGTAAAGTGCTACGATCGCCACGAACGGCGCGCGGATGCGCAGACGCGCTTCCACTAGGTCGCCGCGCCAGGTTCGGATCACGACAGCCAGCGCATGCAGCGCCAAGCCCGCCTCGCACAACCTCTGAAGCACCTTGATCGGCCACATGGTCGTGGCGAACGCAACAAGCCCAACCGCGATCAGCCCCAAGACGGGCGCCAGCGTCTTCGCTCCCATCGTACGGTCGTCAAACAAGGTGACGACGAACAGCCACATGAACCCAGTGGTTCCGAGCGAGAGGACGTTGGCGGCAATGTAAACGGCGCCGCCGTGCGCGCTGAACGCCCGGGAACTCTCCAACACATGGCCGATGGCGGCGATGCAAAGCAGCAGCGCGGCGAGGGCCACTGGCTTCCCCCGCGCGACCCGCCAGACGCCGGCGGTTGCGGAGACGAGCGCGCCGATCGCGATCCCGCGCAGGACGAGTTCGTAGACGACATTTGCCTCAGGCATCGGCGCCGCCATTGGCGACGCTTCTTCGAAACTCCGTCGGCGTCACACCCGTCGCTTCCTTGAACGCGCGGTTGAACGGCCCCAGCGAGCCAAAGCCAAGATCATAAGCGATGGCGGCGACGGTTACGCGGGATTTGTCCACATCAGTCAGCATGGCCTTCGCCGCCTCGATCCGCCGCGCGTTCACGAACGCGGCGAAGTTGCGGAAGCCGAGATGGTCGTTGATCAATGGCCGCAGGCGGTGCTCGGGCACGCCGACTTCTTCAGCCAGCACGCCGATGGTCAGCCCCTCGCGCCGCCAAGCCTCGCCTTCGCCCATCAGCGCTGAAAGCTTCGCCAGCGCGGCGCGGTCGCCGGCGTCGAGAGCGTCGCTCTCCCCCAGCGCCGTGGGCGCGGCTGCGCCGAACAATTCGCTGCGCGCGCGCAGGAACACGAATGCGCCGGCGCTGCAATAGAGCGCCAGCGATGCTCCGCCCAAGAGCCGGAACCAGTCCTCGAAGTAGCCGAACCCCTCCGCGATCTCGAAACCTGAAAGCGTCATCACATAAAGCGTCACCACCCCCAGGAATGGCCCGCGCAGGCGCCGGCGTGTCTCCACCAGATCGCCGCGCCAGCTGCGCCAGATGAGGTAGAGCGCATGCGCCGCGAAACTCGCCTCCACCAAATTGTGGACCAGCCATATCGGTTCACGCGCAGTGTTCGGCGCCGCCCAACCGATCACGCCAATGACGGTCAGCAACACCCATGGGCCCAGCGTGCGCACCGAGACCGAGCGATCCTCGAATAGCGCAACGATAAACAACCAAAACAGGCCAGTTCCGCCGAAAGCCGCGAAATGGATCGGGGCCATGATTGGCGCGAAGGCGCTTGTCAGTTGCGGCGATGAATTGATTATGTAAGCGGTGACGCCGGTGCAAAACAGAAGCCCCGCAAGCCGCGCCGGCTGGCGCGTCCCGCCCGACCACAAGCCGCTCGCGATCGCGGCGAGCGCCCCAATAGCGACGCCGCGCGCTAAGATATCGAGTGCGACCAAGTCTGGGCTCATGGGCAGCGCCACTCTTACGGGCGCGCGCTCGGTAAGAAAAGGGCGCGGACTTCGGTTGAAGTCCGCGCCATTGATCGTCGCTGCTTGGCGGGTGGGGGGATTAGGCGACGATCTGAGCTGCTTGATAAACGAAGGCGTAGGCGGCCGGCGCGAAAAGAATGATCGCGGCGACGATGGCAAGGAATTTTCTCATGGCCGATCTCCGATGCGTGGTTGAAGCTCTTGCTGATGAGATGCTGGCGCCCGGCGGGTTGGATGCTAAAACTTGCGCAAGGTTTGCGGCCCTTTGCACAAAAAAAGCGCGGACTCCGGGTGAAGTCCGCGCTTCCATTGATCGCCGCCGCTTGGCGGGTTTGGGGGATCAGGCGACGATCTGGGCGGCTTGGTTGAGCGTGGCAAGTGCGAGCGGGGTGAACAGGACGAACGCGGCCGTCACGCAGAGGGCTTTGAAGCTGAACTTGGTCATCACAGGTCTCTCATCAAGAAAGCCGTCAATTCGCGGCGGTTAATCTCAAGATGCCGCCTCCATCGTTTTTGGATGCAGGCGCACGGATCAGCGCCGACGCGGCGGGCTGGGCGGGTTTGGCGCGCTGGGCGGGGAGGGCGCGGCGGGCGGCGCGACATGGCGCTCCTCGAGGCGCACACGGCCGTCTCCGTTGGCGTCTCTGGCGTCAAAGAAGCGCAAATGCTGGGCCCGGAACTCCTCCAGCGACATAGCGCCGTCACCGTTCAGATCCGCCTCACCTGGACCGTCCAGCCCCATGAAGAGCATCGTCGCGTGTGGTGGGATAGGCGGCATTGGCGGCGCCGGCGCAATTGCATCCGCATCGCCATCGCTACTCCAAACGCGATCGCCGTTGATAATCACCACGCTACGCTCGGTGTGGCGCTCGCGGTGTTCCTCCCGGTTTTCGGTCCGTGGCGCTTCGCCACCACGCTCGACGGTGACTCGGCGTTCGCTTCGCCGCTCGCCATTTTCACCCTCTCCGTGACAAATCACGGTGACGCGCCGCTCGGCGCTTTCCGCCCCGTCTGCAGGCTCCACTGCGGTGGTGCAATTGTCCCCCTCGAGTTCGGGAGCGCCCGGCCCGTTCACACTGAACTCGAACTCGCCCTCGCCGCGATCCTCGAGATCGAGGCGTTCGTCGTTATTGGTGTCGAGTTCGGCGAACATACGCTCGGCGGCCGCGCCCGCCTCGGCGCGCGTCATCCAGCCGTCGCCATCGGAATCCACGTTCATCGTCGCCCCTCCAGCATGGCGCACAATGACGCGTGTATGGTTCGGCTGGGCGTGGGCGGCCATCGCAAGCGAGGCGAAGGCCACGCCTAAAGCGGTTGCAAGTCTCATGTTCGGATCCTTCTTAGCGCGCCCCGTGAGGCGATCACGTCTGCCTTATTAACCCCGTGCGTTTCCCCAGTTTGTCAGCGCTGAAACAAACCTGAAACGCCGTCCCAGTAGAATCGTGGAGATGATCAGAGGGGCGTGCACAGGCGATTCTGGAGTTTCTCCTGTCGGCGCGGTCAAGACGGCCGTAATATGGCGGTCATGACCGATGCGCCCCAGCCGCCGCGCGTGCTGATCGTCGATGACGATCCCGACATACGCAACGGCTTGGCCGAAGTGTTCTCTAGGGCCGGATTTGACGCCGCCGCCGCCGCGGACGTCGCCGCCATGGAGCGCCTCCTGGACAGCCACGGCGCCGACCTGATTGTACTGGACCTGATGATGCCTGGCGAAGATGGCCTCTCGGCATGCAAGCGCCTCTCGAGCAGGGGAGCGCCGCCGATCATCATGCTGTCGGCGCTCGGCGACGACGCCGACCGCATTGTCGGCTTGGAAATTGGCGCTGACGATTACCTCGCCAAGCCCTGCAATCCGCGCGAATTGGTGGCGCGCGCCCGCGCCGTGCTGCGCCGCGCCCGCGACGCGGAAACAGCCCCTAAAGGGGATGCGCTTCGCTTCGCTGGCTTCCGCCTCGATATCGCGCGGCGTGAACTGCACGATCCGGACGGCGTTGTGATCTCGCTCTCGAGTGGCGAGTTCCGGCTGCTGCGCGCGTTCGTCGAGCACCCTCAGCGCGTGCTCACGCGCGAGCAATTGCTAGACTATGCGTTCAACAATGACAGCGACGTGTTCGATCGCGCCGTGGATGTGCAAGTCAGCCGCGTGCGCCGCAAACTTGAGCGCAAGGGCGCGCCCGATATCATCCGCACCGTCCGCGGCGAGGGTTACATTTTCGACGCAAAGCCGTGCCCGTGATGGACAAAGCACGTGGCCTGCCCATCGCGGCTTATCTTGGCGCGCTTGTGGCGCTGGCGCTTGCGGCCGCGTTCGTGGCGATGCTGGCGATCGTGATCTGGCTACCGCCGCGCCCGCCGGACGTGATGCGGGCCGATGTCGTCGCCGATCATTTCCGAGAAGGTTACGATTATATGCTCGCGGAGGGGCGTCCTTGGTCACAAGGTGGGATGGTATGGCGGGTGGGCCGCGTTGCACCGGTCATGATACGCCAATCGCCACCGATGGAGCGGATTCGCGCGCATCTGGCGGACGACCTCTCGCTTGCGCGCGAACAGGTGCGGGTGTCTGCGTCCGGAATTGTCCGTAGCGAGACGTTTGTTTTTCGCGTGCGCGACATCGAGGAGGTGCATGTTGGCATTGCGAAGGCGGCGCGAGAGAGCCAAGCAGAGTCGCCGCGGCAAGCGCGCGGCGCCAATGTCGAGAGTGACAGGCTCGTTGTGCGCCTTCCTGATGAAGGCCCAGGCAGCGCTCCGATGCGCACGTTTGAGTTCCACCTGCCTGACCACGCAGCGCCTGCCCCGCCCGCGCCCCCGACACCATCATCGACCTGGGAGGCGGCGACTGCGCCGACGCCTCCCGCGGCGCCAATGCCGCCAATATTCGCGCCCGCGCCCGAGGGCGTGTCGTTGATCTCGGGCTTCGAGATAGGTGCGCAATTGCCAGATGGGCGTTGGCTGTCGATGCGCCAGGGGCGAAACTGGGCCGAACTTGGGTGGATCGCGCGCGCGGCGTCGATCATCGCAGCAGCACTAGCAGTGTTGACGTTGTTGGCGATGGTATTCGCGCGCCGGATTGCGCGCCCAATACAGAGTTTCGCCAATGCAGTGCAGGCGGTGGGAGTGGACCCGCGAAGCGAACCCGTGCTCGAGCAGGGGCCTCGCGAGTTGCAGGGCGCGGCGCGCGCGGTCAACAGCATGCAGGCTAGGCTGCGCGCGCTCATCGCTGATCGCACCAAGACGCTCGCAGCCGTCGCCCACGATATGCGTACGCCGCTCATGCGCTTGCGTCTGGCGGCGGAGAACGCGCCGTCCGATCAGCGCGACCGCATGGCCAAGGAGATCGGCGAGGTCGAGGCTCTAGTCGCGAGCTTCATCGCCTTCGCTCGCGATGATCCTGCTGAGGAGGTACGCGTGCGCCTCGATCTTTCGGCGCTGCTGCAGAGCATTGCTGACGATCATTTGGAAGCGGGGTATCCGGTATCGTTCAATGGCGAAGAGCGTGTTGTCGTCACTGGCCAGTCGCTGGGTTTGAAGCGGCTGTTTAATAATCTCGTGGAGAACGCGCTAAAATACGGGACGCGCGCGCGTATTAGCATGAAGCGCGAAGGCGCGCAGATACGCATCGATGTCGTCGACGACGGGCCAGGCATCCCCGCCGAGCAACGCGAAAGCGCGTTTGAGCCGTTCGTGCGGTTGGGGAACGGTGAAGGTAAGAGCCCAAACGGCGCCGGTCTTGGCCTCGCTATCGCCCGTTCCATTGCCCGCGCCCATGGCGGCGATGTTGCGCTGGTCGACGCCGAGCGTGGCGCGTTGATGCGGGTGACCTTGACAGGGTGAAGCCGGAAGACCCGGAACTTCTGATCTCCGTCACCGAGGTTTGAGCGCGAGCTCGCGCAATTGCTTCACATCCTGCGCGCGGTCACGGGGGACCACGATCACGGCTTCGGGCGTCGCGATCACAATGAGGTCGTTCAGGCCAGACACGCAAACCTTCACGCCCTCGCCGCGCAAAAGATTGTTCGAGCCATCGAGCACCACAACCTCTCCGTGGGTAGCATTGCCGCGTCCATCCTTTGTCGCCAGACGCCAGATCTCGTCCCAGGCGCCGACATCGGCCCAGCCGACTGCGCACGGCGCAACCGCGCCTTTACTTGTGTGTTCCATCACAGCGATGTCGAACGGCATGGAACGGGCGCGGGCGAAGTGTTCGGAGTCGAGGTGGATTTCACGACCATTGCGGTGAGCTGCGGCCAGGGCGGCGAGCGCGTGATCGCGGATGTCGGCATTGGCGAAGAATTCTTCCAGCATCGTGCGCGGATGGAAGAAGAATATGCCAGCGTTCCACGAATAGCCGCCTTCGGCCAAGTATTGCTCGGCGACTTCGCGCTTAGGTTTCTCACGAAAAGAGTCAATCGCGAAGACGCCATCGCTCAGCGCCGCGCCGTTCTTTATGTAGCCGTAGCCGGTCTCTGGACGGGTGGGATCGATGCCAAGTGTGACGATTCGCTCGCGCGCGAGCGGCGCCGCGCGCGCGAGCGTGGCATGAAAGCCCTCGCGGTCGGCAATAAAGTGGTCTGCCGGCAACAGCAACACGAGCGCGTCGGAATCGATCTCGGCGCTCAAGGCGGCGGCCACGGCTGCGACGGCGGCGGTGTTGCGTGCGACCGGCTCGTACACAATTGCGGAAGGGCTTGCGTCAATTTCGGTCAATTGTGCTTCGACCCAGCTCTTGTGGCGGGAAGCGCACAGCACAATGGGCTTCGCAAAGGAGAGTGCATCAGTTTCTCCGCTGACGCGCGCCACCGTTTCGGCGAACAGCGATCGCGCTTCGGTCAGGGCGTGGAATTGCTTCGGTTGCGCGTCGGTTGAGGTGGGCCAGAGCCTGGTCCCGGCTCCGCCGGACATGATCGCGGGGATGATGCGGTGCTTCATGGGCCTTGCTTGCGTCGGGCCGACAAAATCCGCAAGACGGCGCGTCGGGGAGAAGCATGAGCGAGATTCCGTTCAATGAGGTGCGGACCTGGATGTTCGGGGCGTTGCTGCCGTTCTGGGCGCGTTGCGGCGTGGATCGCGAGCACGGAGGGTTTCTCGAGGAAGTGTCGCCGGAGGGCGCGCCCACGGCGCGGTGCGACAAGCGTGTTCGGACGATGTGCCGGCAGGTTTACGCTTTTTCCCATGCGGCGCTGCTGGGATGGCAGGAAGGCGCCTCGCTATCGGAGATGGGCTGCGAGTATTTGTTCAAGCGCGCGCGCCTGCCGGACGGCTCGTGGGCCAAGACGCTTACGCGCGAAGGCGGCGTTCTCGATGCGACGCCCGATCTCTACGACCTCGCCTTCGTGCTCTACGCGCTGGCATGGCGGTATCGCCTCGCGCGCGAGAGCGAAGTGTTGGCGTATCTGCATGGCACGCTCGACTTCATCCAAAGCTTCATGCGCGCCGATGAAGCCTTCGTGGCGCGCCTGCCGGATGACGGCGTGCGCCTGCAGAACCCGCACATGCACTTGCTTGAGGCGTGCCTCACGGCGTTTGAAGCAAGTGGCGATGAGAGATTTCTGGGGCAGGCCGACCAGGTGACCACGCTTTTCGTCAACCGCCTGTTCGACGGCGCCTCGTTAGGCGAGACATTCGACCGAAACTGGTCGCGCACGGCCGGTCAAGTTCTTGAGCCCGGCCACCATTTCGAATGGGCTTGGATCCTGGCGCAATATCAGCGTTTGCGTGGCGGCGATTTTAGCGCTCATGCCGCGGCGCTGATCGCCTGGGGCGAGCGCTTTGGGCTCGGCGCGGCCGGGGCCGTGCTTGATATTGTCGATGAACGCGGAGCGCCGATCCGCGCCAGTTCGCGTGCTTGGGCCAACACAGAGCGGATCAAGGGCTGGTTGGGGCTCTACGAGTTAAGCGGCCGCGATCCGCGCGCGCCGGTTGCGCAATCGTTGCGCCTGCTCTTTGACCGCTATTTCGCTGGCTCAGCGCCGGGCGCGTGGGTTGATCAATTCGACGCCGAGGGTAAGCCGATGACGCAAGCCGTGCCGGCGTCGATCGTCTACCACCTGTTGCTCGCTTTCAGCGAAGTGCTGCGGCTCGAGCCGAGGCTTCAGACCTTGTAATATTCCCGGTACCAGTCGAGGAAGCGCTTGACGCCGATCTCAATCGGCGTGGTCGGCGCGAAATCGACATCGCGGGCGAGATCGTCGACATCGGCGAAGGTCGCAGGCACATCGCCCGGCTGCATCGGCAGGAGGTTTCTGATCGCCTTCTTGTCGAGACATTCTTCGATGATCTCGATCAGCCGCATCAATTTCACCGGCGAGTGATTGCCGATATTGTAGAGCTGATAAGGCGCGCTTGAGGTCGCCGGGTCGGGCGCTTCGCCGCGCCAGGCCGGGTTGGGGCGCGCCACCCGCTCACCCACACGCAGCAGGGATTCCACGATGTCGTCGACATAAGTGAAATCGCGCTCCATCTGGCCGTGATTGAACACGTCGATCGGCTCGCCCGCCAGAATCGCGCGCGCGAACAGGAACATCGCCATGTCCGGGCGGCCCCACGGGCCATAGACCGTGAAGAAGCGCAACCCCGTCGCCGGCAGCCGATACAGATGACTGTAGGAATGGGCCAGCAGCTCGTTGGCCTTTTTCGAGGCCGCATAGACGCTGAGCGGATGGTCGACGTTCTGGTGCACCGAGAACGGCATCTTGGTCACCGCGCCGTAGACCGAACTCGACGAGGCGAACACCAGGTGCCCGACCTTATGATAGCGGCAACATTCAAGTATGTTGACGAAGCCTTCGAGGTTGGATTTCACATAGGCTTGGGGGTTGGTCAGCGAGTAGCGCACGCCAGCTTGGGCGGCGAGGTTGAACACAAGTTCGAATTTGTAGCGCTTGAATAGCGCATCAAGGCCTGTGGCGTCCGCAAGGTCCAGCTGTGCGAACTCGAACCCGGCGTGCGCCTGCAAGCGACGTACGCGCGCCTGCTTGAGCGTCACGTCGTAATAATCGCTCATATTGTCGAGCCCGATCACCGGGCGTCCGGCGGCGAGCAAGCGCTCGGCCAGATGGTAGCCGATAAAGCCGGCGGCGCCAGTGACGAGGACGGGTGTCATTAGGCTTCCAGGGAGCTACAGGTGGTCAGCGCGCCATTGTCTCGGCGCCTGCGGTTCGATAAGCAGGCGACCCGGGAAAATCAACACAATGGCGGCTGTATAGGCGCCCAGAGCGGTGAAGTAAGCCAATGAACCAACGCCGCATAGCTGTAATTGGTCTGGGTTACGTCGGGATGCCGGTGGCGGCGGCGTTCGCGCGCAAGGGATTCGAGGTGGTCGGCTTCGAAATCGACGCCGGGCGTGTGGAGGAACTCAAGAACGGGCACGACCGCACGCGCGAAGCAACCCCAGAGGATTTGCGCTCACCGAATCTGCGCATCACCACCGACGCAGCCGCGCTCAAGGGGGCAAATTTCTACATCGTCACCGTACCAACCCCGATCGACGACGCGTTGACCCCGGACCTCAGCGCGGTGCGCGCCGCCACCCGTACTGTTGGCGCCGCCCTCAAGCGAGGCGATATCGTGGTCTACGAATCGACCGTCTATCCTGGCTGCACCGAGGAGGAGTGCGGACCGATCCTGGAGACCGTTTCTGGGCTTCGCTGTGGGACCGACTTCACCCTCGCTTTCTCGCCCGAGCGCATCAATCCCGGCGATGTCGCTCACCGTTTCGAGACCATTGTCAAAGTCGTTTCCGGTCAGGATCCAGCCACGCTCGAAATCGTTGCGAAAACCTACGAGGCGGTCGTCGAGGCGGGCGTGCACCGCGCGCCATCGATCAAGGTCGCAGAAGCCGCCAAGGTGATCGAGAACACCCAGCGCGACCTCAACATTGCGCTGATGAACGAATTGGCTCTGATCAATGCGCGTCTGGGAATTGACACCGGGGATGTCCTCGCCGCTGCCCGGACGAAATGGAACTTTCTTGGCTTCACTCCAGGCCTTGTCGGCGGCCACTGCATCGGCGTCGATCCGTATTACCTGACCCACAAGGCCCAACAGGTCGGTTATCATCCGGAAGTGGTGCTCGCCGGGCGTCGCGTGAATGACGGCATGGGCCGCTATGTCGGGCGTGAATGCGTTCGGCTGCTGACGCGGCTGGGACGCGCCAAGCCGCGCGTCGCGGTGATGGGCGTCACCTTCAAGGAAGATGTGCCGGATGTGCGCAATTCGAAGGTGTTCGACATCATCGACGAAATCCGCTCGTTCGGGTTCGAGGTGCTGGCCTGCGATCCGCACGCCGACGCGCGCCAGGCCAAGCAGCATGGCGTGGAATTATCGCCTGCGGCGTCGCTGGGCGCTGTCGATGCGGTGATTTTCTCAGTCGCTCACAGGGAATTTCGTGAGGGCGGCTGGGCGTTGGCCCAATCGCTGCTCACTGATGGCGCGGGCGTGGTTATGGATGTGCGGGGCTTCCTTGACCGTGCACAGAAGCCCATTGCAGTGACACTGTGGCGGCTCTGACTTAGCGTCGCACCGCTTTGGCCGCATGCGAGGCGCCGGCGCCGTAATCGCTCGGCGGCGCGAACCCGGCGATCACGGCCGCCGCCAGCAACATCGCCGCGTTCCACCATTCCTGCCAGACGCCGAAACTGACATTGGCGAGCACGCCATAGGTCAGCAGAACCGCGCTGCAAGCAGCTGAAGCGGCGCGATTGTTGGCGAACATCGAGGCCAGCTTGATGCCGCCAAACGCCAGTGCGCCGGCGGCCAAGAGTGCGCCGACGAGTCCGTTTTCGTACCAGATTTGCAGGGAGCCGCTGTGGGGATGGAGCGGGATTGCCTTGACTGCCTGGCCGTTGAAAATGATCGTGTCTGTTACCGTGCGCGAGGCGTCCATACCGTGGCCGAGCCAGGGCCGCTCGGCGATGCGCTCGCATACATAACTCCAGATGCTGGCGCGATGGGCTAGGCTTTCTGGAAGCGCCCCAACAAGATCTTGGTTTCCTGCGAGCAGCGGCGTCAGGAATGGCGCGGCAAGCATCCAGGCCGCCAGTCCGAAGCTGCTGAGCAGTAGGGCGGCACGCGGCGCAAGGTAAGCGAAGGCAAAGCCAGCGAGGCCGAGGCCGAAAGCGGCAGTATTCGCATGCTGATCGAACTGGAAAGCGAAATAGCCCCCGGCTGCCAGGGTCGCCAGCCCCAAGCGGGGACGCCCGCTCACGAAGGCGCCTGCCGCAAGCGGCCAGACGAGGCCTAATAATACCACCGCGCCACGGGCAGGATTGCGTTCCACCACCCAATAAATTGCGTCTGGGTTCGCGCTTCGGTTGAGCGGCAAACCGGCCGAAGCCTCCAGCGCCAACAGGGCGCATAGAACGGTGAAGGCGGCAATGCTGGCGGCGCGGGTCAGCCGTCGCGCCCCCGGTTCGGCTCCCGCAGCGGCAACGAACATTAAGCCCAGCGTGAGAGTCAGGATCAGTTTGATGGCTTGGGTGGGTGCGGCAACCGGTGACCACAGGCTTGCAATTGCGGCCCAAGTGACGAATAGGAATAGAAATACAACATATATCGGCACGTTATCAATAGCTTGCCGCAAGAGGGACGGGCGTAACGACAGCAACCCAGCGAGCGCGAGCAAGGCTGGGAGCCCGTGTGCCCCTGCAGCTGCTGCCGCGGGAAGCGTCGCGAAGAGGAAGAGACGCGCGGCCGAATCCGCACGAGGGGGTATGTGCAGGGAGGGATGGTGCATGGCGAATTGCATGCCACGGCCTGGGTCGTGGGATCAAATTGTCGCCGAACATTTAGGAAAGAAGGGCTGCCGGGCGCGTCTTATCGCTTGGCGCCGCGATATTTTTAGGCTTTGTTACGGTTAAGGCGTGTAGCGTAGCGGCTGTACGCGCGGGATGATGGCAGCAGAACTGTAGGAGCGGCCATGCGGGACGAATCCAAGAACGATTATCGGCGCGAAGTCCGCGACACGATTATCAAGTCTGGCTTGACTGGGGTCGCAGCCACGATGATCGCCGCGGCCGTTTTTTCGCCGGCTGGACTCGGCGGCATGGTTGGCACCAGTTTGGCGTCTGGTTTAGGCAGCGACCCGGGCGTCGCTCCTGTTGACGACCCCTATGCCAACCTGCCGGCGTTTCGAGCGCCAATGTCGCAAGAAGAGCTCAGCCAAATTCGTGGCGAACTCGCTGCTACCGCTGCGGCGATGGAAATCACCCGAGCCGCCACTGAAGCGAAGGTTGAGCACATCCGCGCCATCGCGCTCACCGATGTCGACATGCCGTTCGCGCCCGTGCCTGACGAATATGCCAACGAGCGTTTGGGCGGCGGCTTGCGGCTCTCGCTCAGCCCGTCTACGCCGGCGCCGCACTTGGCGCCGGTTGAGTATGCGGGGAGCGGCGCCGGCGGGGGCTATGTCGGCAGCCATAATGAACTCGCGGACCTGATGTTCGCGCACGAGGAATTCTAAGCTAGTCACAACTTGATTCAGTTCCCATTGCTGGGGCCGCATGCGCACCCTGCGTGACAGCGCGCGCGCCGATGTCTATTGAAACGACCAGCGTCAGGGAGAACAGCGGGTGCGGATACTCATTGCCGCGTTGGCGGTGGCGCTGTGCTTGGCGACCCCCGCGCGAGCACAGACTTATCGCCTTGGCTACAGCGCCGCGGTGCTTGACGTCATCGAATTGGGAACCGCTAATTTCGATGTTGCGGTGATGCCGACGCGATACGCCGTGCGTGCGGGCGTGCGCACTTCGGGCCTGGCCCGGTTGTTCGATCAGACCGAAATCACGGCCTCGACCACGGGCGCGGTTTCTGGGGGTGCGCTGAATTGGCGCCGCTACGACATTTCCCACGCCTATGCCGGCAAGTTTCGGCGCATCCAGCTGACCCGTCCGGGCGCCCAGGTCGTGGCCCAAATCAATCCCGACTATCGCGACAGGGGCGCGCCGCCTGCGAGCGCCGCGCAGCAGGCGGCCTCCTACGATCCGCTGACGGGCTTGCTGGCGCTTGGCCGTGCGATTGGCATCGCGCGCGCCTGCAGCGGCGCTGTTCTGGTGTTCGATGGCCGCCAGCATTACCGCTTGCGGGTGGAGGCCCGCTCGCAGGGGCGGTTCAATGGCGGCGGCTATGACGGCCCGGCCCTCAATTGCTCGCTCCGCTACGAGCCAATCTCGGGCTACAGCGCCGGCGCGAGGGGCGGCTCGATCCCTACGGCGGACGCCTGGTTTGGCTTGCCCACGCAATCTGGCTTTGCCCCGCCCTTGCGGCTGACGGTCCAAACCCCGCTCGGCGCCGCTCGACTCGATCTGCGCAGCTACGAAGCGCGCTGACAACGCGCACGCTCTAGGCCAAGAGGAGACATGGCGCGTGTCCTGGTCACCGGCGCATCGGGATTTATCGGCTCGGCGTTGGTCACGGCGCTGAACGCGCGCGGCACGGCGGTGCGCGCGGCGGCGCGCACGCGTTTGCCGTTTGCAGATGCGTGTTTGGTCGGCAATCTCGGACCCGACACGAACTGGCGCGCGGCGCTCGATGGCGTTGAGGCGGTAGTGCATCTGGCCGGACCTGCGCACGCGAGTTATTCCGAGCGGGAGTTGGAGCGCGCGACTGTGCAAGGCGCTTCCAGGCTCGCGGTCCAAGCCCGCGAGGCTCAGGTGTCTCGCTTTGTTTACATCAGTTCGATCAAGGTGATCGCCGCGCACGCCTGTGGGCGCTTGCTGACGGAGATCGATCCGCCCAACCCGCAGGATCGCTATGGGCGCGCCAAACTTTGCGCCGAGCGCGAGGTGCTGGCGCGGGCGGGAGAAAGCGCTTTGGTGCTGCGCCCGCCTTTGGTGTTTGGCGCCGCCGCCAAGGGGAATTTCCGACACTTGCTGCGTATCGCCGACACCAACATTCCCTTGCCGTTTGCCGGCGTCGAAAACCAGCGCAGCCTTATCTCGCTAGATTCAATGGTGGAGGCGATCATCGCGACGCTGACCAATCGCGATGGCCCCGGCGGCGTGTTCCACATTGCTGACCTGCCCGCGCTCTCGACGCCTGATATTGTCGACGCATTACGCCGCGGGCTGGGGCGTCCGACGCGCCAGTTCCGCGCGCCAGGCCTCTCTATGCTCTCGCCGCCCGCGTTGACTGAGAGCCTCGCGATTGATGATTCCCGCTTCCGAGCCGCCTATGGTTATGGCGCGCGAAACGACGTCGACGTGAGCGCCGCTTTGGAGCAATGCGCGCGCGATTGGAGCGCCACGCGATGAAGGCCAAGAAATTGCTCTTCCTCGCCACCGAGGATTGGTTCATGCGCTCGCACTTCATGCCGCTGGTGCGCCGAGCTCGCGCTGAGGGTTATGAGGTGTCGGTCGCCGCACGCTTATCCGGCGCCGACCTCGAGGGCGCGCGTGCGATCGAGATGCCGTTCGCGCGCGGTGGTTTTGACGCAGGCAGCTTGGCCCGCGAGGCGCTGTCGGTGCGCGCGCTAATGAAGCGCGAACGGCCCGACATCGTGCACGCGATTGCACTCAAGCCAATCGCGCTCTTGCTGCTCGCCGGCGTGCCTGGGGTTGGCCGCGTGCTCGCGGTGACCGGCCGTGGTTACCTCGGCGTGCGTGGCGCGGCGTGGACCAAGTTTGTGTCAGATCGGCTGGCGGGGCAGGTGCGGCGCGCGATCGTTGATGGCGGTGCGTTGCTTTTGGTGGAGAACCGAGCGGATCGGCGCTGGATCGAGGCGGGGACGCCGCTCCCTGACGCGCGCGTGCTGTTGATGCCGGGGGCGGGCGTCGATGTGGAAAAATTCAAGCCGGAGGCCGAGCCGACTGGGCCGATCAGAATTGGCATTGCATCGCGCTTGGTGTGGTCGAAGGGCGTGGACATTGCAGTGGAGGCGTTGCGCCGATTGCGGAGTGAGGGGCGCGACATCGAGCTACACATCGCCGGCCGCGTCGACCGGGCCAACCCCGAACACGTGCCTGACAGCGAACTAGCGCTGTGGGCCGCTACGCCTGGCATCGTCATGCACGGACGGGTGGAAGATGTCGCCGCATTCTGGACGCACGCGCATATCGCGTGCTTTCCATCGCGCGGGGGCGAGGGATTGCCGCGCTCGCTATTGGAAGCGGCCGCGTGCGGGCGCGCGATTGTCGCCGCTGATACGCCTGGCTGTGCTGATTTTGTCCGCGCCGGTGATGCGGGTTTGCTTGCGCCGTGCGAGGATCCAGGCACCTTGGCGGAGGCCTTGTCCCGGCTTAGTGACGATGCGGCGTTGCGCCAACGTTCGGGCGCCGCGGCGCGTGCGCTCGTGGTTGCGCGCTATACTGAGGCGCATGCCGCCGATCGCGCCGCCGAAGCGTGGGCGAGGCTATCCTAGCTCATGGCCAAGCGCTTTCTTATCTGGTTCTGGTCGAAGGGCGGCGGCAGCACTTTCGCAGTGAATTTGGCGCGTCGCCTGAGTCTCCAATTCGGCGCCGACTCGGTTCGGCTTTCCCTGCGCGCTGACGACCCAGCGCTCGACCGCGCTCGCGCACTTGGCTTAGAGGTGCGCGGCGCCGACATCGTCTCGGATCGCCGCCGTCCGCTGACGACGTTGGCGCGGCTAGCACGCGCCAAGAGCCTACTCGAAGACCATGCGCGCGGCGTCGATGCGGTGATCGTCGCCATGAATTTCGCAGTTGCCTCGCCCCTGGCGGCGACCTTGAAATTGCCCTTGGTCTATTGCGCGCATGACCCGGCGCCGCACCCGGGCGATTACGCGCCGCTCGGACAAATCGCGACGCAAAATTTCCTGCTCGCGAGCGCTGCACGAGTGGTTGCGCTTTCGGAATTTGCCGCCTTGCAACTGCGCGCGCGCGGAATTTCCCGGAAGCTTGTGGTCGCGCCGCTGGCCTCGGTGTTTGAACCGGCGCCGCCGCGAGCACGCGCGGTTGGGCCGGCGGGCTTTCTGTTCGCCGGGCGCATGATCGCTTACAAGGGCGTCGAGCTTCTGGCTGAAGCCGCGAGCCGAATTTCCGCACGCGCCGATTGGCGCTTGACCATCGCAGGCGACGGCCCCGCGCTCAACGACCAGGTGGCGGCGCGTTTTGCCTTGCCGCAAGTCGAGCGCGTCGCCCGCGCTTGGGCGCCCCACGAGGAGATGGAGCGATTGCTCGCCGAAAGCGACGCGCTGTTGGCGCCGTATCGCTCGGCCACGCAATCGGGCGTGATTGCGCAGGCCATGGCGCTTGGAACGCCGTGCGTGGCGACGCCGGTCGGCGCCTTGCCGGAGCAGGTCGGGGCGGGTGGCTGGATTGCGCGAGAGGCAAATGCGGAGGCATTTGCTGCGGCGATGGTGCGAGCGCTCGATGGTGACCGCCCCGCCAGGGCGCGCGCGGCCCATGAGGCGGCGCGCGCCGCTTGGGAGCGCAATTACTGGGGCTGGCTAGCGGCGCTTTGATGCTACCTGCAATTTTCGCCGCTTTGTCGCGCCAGGGTATGCCCAAGTCGGCTGCTCTGACCGCCGCAGCAAATTGTGGCGGCGAGTGTCCAGGGGGCGATGTCTCCGAGACGTCACGACACCGGCCCCTCAATCCAATGGCGCCGAGGGCTCGCGCTGGCTGAGCTTTCATGTTGTATAGGGCCCAAACGATTGCGAGATTGGGTCAGGGGACCGCATGGGCACGAATAAACCAGACCGTAGGAAAGCTGACGCTGACATAATTGGGGCCGCCCTGGACGCCTGCCGGCGCCATGTAGGCTATGTCATTCTGTTCAGCGCCGCCTTGAACATCCTTTATCTCGCTCCCTCCATCTACATGATGCAGGTCTATGACCGGGTTCTGGCCTCGGGCGGTATTCTGACGCTGCTTTATCTCTCTGCTGTGCTGCTTGGCGCCCTGGCGGTGCTCGCTTTCCTTGACGCGATACGGATGGGGCTGCTGGCGGCCATGGCGAAGCGTTTTGACCGCCTGCTCGCCCCGCGCGTGCTGAGCGCCGCCCTGGACCCCGAAGGCAAGAAGGCCGCGGGACAGGTGCACGTGTTGCGCGAGTTCGACGCCTTGCGCGCGGCAATTTCAGGTCAGCCGGCCCTGGCGCTGGTCGATACGCCCTGGACCCCGCTCTACATCGCCGTTTGTTTCATGATCCACCCCTGGATCGGGTGGCTGGCGCTCGGCGGAGGGATCGCCCTGGTCGGGATCGCCCTGGTCAACCAGCGCGCCATCCGCAGCGCCATGCGCGCCAACGACCAAGCCTCTGGCGCGATGTATTCTATGCAAATGGCGGATGCCGCCCACGGAGAGTCGGCGCGTGCGCTCGGCATGCAAGGCGCGCTTATCCGCCGCCAGCTGCAAGCACGCGAGAAGCTCTCGCACGCCACAAGCAAGGCGACCAGCGCGAACGCCATCTATTCTTCCTCAACCCGCTTCTTCCGCCTCATGTTGCAATCGGCATCCTTGGGTTTGGGCGCTTATTTGGCGGTGGATCAGCAAATGTCCGCCGGAGGCATCATCGCCGCCTCGATCCTCACCGCGCGCGCTTATGCGCCACTGGAGCTTGTGGTCGGCGCCTGGAGGCAGTTCGAGCAGGGCAGCCAAGCCTACCAAACCCTCAAGGCGGTGCTGAAATCCCAGAACAATCAACGTGAGCACACCACGCTGCCGAGCCCGCGCGGCCTGCTTTCGGTAGAATCTGTTTCGGTGCGATCACCTGCGGGGGACAGGTTGCTCCTGTCTGGCGCGAGTTTTCGCGTCGAGCCAGGCGAGATTGTCGGCGTCGTTGGCCCGAGTGGCGCGGGAAAAACGACCTTGATGCGAGCGATCGCTGGGGCTTCCAATCCCGATCAAGGCGCCGTTCGCCTCGATGGCGCCAAACTCACCGATTGGTCAGCCGATTTGCTTGGCCGGTTTGTCGGCTATCTTCCCCAGGAAGTGGCTCTGTTCGGCGGCACGATTTCCCACAACATTTGTCGTTTCGAGCATCTGCTTGGCTACGACCAAGAAGAGATCGACCGCGCTGTCGTCGCCGCCGCCAAGATCGCGGGCGTGCACGACCTCATCCTCAATATGCCCCGCGGCTACGACACCGAGATCGGACCAAACGGCAAGGGTATTTCAGCGGGACAGGCACAACGCGTCGCGCTGGCGCGCGCGCTCTACCGCGATCCAGTATTTATCGTTCTGGATGAGCCGAACGCCCATCTCGACGCCGAGGGCGAATTGGCGCTCATCAACGCGTTGAAGGCGGGCCGTGAACGCGGCGCTTCGGCTGTAGTGGTGGCTCACCGCGCCGGCTTCATGAATATCGCTGACAAATTGCTCGTGGTTCAGGACGGCCGCATTGAGGCGTTCGGTCCGCGAGACCAAATTGCCGCGAAGTTTGCACCGCCGCCGGCGGGCGGACAGCGCCCAGTGGTAGTGTCGGACGGAGGACGGCGGCCATGAACGTCGAGGCCATCGACAACACAGACGATGACAAAGAAATGGCGGAAGGGGATTCCGGAAAGAACGAAATCCGCGCCGGCTTGTTGGCACTGGCGGCGTTTTTCTTGGGATTTGGCGGCTGGGCCGCCTTGACCCCGCTCGACGCGGCCGTGGTGGCGTCGGGCGTGGTGGTGGTGTCTGGCAACCGGCAGACCGTTCAACATCGCGACGGCGGCGTTGTTTCGCGCCTCGCCATCAAGGAAGGCGATCACGTCGAGCGCGGTCAGATACTGATCGAGTTGGGGGCGCCTGAACTTGTCGCAAGAGAGCAGGCGCTGCTTTCCCAGGTGGTCGATCTGCAGATGCAGCGCGCTCGCCTTACCGCCGAGCGGGGCGGCACGACCACGCTTAGCCGGCCGCCGGAGTGGGCCGCACTCGATCCGAGCGACCGCGAAGTCGCCGAGGCTGCGTTCCAGCGTCACCAACGTGAAATAGGCGGCGGCGGCGCCTGGAGCGCCTACGACGCGCGGATCGTTGGGTATCGCGGTGAGATAACGTCGATTGCGCGCCAGGAAATGTTGCTCGGGCAAGAGATTGCCGGCATGCGGGCGCTGGCGGAGGAGGAGTTTGCCCCAGAGACACGGCTGCGTGCGCTTGAACGTCAACTCGCCGAACTGAACGGACGTCGTTCCGAATTGACGGCGCTGATCGCTTCGACCCAGCAGGAGCGTTATCAGGATCTGCGCCGGGTCGATGCGATGTTGGCGGAACTTGCGCCGCAATTGGCTGGCGCGCGCGAACAATTGGAGCAGACCCGCCTGCGGGCCCCCGCCGATGGCCTGATTGTCGGACTGCAGGTGCATACGGTCGGCGGCGTCGTGCGCGGTGGCGAGCGCTTGATGGACGTGGTTCCAGAGGGGCAGGACTTGATCGTGGAAGCTCAGGTCCGCCCGGAGGACGCTGACGATCTTCAGATCGGCCAGGTCACGGAGGTGCGCATTACAGCCTTCGGCGGGCGTAACTTGCCGATCGTGCATGGCGAAGTTCGTCAGGTTTCCGCCGATCGCTTCACCGACGAACGCACGGGCAGGCCCTATTTTCTAGTGCAGGTGGTTGTGCCGCCTGAGGAACGAAGCGCGCTTGACCGCAGCGGCGGCAACGGCTCGCGCAGATTACGCGCCGGCTTGCCGGCCCAAGTTGTGGTGCCGACGCGCAAGCGCACGGCGCTGCAATATCTGCTGGAGCCGCTGAACCAGACCCTGTGGCGATCGCTCCGCGAGGAATAGGCCCCGCAGCAGTCGTCAAAACCACGTGACCACACGCACATAGCCGTTGCCGCCGGCGCCGCCGGCGCCGCCATTGCCGCCAACGGCTGAGCCGCCGCCGCCGCCGCCAGCGCCATTGCCGCCCACGCCGCCGGCCCCGCCGGCGCCGGATGCGTGACCCGCGCCGCCGCCGCCGGAGGCGCCGCCGCCGTATTTTGTGCTTGTGCCAGGACCGCCTGCGCCGCCGCTCACGATTCCTGCCGCACCCCCGGGCGTCGATCCGTTGGAGCTTGATCCCGCACCGCCCGCTTGGGCTGTCGGCGTCGCGCTTACACCGCCGCCCGAGCCCCCGCCTGCGCCGGCCAGGCCGCTCGATCCAAAACTGCTCCCCCCCGCGGAAGCGTTGGCGCAGCCCGCGCCGCCCGCGCCCTGGCTCACGCCACCCGCGCCGCTCGCGCCAGAACCGCCCGCGCCAGCGCCAAGCGCCGCCCCGCCGCCAGTGGCGCCTGATCCATTTCCCCCTGCGCCAAGAGGGCTGCCGCCGCCACCGCCGCCAGAATTCCCGGCGAGCTGCCCGCCCGCGCCGCCGCCGCCGCCATATGCGGACAAGCCATGATCTGTGCCATTGGCAAAAGTTGTACGTCCGCCAGCGGCGCCATTTGATCCAGCGGTCCCGTTGCTGGTCGCGCCCGTTCCGCCCGCGCCGCCCGCGCCGACGGTGACTGTCTCGGTAGCGGAGAGTGCGGAAGCGCTGATATTGGCGCAAGATCGAGCGCCGCCGCCACCCCCGCCGCCGCCGGAGGAAGTATTGCCGCTCGCGGTGCGCGCGCCGCCGCCGCCGCCGCCGCCAGCCCCGATGCAGGCCACGTCGACACAAACCGCGCCAGCGCGCCTGGTCCAGGTTCCGGACGCGGTGAACTCGTCGACCACGCATTTCGAAGTCGCATGCGACACAAGCCGCCAGCGTTGCGCGGTCGTGTCATAGAGGAACTTCGCCATTGCGTCTGGCGCGAGTTCGATATCGCCCAGCATGACGAACCGGTTCGCGGCGGTCGAGGCCGCCGAGGCGTTAGTGAGCAATATCGGGTTGGCGCCGACATTGGCGAGGAAGAGCACGCGGCCATCGGCGCCGCCTTGCAGGCCGGTGATCGCGCGCCGCGCATCGCTCGACAGGCGCAATATAGCCGCACCGGACAATCCGGCTGGGTTGTAGTCGTGCTGGTCGGCGCCGATCAGCGCGGGCGAAATGTCCCCTGCGAAGGCAAAGTCGGCGGGTGCGGCGGCGACGCCGAGGTCGCCCCAGGTCGTACCATTGAAGACCAGGGCTTTGTCGCTGTCCTTGCACCACGCGGTGAAGCCCTCGCGCGGAGTGATCGCGGTCCACGCGCCGTCGCGATAATAGGCAAGCGCGTTGTCGGCCATCGGCGCCCAATCGGCGCCGGTTTTTCCCGTGGGCAGGATGTACACCGATCCGTCAGCGGGGGAGGCGGGTTGTGTTGTCGTTGTGGCCGACGCGACCGCCATCTGCACCAGTGCGTCGAACAAGAGCAGGCTCTCGTTGACGGTAATATGCTTCTGCGCCTGACCGGCCTGCAAGAAGGGTAATTGAAGATTGGTAGATTGCTCGCTCATGGGAGAAGCTTAACCGCCCACGGACTCGGTCGGATTGGCGGTCGTGATTCGCTGAAATTTCAGCGACTTGGCGCGGGGCAGGGTGTAATCTATCCGCCCCTGCGTCCAGCGGCCCCTGCGACGTGCGCGTTCCCCAGAGGGCCGATCGGGAAGTAACGGCGCTTCGCCGATGCTTGCGCCAGGACTGGGAGGCTAGTTGACGGTGTAGCGCACGCCTCCTCCCGCGCGCACCTCCATTCGCTGGAACGCGTCGCCATAACCGATGACGCCAGCGCCGACGTCCCAGCAGCCTGCCGACACAGTGAACCGGTAGCTGCGGCCCGGCGGAATTGCCGCGCCATCCGGCAGGCGGTTCAAGCCATAAGTCGAAGCGCTGCAGGCCGAGATCAGCACCACGTCCACGTTGCGGCTCGATCCGTTGACGACCTCGATAGTCCCGGTTGGCTCGCCTTCGCGAATAAGCGGCCCGCCAGTGATCATGCTCGCGCACGCGCCCAAAAGCGCCAAGCATGCAAGCGCGATCGCCATTTTTCCGAGTCTCATTGCAGCCCCCTGGCCTATCAACGCACTTCACTGCGCACGCAGTCTCCTCAACCATGTCGCCGTGCTGGCGTCCACCCCCGCTGGCGTTTGCCCGCCCTCAAGTGCTGGCAGCAGCGCGTTCGCCATTTCCTTGCCGAGTTCGACCCCGAATTGGTCGAAGGGGTTGATGCCGGCCAGCACCGCTTGGGTGAATGTGCGATGCTCGTAGAAGGCGAGCAATGCGCCCAGCGCCTCTGGGGATAGTGCGTCGATCGCCATCAACGTTGACGCGCGATCGCCGGGAAACGCGCGATGCGGCTCGCCTGACGTTTTGCCGACCATCAAAGCGCGCGCCTGCGCCAGCGCGTTGGCGAACACCTTGGCGCGGTGGGCGGGCGGGCCCTCATGGGCGCCGGCATTGACGAGCAACTCCACCGGGATCTCCCGCACGCCCTGGTGCAGCAATTGAAAGAAGGAGTGCTGCGCATTGGTCCCAGCCGCACCCCAGGTCACGCCGCAAGCGGATCGCGCAAGCCTTTCGCCGTCGCGCGAAACGCCCTTGCCGTTCGATTCCATTTCCAGCTGTTGCATGTACGCAGGCAGCAAACGCAGGCGCTCGGAATAGGGGATAAGAGCGTAGGATTCATGCCCGAGCGCTTCGCGATTCCACATTTGGATGGCCGCGGAAAGCGCGGGCAGGTTGCGCATGAACGGCGCGGAGCGGAAGTGGGCGTCCATCTCCTCCGCGCCCACGAGCTGGCGGTGAAAAGCGCCGGTTGGGAGCGCGATGAAGCAAGCGAGGCTAACGCTCGACCACAGCGAATAGCGCCCGCCAACCCAATCCCAGAACGGAAACACATTGTCGCGAGGGACCCCCCAGGCCACGGCTTTTTCCGGTGCGGCGGTTGCTGCGGCGAGATGCGCGGGTCCCCAGGCGCGTACGAATTCAGCGTTGGCGAGCGTCTCCTGGGTGGTGAATGTCTTCGACGCGACAATCAGCAACGTGCGTGAGGGGTTGAGCCCGTCGATGGCGTCGCGCACGTCGGCGCCATCGACATTGGCCGCAAAGCGCACCTTAATGCCGCGAACGCGGTGTGCGCCAAGAGCATCGATGATGAGCCGCGGGCCTAAGTCCGAGCCGCCAATACCCAGGTGAACGACTGAATCCACGTCGCGGCGGATGCGCTGTGCAAAGGCGGCCATCTTGGCTTGCGCCGCGCGAACCTCCGGCGGCGGGTCACTGGCGCGCAATGCCCAGTGCATGGCTGAGCGGCCTTCGGTGGCGTTAACAATCCCGCCTGAGAACATCTTCTCGCGCCAGCCCTCGAAGTCCATCGCCTCAGCCAACTTCGCCACGGCCGCCAGCGCAGGCGCATCGATGCGTTGCTTGGAAAAATCCGCGATCAGGTGTGGAGCGGCGAAGGTCAGCGCCTCGGCGCGGGTGGGGTCGGCGGCGAACAGATCGAGTAATTTGGTTCGTTTGAGGCGTTCGGCCTCGGTGGCGATTGCGGCCCAGGCAGGGTTTGGCCGGGTCTGGTTTTGATTGGCGTCCATGCGCGCGATGCTCTATCAGGCTGCGGCGATGGCGACAATTCTGGTCACGGGGGGCGCTGGCTATATCGGCGCACATTGCTGTCTGGCGCTTGCGGCGGCCGGCCATAAGCCTGTCGTCTACGACAATCTCTATAACGGCCATGCCCAATTCGCGAAATGGGGCCCTCTGATCGAGGGCGACATCCGCGACGCCGCGCGTTTGAAAGCCGCGTTCGCCGAGCACAGGCCGGAACTCGTGCTGCATTGCGCGGGACTGATCGAGGTGGGGGAATCGGTCAAGGACCCGGCGAGTTTTTGGGACAATAATTTCGCCGGTTCGCTGACGCTTCTGAACGCCATGCGGGAGGCGCAGTGCGCAGCCTTGGTGTTTTCGTCCACCTGCGCCACGTATGGCGCGCCGCTGCGCCTGCCGATGGACGAAACCCACCCGCAAAACCCGATCAATCCCTATGGCTGGACCAAGCTCGCCATTGAGCGAGCCAGTCAGGACTTTGCGCGCGCCTACCGCATGAAATTCGCGCATCTTCGTTATTTCAATGCCGCTGGCGCCGCGCCGAAAGAGCGCATAGGGGAGCGTCACTCGCCGGAGACGCACGCGATTCCGCTTGCATTATTCACGTTGTTAGGTCGACGCGACGGGTTCAAGGTTTTTGGGGACGATTACGATACGCGCGACGGCACGTGCCTGCGCGACTACGTGCATGTGCTCGATCTGGCGGACGCGCACGTGCGTGCGGCGGAGCGATTGCTCGCAGGCGGGGAACCGCTAGCCGCCAATCTGGGCACCGGAGATGGCGTAACCGTGCGTGAATTGCTGGCGGCGATTAAGCGCGTCACCGGCAGAGACGTGCCGGCGGCTTCCGCGCCGCGCCGCGACGGCGATGCGCCTGCGCTTGTCGCCGACAACGCGCTGGCGCGGCGCGAACTCGGCTGGTCGCCCTCGCGCGGGCTTGACGCGATCATTGCGGATGCCTGGGAATGGCATGGGGAAGTTGAGAGTCGCGTGTTCGGGTGAGGCGCGGAGGCGGCCAAGCCGGCCATCTATTTCGTGCTTGTCTCAACCAATCTCGCCTTGCGCATGCCATCGGCGGAGCGGGCGGCGCCTTCGGCTTTCTTGGCGCGGATGGCGTTGACCTGTTCGAGCGCGGTTAGTTTTGTCGGCGGGAAGGCGGCGTCGCTCAGGCCGAGCGGGGTTGTGCGCTCGCCCCAGCGCACCAAGTGCGCGCAAACTGTAAGTCCCGCGCCAAAAGCCGGCATGAGGATAAGGCTCCCGGGCTTCACACGGCCTTCCTCGATGGCTTCGGTGAGCGCGACGGGAACGGTGGCGGCGCTCATGTTGCCGTAACGCTGAACGGTAAGCATAACTTTGTCCATCGGCACGCCGGCGCGACTCACGACAGCTTCGATGATGCGAAGATTGGCTTGGTGCGGGACGACAAGATCGATGTCGTCAGGCGTGACGCCGCACTTTTTCATTACCGCGGCGCTGGCTTGCACCATGCCTTGAACGGCGTGGCGGAAAATTTCCTGGCCGTCGAAATCCCACGACGTGATGCCGGCGGTGACGTCGAGATTGCAATAGGCGGTGCCCATGCCGCGCACGCGCAACGTGTGGCGCACATCGGCGAGGCAGCCGAGCTGCTCGCCGATCACGCCTTCCTCGCGCTCGCTCGCTTGTACGACCACGGCCGCGCAGCCGTCGCCGAACAGGACCGCAACATTGCGGTTGTCCCAATCCATGAATGGCGAAATGATCTCAACGCCGATGACGAGCGCGTTTTTGACCACGCCGGTACGGATCATCGCCGTGGCGGTGGAGAGCGAATAGAGGAAGCTGGTGCAGGCGGTGTTGATGTCCATGGAAGCGGCGTGCTTGGCGCCGATGGCCGCTTGTACGCCGGAGCTGGCGTTCGGAACTTGCTCGTCATTACTGCACGAGCCGTAGACGATGAGGTCGATGTCCTTGCCATCAAGGCCGGCGGCGGCGATCGCCCGCTGAGCGGCGATGATGGCCATCTCGATGCCGCTGACATGGCTGACGCGGCGCTCTTTCATGCCGGTGCGCGTGGTGATCCACTCGTCATTGGTGTCGAGGAAGGTGGAGAGATCCCGGTTGGAGAGCACGGAAGGGGGCATGGCCGCGCCCCAGCCGGTGATTGCTGCATATGTCATGGGATGGTTGTAGCGCATGGCGGGTACGAATGCACGCGTGGGGGGCGAGCGCCCGGTTGATCGGAGCCCGCAGGGCTGGCGCTATTGGGCCTTATTTAACGTGCGGGAGAAAGGAGGGCCGATCAATGTCGAAATCGTCGACTACCACTAAGGGCGCCTTGCTGCCGAACCCGACGCCAGGCGAGATTTTGCTCGAAGAATTCCTCAGGCCTTTGAATTTGAGCCAAAGCGAACTCGCGCGCGCGCTCAAGGTTCCCCCACGCCGCATTAGCGAAATCGTACTCGGCAAACGCGCCGTGACCGCCGACACGGATTTGCGCCTTGCGCGTTATTTCGGCATGTCCGAAGGATTTTTCCTGGGGCTGCAGACGGATTTTGATTTGATGGAACGCAAGCGGGAGCTTGGCGCTGCGCTGAAGGCGATCGCGCCGCGGGTCACGTGATGTCTTCCCAGCGAAGCCGTCGAACACGCCCATCAACGATCTTCAAGTAGGCAACACCGGGGCTGTTGCCCGCACTGCACCTCAAGGTCGCCCCACGCTCACATACCTGAACCCCTTCGCCGCCATCTCCGTGGGCCGGTAGATGTTGCGCAGATCGATCACTACCGGCGTTTTCAGCGCTTTTTTCATGCGGTCCAGGTCCAGCGCGCGGAATTGGTCCCATTCGGTGATGAACACGACAGCGTCTGCGTCCTGCACGCAATCATACGGGCCGGATGCGAAGGCCACGTCCTTCAGCATGTGCTTGGCTTCTTCCATGCCCTCGGGATCGAACGCGCGCACCTTCGCGCCTTCGTCCTGCAGCGCCGGCACGATGTCGAGCGCGGGGGCGTCGCGCATGTCGTCGGTGTTGGGTTTGAAGGTGAGGCCGAGCACGGCGATGGTTTTGCCGCTGACATTGCCGCCGAGCGCATCGATGATTTTCTGCGCCATCTTCTGTTTGCGGGCGGTGTTTACGCGCACGGTGGTCTCGATCAGTTCGATCGGCGCCTTGTGATCGCGCGCGGTTTTCATTAGCGCCAGCGTATCTTTCGGAAAGCACGAACCGCCATAGCCCGGGCCCGCGTTGAGGAACTTCTTGCCGATGCGGTTGTCGAGGCCGATACCGCGCGCGACTTCTTGTACGTTAGCGCCGACCGCTTCGCAGAGATCGGCGATTTCGTTGATGAAAGTGATCTTCATGGCCAGAAAGCCGTTGGCGGCGTACTTGATCAATTCCGAGGTGCGCCGTTCGGTGAAGATGATCGGTGTTTCGTTCAAGAACAGCGGCCGATAGAGGTCGCGCATCACTTCGCGTGCGCGCTCGTCGTCTGCGCCGACCACGACGCGGTCGGGGCGCTTGAAGTCGCTGATCGCCGCGCCCTCGCGCAGGAATTCCGGATTGGACACGACGGCGAACTCAGCGTCCGGACGCTTCTTCTTGATGATCGCCTCGACTTCATCGCCAGTACCGACCGGAACCGTGGATTTGGTGACGACGACCGTGTAGCCGTTCATGAGCGAGGCGATTTCCTCAGCCGCGTTGTACACGTAAGTGAGGTCCGCGTGGCCGTCTCCGCGTCGCGAAGGCGTGCCTACGGCAATGAACACCGCGTCGGCGTCGCGGATGGCAGCACTTGGGTCGGTCGTGAAGGAAAGCCGCCCCTGTTCGACATTGTCCCTCACCAGCGCCCCGAGTCCCGGCTCAAAGATGGGAATCTCGCCCTTCTGCAAGCGCGCAATCTTGCCTTCGTCCTTATCGACGCAAGTGACGGTGTGGCCAAAATCGGCAAAGCACGCGCCGGAGACAAGGCCCACATAGCCGGTGCCGATCATGGTTACGCGCATGGCTCAAATCTCCTGATTATACGCGCCGACTTCGGCGAACTTCGCCAGCCGTGGTTTCACTTCCTCGCGGAACAGCGCGCGCATGTCGTCATCGCTCGCCATGCTCTCCACCACGACCACCAGCTCAGGTTTGTTCGACGAGGCCCGCACCAGCACCCAGGCGCCATCGTCCAGCGTCACCCGCGCGCCATTCACGATGTTCACGTCGCGGATAGCGCGGCCTAGGATCTTGCCGCCTTCCGTTGCGAGGCGTTGGTAGTCAGCGACAATGCGTTCCACGATCCCGTACTTCTTCTCATCGTCGCAATGGGGGCTCATGGTCAGCGACGTGAACGAGAGCGGCAGCGCCTTGCGCAGGTCGGAGAGTTTTTTGCCCGGATTACGATCGAGCATGGCGAGCACCGCCGAGGCCGCGACCATGCCGTCATCATAGCCCAGACCCAGCGGTTCGCGAAAAAAGAAGTGGCCGCTTTTTTCGAAACCTGCCAGCGCTTGGAGTTCTGTCGTACGCCGCTTGATGTAGGAATGACCGGTTTTCCAATAATCGACCTTGGCGCCATTGGCCTTCAGCACCGGGTCGATCGCATAAAGCCCGGTGGATTTCACATCGACCACGAAAGTCGCGTTCGGATGCGTCGCGGAAAGATCTCGCGCCAGCATCAAGCCAACTTTATCGGCGAAGATTTCCTCGCCCTCATCGTCGACGACGCCGCAGCGATCGCCGTCGCCGTCGAAGCCAAGCGCGAGATCGGCGCCGTGCGCGCGGACCGCTGCGGCCATGTCGTGCAACATCTCGCTGTCTTCGGGATTGGCGTTGTAGTGCGGGAACGTCCAGTCGAGCGCGCAATGAAGCTCGACCACTTCGGCGCCCATGCGCCGCAGCGCCTCCGGCGCGAAGGCGCCGGCGGTGCCGTTGCCGCAGGCTGCGACCACTTTGAGCGGGCGCGAGAGCTTCACCCGCGAAGCGACATCGGCGATGTGGCGTTCGCGCATGCCTTCGACGCGTGTGTAGGTGCCGCCCGCGCGCGTTTTGAAGCGGCCGCCGAGCACGATCTCCTTTAGGCGCCCCATTTCGTCGGGGCCGAAGGTGAGCGGCCGGTCGGCGCCCATCTTCACGCCGGTCCAGCCGTTTTCATTGTGGCTCGCGGTCACCATCGCCACGCACGGAGCGTCCAATGCGAATTGCGCGAAATAGGCGGTGGGCGAAAGCGCCAAGCCGATATCGAGCACCTCCATGCCGCCCTGCATCAGCCCGAGCGTCAGCGCCTGCTTGATCGATTGCGAATAGAAGCGGAAATCGTGGCCGACGACGATTTTCGGCGCCACGCCGAATTCGTGCACCAAGGTGGCGAGCCCTAATCCCAGGGCCTGCACGCCGAGGAGGTTCAGCTCCGGCGCCTTGGCGTTTCCAGAAATCCCGAACCACCAGCGTGCGTCGTACTCACGAAACCCGGTCGGCTTGACCAGGGGAAAATCTTCGAACTCCGCCGTGTTGGCGGGAAGGCTTGCGCGCGGCGCAGGCAGCATGAGGGTCAAGTCCAGAGCGAAGAGAAAGTCGGTGTTTGGGCGAAAGGAGACGAAAGTTCAATTGCCGGGGGGAGCTTCCGCCGGCGCTTCGGGCGGCGGCGGTGCGGCAACCGACACGCTGATGCGGGTGATCTCGAGGCCGTAGGCTTGGTCGGTCCCGTCGCTCAGCGCGCGCAGCCCGATCGCGTCCACGGCGATCTGGGGGGGCAGTTCGAAGCGCAGCGTGCCTGGCTGGGGCGGCGTGGGTTGGCTCACCCATTCCGCCGGGCCGATGCCCTGGACGCTCACCGCCAGCCCTGAGGCGGCGTTGATGGGGAGGGGCAGGTAGCTCACTTCGACTATCACCGGATTTCCTTCGAGCAACGCTGCGCGCTCGCCGGTGAGCAGAATGCGGGCGCCAAGTTCGGCGGGGGTAGGGGCTGGCTGGCCGGGCTTCTGGGCGATCATCAGGGACATTGCACGGCCCCAATAATCGCGCTTCACCGTCATATTCTGCTCTGCGCCCACGGCGGGGGCGTCAAACGCCGCGCCTTCGAACACGATTGTCTGCCCTTGCATCGCGCCGGCCGCCGGCGCGGCCTGCTTTGGCCAGGATTGCGGCCGTATGCTGACCGCGAACAGCGCCGCGGCGAGCAGGGCGGCAAGCGGGTAGAACAGCAGCGGGTGGAACAACCAGAGGCGCATTGGGGAACGGTGTAGCCGGGGCGGGGGCCGCCGCAAAGCCGCCAGCTGACGCGGGCCGCTCCAGCCACTAAGCTCGCGCCGATGCTGCGGACGGTCCTGATCTATGGTTTGGCGTTGGCCGCGGCCGCTGCGGCGCTGCAATGGGTCGAATACCACGTGTGGGTACGGTCCCATCCCGGCGAGATTTATCTTGGGCTGATCGCCGCCGCGTTCCTCGCGCTGGGCGTGTGGGTCGGGCGACGAGCGTTTCCGGCGTCTTCCCCAAGCGCCCGGTTCGAGCCAAACGTGGCCGCGCAGAGGTCGCTGGGGATAAGTGCGCGCGAGTACGAGGTGCTTCGTCAGCTCGCGGCCGGGCGCTCGAACAAGGAAATCTCGAACCTGCTTTCCGTATCTCCCAACACGGTCAAAACGCACGTCGCTCGCTTGTTTGAGAAGCTCGGGGCCGCGCGCCGAACAGAAGCGATCCTCAAGGCCAGAGAACTCGGATTGATCCCATGATTTCTGGGTGATTTCAGCCAAATCACCCTTTTGGGCGATTGTTCGCCACTGCGGCATGTGGTCTCCAGGCCTTTGACAACAGGAGCGGTGGAACATGGCGAAAGTGCTTGGCGTCGGCGGGGTGTTCCTCAAGGCGCGTGACAGAGATGCGTTGCGGGAATGGTATTCGCGCGTGCTTGGCGTTGCGCCGACGGAATGGGGCGGGACCTGGTTCCCCGCCTCAGAATTCGCCGCCCAGCCGGGCGCGGGGACGGTGTTCAACATCATGGGGGACGGCAGCTACATCGAGCCATCAACGCATGACTTCATGCTCAACCTTGTCGTCGATGACCTCGACGGCATGCTCGACCGCTGCAGGCAGCATGGGGTCGAGCCGGTTAAGCTGTTTCCCGAAGAGGCCAATGGCCGCTTCGCCCACATCATGGACCCCGAGGGCCGCAAGATCGAGCTGTGGGAACCGAAACCATTCAACGGCTGAAACAGGGGATCATCATGTTGCGACCTATTCTGACTTATGGCGCCATCGCTGGTTTGATCGTCATCGCGCCGACATTCGCTTATCTCCTGCTGGCGAAGCCGGACATGTCCGACCACTCGGTGCTGCTTGGCTACAGTATCATGCTGCTGGCGCTGTCGACGATATTCGTTGCGGTCAAGGGATATCGCGATAACGCGCTTGGGGGCGTCATCAAATTCCTGCCCGCCTTTCTCATGGGGCTGGGGATCAGCGTCGTCGCCGGCGCGATTTATGTCGTTGGTTGGGAGGTCTATATGGCCTTGACCAATTACGCATTCGCCGGCGCTTATGGCGAGTCCATGGTCGCGGCGGCGCGTGAGCGGGGCGCCTCGGCTGCGGAAGTCGAGCGTCTGGCGGCAGAAATGGCGACCTTCGCCGAACAATACCGCAACCCGCTGGTCCGGCTGCCGATGACATTCATCGAGATATTCCCGGTTGGGCTGTTGATTTCCCTCATCTCAGCGGCGCTGTTGCGCAACAGCCGGTTTCTGCCGGCGCGCGCGCCCCCAGTGTCTTGACGCGCGCCGCCGACGTGGCGAAGCAAGGGCCATGACTTTTCTCGCTCTACTTCGCCACGGCCAGAGCCAGTGGAATCTCGAAAACCGTTTCACTGGCTGGGTTGATGTCGACCTGACGCCGAAGGGCGAAGCGGAAGCCCGCCGCGCCGGAGAGTTGCTGGCCGGGTCGGGCATAGCGTTCGACAAGCTCCACACCTCGGTGCAGACGCGCGCGATCCGCACCGGCAATCTGGCGCTTGAAACAGCTAGGTTGAACTGGCTGCCGGTGGAGCGCTCCTGGCGGCTGAACGAGCGCCATTATGGCGCGTTGACTGGGCTCAACAAGGCCGAGACCGCGGCCAAGCACGGCGAGGAGCAGGTGAAAATCTGGCGCCGCTCCTACGACACGCCGCCGCCGCCGCTCGATGCGTCAAGCGAACACGATTTCTCCAAGGATCGCCGCTATGCGGGCGTGGAGAATTTGCCGCGCACGGAATCGCTGAAGCTCACACTGGAGCGCGTGCTGCCGTATTGGAACGAAGTCATCGCGCCGGATTTGCGCACGGGGGCAAACCTCATCGTCGCCGCCCACGGCAATTCGCTGCGCGCGATCGTGAAGCATTTGTTTGGCGTAGCGGATGGCGAGATCGTGCACGTGGAAATGCCGACGGGCAATCCGCTGCTGATCGAGCTGGATGCTGGGCTCCGGCCCGTTTCCGCGCGCTATCTGGATGAAGCGCGGGCGGAGAAATTGCCGGGGCTGCCGGGATGAGCGCGGTAGCGCCGTGCAACCCTCTCCCCTTGAGGGGAGAGGGTGTCGCGAAGCGACGGGTGAGGGGAATGGGCTCTATCCGGAGCGCGCGCAGATCCCTCATCCGGCCCTACGGGCCACCTTCTCCCCTCAAGGGGAGAGGGTCAGTTCCACGCCTATGACCGCCGCCGCCCACATGTCCCGCGCGCTAGCCCTCGCCGCCGCGCGCGTCGGCCGCACCGGCGACAACCCCAGCGTCGGCTGCGTGATCGAGAAGAACGGCGCCATCATCGCCGAAGCCGCCACCGCTGAAGGCGGCCGCCCGCACGCGGAGGAGCAGGCGCTGGCGCGGGCTGGCGAACGCGCGCGCGGCGCGACGGCTTACGTCACGCTGGAGCCCTGCGCCAAACGCACGAGTGGCGCGCTTTCGTGCGCGGATCGTCTTATCCAAGCGGGCGTCGCGCGTGTCGTGATTGCTGCGCGCGATCCCCATCCGTTTGCCTCCGGTGTTGGCGTCGAGCGTCTGCGCGCGGCGGGGATCGGCGTTGAAGTCGGGCTTTTCGCGGATGAAGCGCGCGCTCAGAACGCGGACTTTTTTGCGAGGTGGGGCGGCTAGTGTGGCGAATCTGGAATTTGCAAAGTCATGCTGTGTCGCCGCGATCCCGCACGGGCGTTGGCAAGCCACAATCTTCACCAGCGCGCTGCGCTTTGTCGGGCCCGACCGCACCCCATGGTGCGCGGCGGGCCGATGAACGGCGTCGCCTTCTAGGCATACATCCTAGTCCGCCGCCGTCGCCACTCTGAAGCCGACCCCGCTGTCGCGCGTGGTTCGACCAATGCGGCCGCGGCTGGCGATGCGCAGACCGTTGGCGTCGTCGCGCCAGGAGCCGCCTCGGATCACCCGCATCTCGCAATTGCCCTCGAGCACTGGGCGACCGTCGTTTGGCGCACCGGAATAGCCGCTGACGTAGCAATCTTCGACCCATTCGGCGACATTGCCGGTCATATCGAACAGGCCAAACGCGTTGGCGGCATGCGAACCGACTTCACTGGTTCGGCCCGCGCTGACCTTGCTCGCATCGTATTGCGGTCCCCACCAATAAGCGCCCGCTGCGCCGCCTCTGGCGGCATATTCCCACTCCGCTTCCGAGGGCAGTCGATAGGTGCGCCCGGTGCGTTGGCTAAGCCATTGCACATAAGCCTGCGCGTCGCTCCACGACACCATCAGCGCTGGGCGAGCGCCGCGCCCCAACCACGATCTGGCGGGGTGTAGCCGCTGCAGCTGCCCGCCGCGTAGCACGCATCCCATTGCGCGAGCGTGACTTCGTGGGTGCTGATGGCGAAAGCTGCCACATCGCGTTGTTGACCCTCCCAAGCGCGCCGGCCAGGTTCGCTCTCTGGCGAGCCCATGCGAAACGCGCCGCCAGTCAAGCGCTTCATTTCTGGGCAGCCTTCGCAATAGCTGAACAGGGTCGCCGCTGCCGGCTGCGGCGTTTGCGGCGCAGGAGTTTGCGTGACCTCAGCGATTACGCCCGCTTGATATTGTTGCCAGAAGTAGAATCCCGCGGCGCCCGCGGCAATCAAAGCGACCAACCCGAACAACAGGCCGCCAACGCCGCCTTTCTTTTTTTGGTCTTGCGCTCCTTCGAGGGCGCCTTCTCCTGGGCTGTCTCCGCGGCCGCTGCAGCCTCGATGTTGCGCTTGCGGTCCACATGTTCGCGCACGTCCGCGATGAACGCCAACCAGTTGGCGTCGGTCAAATCGCCCTGCCAATTGGTGAGATCGGCGGTCTGGATCAGTTCGAACATGATCGGGCGCTCGCATGGCTCGATCATCACCGGGATCAGCGCCGATTTGCGCTCGCCGAGCGTCGCTTCCGCACGCACCCATTTTGACTGCACCGAGCGCGAAGATCACAGCACCACGACCGCCCAGGCGGTATCCCACCAGACCTGGAAGCCCGCACCCTGCGGAGGGGTGGGAAGAGGCGCGATCCCGCCGCTAGGGCAATTGCACTTGCCCCGAAAGCGCCCGGCTCGCCAGCAGGCTTAGTCCCCGTGCGAGTTGAGCTGGCGTTTGGCCGCCAGCGCCGCCGCGCTGCAGAGCGCTGATTGCTTGCGCAAACATCGCCAGCAGCGCGGGGGGGCATTGATCAGGGTTGGCGGTTTCCTCGATGAAGTCGGCAAGCGTCTTGGCGGAAGCGGCCAGGTGTGGCGCCTCGAAGGTGCCAGCGACCGTGTAAAGCTCGGTGGCGATACAGTGAATGCGCATAAGCGAAGCGCCGTCCCGCGCCTTGGCGTAGTCCGCGCACGCGACGCTGAGCGCTGAAACACCAGCAGCCATTTGCGAGCCTGCTTCGACTGCGAGTTCGGCGAGCGCCGCTTCGGCGCCGGCCGCAGCTTCTTCAAAGCTCACGCCTGCCGGCGTATTGAGGCACTGAGACAGCCGAGAAACCTTCACCATATCTCAATCACTCCGGTCTCGACGGCCGCGTGCACCGGTTGGGGCGTCTCGGCGTCACGCATGCCAGGTCGTTTCGCAGCCCAAAGAATGCGTTCGAGCAGTGCGGCTGCAGAGAAGGGCTTAGCCAGAACGCAATCGACCTGCGCCTGCCGCGCCGCCTGCATGAGTTCCAGCGAGACCGACCCGGTGACGACAATAATCGGCGCGAATGCGGTGTCGCCGTAGCGGGGGTCGCGCAGGGCGGCGAGCGCCTGGAGATTCTCGGTGACCTTTGGGTAGGGGTCGCAAACGACCAGATCGACGGGCGCCATCTTGAGGCGCGCCAGTGCCATGGGAGCGCTTGAATACTCAAAAATCTCGCGAAAGCCGAACCCGAATACAACGCTGCGCGTGATTTGGAGCGAGAACTTGCTCGGATCCACAATTCCGACGCGGGCAGTGGAGAAGTTGAGGCGAACTGAGTCCGGGATCATGAGGCTTGCGCTCGTTGGGGCGTGCGCTCAGCTTTGGCCTGGAGGGGCTGGAGATTTGGTTAAGAGCGCTTGCCGCTGGCCCAGGTCCCGCCGCTGCCTTGGTCGCTACTTGCATTGCAGATCGCATCGTTTGATGCTATGTTTCGTGCCATGCGCACCACGCTCGCCCTCGATGACGATCTCCTTGCCGAGGCCCAGGCGCTCACAGGCGTGAGCGAAAAGGCGGCACTCGTGCGTGAAGCGCTGAAGGCCTTGATCGAGCGGGAGAGCGCGCGCCGGCTGGCGCGGCTTGGCGGCAGCGATCCGAAGGCGAAGGCGCCGCCGCGTCGCCGGCCCGCATGATCCTGGTCGACACCTCGATCTGGATCGATCATTTCCGCACCGCCGAGCCCCAACTCGCGGAATTGCTGGGCAAGAACGAAGTGCTCGCCCATCCTTGCGTCATCGGCGAAATCGCGCTCGGCAGCGTGAAGCAGCGCGCGCAAGTATTGCGCGATCTCGCTAATCTCCCGGCGGCGACGGTCGCGACCCACGTCGAAATTATGATCTTCATCGAGCGCCACAAACTCGCGAACAGCGGCATTGGCTACATCGACGCAAGCCTGCTCGCTGCAACCGCGCTCACCTCCGGCGCGGCGCTATGGTCGCGCGATAAGAGCTTGCGAGCAGCTGCCGTCCGTTGTGGTGTGACGCCGAGGGCGGCGCTGGCGTGACCGCGGGCGGCTCGTTGGTTCTTGCACGCGAGTCAAAGTCTCGGGCTGCTGGCCTTACTCGATCCCAATCGGGTTTTGCTTCGCCAGCTTGTCGAACGCCATCAGATCGCGCACCAAATCTTCCAGCTCCTCGAACGGCACCATGTTCGGCCCATCGCTTGGCGCGTTGTCGGGATCGGGGTGGGCTTCCAGGAACACGGCTGCCACGCCGATCGACACCGCCGCGCGCGCCAGCACCGGTACGAATTGGCGCTCGCCGCCGGAAGTGTCGCCGCGGCCGCCGGGCTGTTGTACAGAATGCGTGGCGTCGAACACCACCGGGGCGCCGAAGCTTTTCAGGATCGGGATCGCGCGCATGTCGGAGACAAGCGTGTTGTAGCCGAAGCTCGCGCCGCGCTCGCACGCCATCACGTTGGGATTGCCCGAGCCGGTGATCTTGGCCAGCACGTTCTTCATGTCCCACGGCGCTAGAAATTGCCCTTTCTTGACGTTGATCGGCTTGCCGGTTTCCGCCGCCGCCACTAGAAGGTCAGTCTGCCGGCACAGGAAGGCCGGGATCTGCAGCACGTCGGCGACTTGCGCGACTTCGGCGCAATGCTCGGGCAGGTGCACGTCGGTCAGCACCGGGACGCCGAGCTTCATGCGGATTTCCTCGAAGATCGGCCCCGCCACCGAAAGCCCCGCGCCGCGCTTGGTGGCGAGGCTGGAGCGGTTGGCTTTGTCGAAGCTGGTCTTATAAATGAAGCCCGCGCCGACGCGCTTGAACACGTCGCGCAAAAACTCCGCCGTCTCCAGCGCATGACCACGGCTTTCGAGCTGGCACGGCCCGCAGATGAAGGTGAGCGGCAGCGCGTTGCCGATGTCGAGCGGGGAGGATTCGACGCGGGGGATGTGGATGATGGGGGAGGGGTTCATGGTCGTCCTTGCGGGGGGTAGCTAGCACATAGGCCTGCCAACACTTGGCCTCAAGCGCCGACGCGCTCCCTCTCCCTCCTTTGGGAGGGAGAGGGCTAGGGTGAGGGTAGAGCGCTGGTCGTAAGACGCAAAACACCAAATTCGGCGCCGCCCCCTCACCCTGCCCTCTCCCCCCTCTCGGGGGGCGAGGGTTCTTGGAGCGCATGTTTGATTTGGTCCAAAACCCGCGGCAAATCTGTGAGCACATCCCCATCGCGCACGCGTAGCACGCGCCAACCGGCCGCGCGCAAGAACCGCGTTCGCGCCTCGTCATGTTCGACCTGATCGTCAACGTCGTGGGACAAGCCGTCGAGCTCAACGATCAGCCGCGCCTCGACGCACGCGGTGTCGGCTGTGTAAGGCGCGATTGGATGCTGGCGGCGAAACTTCGCGCCGACGCCGCGATTGCGCAGCGCCTGCCAAAGGACCCGTTCGGCGCGGCTCTGCTTGCGCCGCAGTGAACGCGCGAAATCCCGGGGCGACATCATGCGCACACGGTGGGGCGCCTAGCGTAGGGAGGAGATTTAGCGGGGCCCCAATGGTAGGTCAAAGCGATCATCCTTTAGGTGCAGTCGGAGCTTAGGCCCAATGCATTTGAGCAGGCACGTAGTGTGCGGTGCGCCTTCTTCTGCAAAACGGAGTAAGTGGTTCGCGAGCGACGCTAGCTTGCCCACCTGAAGTGGGTGCCCGCTCAATATCGACGTATCAAAAATGGCTCCTTCACCCTGCGTCGTGATGCCGCCACCAGTTTCGATGATTACGTCGAGTGCTTCCCTGCGCTCAGAGTACTCGCGCATTATCTCCAACATGCCATTGTGCAGCGATTCCAAATCGGACAATTCGTCCGCGAATAGCGCATCTTTGTTGGAGTAGAAAATCGATAGCTCTTCGGCGGTGAAGTGTCCTGGCGGAGAGATTGATCGGTGAGGCTCCAAATAGCACCAAAAAGGCGGCTTTTTTTGTCGAGCCCGAGCAGCCGCGATGGTATTGCACATCTGGCCGATGGTGTTGGAGAATGTCTTGACCTTGTGCGCGACCGAATATGCCAAAGAAAGGCGGCGGTCTCTCTCTTGCCGCCGTTGGAAGTAATATTGGGCGACGGTGGATAGTGCCGCGCCCAGGAAGACGCCAACCAAGCCGAAAATAGCCGATGTTATATCACCGTTTGTAGTGGGTGCGGCGAATGTTAAATCTAGCTGCACGGCCACCTATCGACCATCGCTAACAAAAGTAACTGGCGCCCCGTCGCGTCTCGCATGTTGGCCCCCCGGCTGTCATAATAGTCTAGGTACGCAAAGGCCATGGCTCTTGCTGGATCGGTTTGAAATTCCGCAGTTCGGGGAAGGCAGAAGGTGTATTGCATTCCAGGGCGCTGACCCTCTCGATTGACGATCAAGGCTATGGTCGTCAGGCCGCACATCTCGCCGCTGAAAATCTCAGCGCTTCCGTCGCTGCGCTTCGGCACATCGGTGTTGTGCGCGTAAAGATAGCAACTGACGTACATGTCGCCACCAGTGGCGCGCGTATGGTCGGTTTGGGCCACGGCGGCCGGAGAGGTTAGAAGAAAGAGGCAGGCCAGCAAAAGAAACGTCGCCCGCATCGGGTATCTCCCCCTGAGAAAATGCGCAGTCCGCACACATACCGTAAACAGGGGACAGTATTTCGAAAAGCCTCAACCCTTCCACTTTCGGCAAAAAGCGTTCCCTCTAACCTCGATCAGTGCCGCAAACCTCCCCCAGCACACACGGATGCGCCTCCGCTGCGGCTTTCGCCGCCAGCCACTCCCGCGGCAGCACCGCGTCCGCATTCGCGCTTCGCCCCGCGGGCCAGGCCAACCGCTACTGAAAATCGTCGCGCACCGAGGTGTTGAACGGCGCGACCAGCCGCCCGGCGCGCAATTCGTCGACCGCCAGCCAGTGCCGGCCGAGCGCCACGCCCTGGCTGTCGAGCGCGGCGGCTAGCATCACGCCGCCCGGTGTTTCTGGTCGCGGCATCGCCGGTGCTTAGCTTGGGCGCGCAGATCGTTGCGTGACCCCGGCGGGGCCTCCCCCCATTGCCCTGTCCTCCCCAAACCTAGGAGATCGGCGGCCCTCGCTCATCGCCCGTGCAGTGGCGCTTGATGACAGCACGCCTTCGGCGTGCTTTGAGCGGTAATGCCTGCCCCGCCGGTTTCTTTTTTTGTGTCTCGGTTTCCCAACCCGTCCGAGACTTTCATCCAGGCCCAGGCGGAGGGGTTGCTCGCGCGTGGCTTCGCGGTCGAAATCGTGGCTCTGGCCAAGGGCGACGAGGCCACGCTGAATGGTATTTTGGCGCGCTGGCCCGACGCGCTCCAGGTCCGTTTCGTGCCGATTCCGAAGACGTTCGGCGCGCGGCTTGCGGTTTTGCCGGGCGTTCTAGGCGCGGCGAAAGCGCGGGCGGCGTTGGACGTCGCTCGCTTCGGCGAGGAGGCGGCGTCGTTACGTTTGCCGCTGGCGGCCGCTCGCTGGCCGAAGGGACAGCCGATGCGCCGGGTTTGGCTCGCCCATTACGGGCGATGGGGCGCGTTTGCGTGCCGATTGCGTGAGCTTGGGCTGATCGTTGGCCCGATCGCCACCGTGTTTCACGGCAAGGACATGTCGGCGTATCTGGACCGGCGGCCCAACGCCTATGCACACCTCCTGCGCCACGGCGATCTGCATCTGCCGATCAGCGATGTCTGGCGCGAAAAGCTGCTCGGGCTCGGCGCGCCAGTGGAGCGAATCTTGGTGCACCGCATGGGCGTCGACGTTTCGCGCTTTGTCGAAGCGCCGCGCACGCTGGCGGCGGGCGAGCCGGTGCGCTTCATCGGCGTTGGGCGCATGGTGGAGAAGAAGGGCTTCGACGACGCTATCGCTGCCTTCGCGGCGTTTCGCGCAGAGCCGGGCGCGCCGAGTGCTACGCTGACGCTGATTGGCGACGGCGCATTGCGCACTTCGCTTGAGGCGCAGTCGCGTGGCCTGGGATTGGGCGACGCGGTGCGGTTCGCGGGGCTTTTGCCGCACGCCAAAGTAGCGGAAGAACTGGCGCGCGCGCATGTATTTGCGCTGTCCAGCCGTACGGCGCGCAGCGGCGATATGGAGGGCATTCCGGTGGCGCTGATGGAGGCGATGGCGCAAGGCATGCCGGCATTGGCGACGCGCCATTCCGGCACGCCAGAATTGGTCGAGCACGATGTTTCGGGCTTGTTGTGCGCCGAAGGCGACCGCGCCGGGCTCGCCGCCAACATGGGCGCGATGGCGCGTGCGCCGGAGCGCTGGCCAGCCATGGGCGCGGCCGGCGCCGCCAAGGTGCGCGCCGAGTTCGATCTCAACGCCTGGAACGACAAACTGGCGGAGCGGCTCTCTACGCTCTATGGAAAGTCATGAACGATATCGTCAACCCGATCGCCGCGATCGCCGCGGGTCAGGAAACCATCCTCGCCGAGGCGCGGGCGTTGGAGCTGCTGGCGCAGGCGCTTGGCAATGGGCTGAATGAACCGTTCGTGCACGCCGCGAGGCTGCTCGCCGGCGCCAAAGGCCGCGTCATCGTTTCCGGCATGGGCAAGTCCGGCCACATCGCCCGCAAGATCGCCGCCACGCTCGCCTCCACCGGCACGCCGGCGCAATTCGTTCACCCCGCAGAAGCCAGCCATGGCGATCTCGGCATGATCGTGGAAACCGATTGCTTGCTGGCGATCTCTCGTTCGGGCGAAACGGCGGAGCTTTCTGACCTCTTGTACCATTGTCATCGACTGGGCGTTCCCATCATCGGCATGACGTTCAAGCCGCAATCGACGCTCGCGCGCGCTTCTACTGCGGCGTTGGCGATGCCCGATTGCGGCGAAGCCAGCGAGGAAGCGCCCGCGCCGACGATTTCCACGACCATGTGCCTCGCGCTCGGCGACGCGCTGGCGGTGGCGCTGTTAAAAGCGCGCGGCTTCAATAAGGACCATTTTGGCGCCATCCATCCCGGCGGCAAACTTGGCGCAGCCTTGAAGCGAGTGCGCGACATCATGCGCGTGGGCGCGAGCGATCCGCTGATCGGGCCTGGGCTTTCCGTGCCCGAAGCGCTCAAAGCCATGAATGCCGGCGGCATCGGCGCGGTCGGCGTGATCGAAAACGGCACGCTCATCGGCATCATCACCGACGGCGATCTGCGCCGCCGGCTAACGCCAGAGATGTTTGCCCGCGACGCACGCGCGCTGATGACGCCGGCGCCAAAGACGATCGCTCCAGACGCGCCAGTGGCGGACGCCATCGCTATTATGCACGAGAAGCGGATTACGCTGTTGTTTGCGGTCGAAGAGGGAAGGCCGGTGGGGGTCGTGCACATGCACGATTTGCTGGCGGCGGGGGTGCGTTAGAGTGTTGTACAAAACACTCTTGGGCTGGGAGACTCTCCGTCATTCTGGACGCGCGGAACGCGCGATCCGGAGCCCAAGGGATTGTAGAACGCGGTTGTGGCCCCAGGTTCCGCCTCTGGCGGCCCCGGAAGACGGCGTGTTTGATTGTCGGGGAGGTATTGTGCACCACATAGCGAAGCTCATTCTGGCGTCCTCATTGTTGTTTGCACCGATTGCGAACGCGCAGACGCCTCCGGCAGCATTTGCCCCTGGCGTTGAGGCCTCCATCGCCCAAGTCCTCCCCCACATGCTCGCCTGGCGGCGGGATTTTCATGAGCATCCGGAGCTCTCCTACGAAGAAGTGCGCACCGCCCGCGTTGTCGCTGCGCATCTGCGTGCGTTGCATCTGGATGAAGTCCGCACAGGCGTGGCGGTGACCGGCGTTGTCGGCGTGCTGCGCGGGGGGCGGCCTGGGCCAGTGATTGCGTTGCGCGCCGACATGGATGCGCTGCCGGTGACCGAGGAGGTGGACTTGCCGTTCGCCTCGCGCGTGCGCGGCCGCTACAATGGCCAGGACGTGGGAATCATGCACGCGTGCGGGCACGATACCCATGTCGCGGTGTTGATGGCGACGGCGAGCGTGTTGGCTGAGCGCCGCGCGGAACTCGCCGGCACGGTTATCTTTGTGTTTCAACCGTCAGAGGAGGGCGCGCCTCCGGGTGGCCTTGGCGGCGCGCGGCGCATGTTGGCTGAACATGTGTTCGGCGACTTGCATCCTGAAGCGATTTTCGGCTTGCACGCGTGGCCGCAGGCCAGCGGCACCGTGAAAATCATGTCCGGGCCCTTCATGGCCGGCTCCGACCGTCTGCGTATCAGCGTCATCGGTCGGCAAACCCACGGCGCCCAACCGCACCGCGGCATCGACCCAATCGTGATCTCGTCGCAGATCATCAACGCACTGCAGACCATACCCTCGCGCCAGATGGACGCGGTGGGCTCGCCCGTGATTGTCACCATTGGCTCGATCCATGGCGGCGTGCGCTACAACATCATTCCCGACCGCGTGGAGATGGAGGGTACGATCCGTTACCTCAATCCGGAAACGCGCGACGATCTCTACGCCCGCGTTCGGCGCACGGTCGATGACATCGCCGCCAGCGCGGGCGCCACTGCCGAGGTCTCCATTGAGTCCAACGCGATCCCTGTGGTCAATCCGCCGGAGCTCACAGCCCGGGCGCGGGCGGCGTTGGCGCGGATGCTGGGGGAGGGAAGCGTCCAAGGCGGCGCCCCAGGGATGGTCGCGGAGGATTTCGCCTTCTTCCAGCAAGCGGTTCCCGGCGTGTTTTTTTACTATGGCGTCAACCCGCCCGGCGTTTCCCCCACCGAGGCCGCGCCAAATCATAGCCCGCGCTTCTTCGTGCACGAGCCGGCGTTGGAAACCGCCTTGCGCGCGATGCTGGCGGTGACTTTGGATCGCGTCGGCCCCGCGCAGCCTTGACTCGACGCCCATCGCCGCGCCCTATAGCGGCGGACCAAGGTCGTGACGGCCCGACCTGCGCTTTGCTGCGCCGGCTTTCGTTCTTCCAGCCCAAGGTCCACCGCGGGGTCGCTTGTGGCCTCCCGGCGCAGTTTCGAGGAAAGTGAAATCATGGCTACAGGCGTCGTTAAATGGTTCAACATGGCGAAGGGTTTCGGGTTCATCGCCCCCGACGAAGGCGGTCAGGATGTTTTCGTGCATGTGAGCGCGGTGGAGCGCTCGGGGCTCACCGGCCTGCGCGAAGGCCAAGCGATCAGCTTCGACGTTGAAAACGACCCGCGCAAGAACAAGCCCTCCGCGGTCAACATCAAGCCGATCTGATCCATCGTCGGCTTTTGAACATTCGGTCGCCGCGCGGTTAGCCCGTGCGGCGATCTTGCTTTGAGGTTTTCATGAACGCCCCGTTTCGACTCTATGGCGCCGAGCTTTCTCCCTACTCGGTGAAAGTGCGATCCTATCTGCGCTTCAAGGATATTCCGTTTGAATGGCTGCAGCGCAATCAAGCGCGCCAGGAAGAATTCGCGCGCTACGCCAAGCTGCCGCTGATTCCGGTGCTGGTCGACGCCAGCGATGCAGCGATGCAGGATTCAACGCCGATCATCGAAGCCCTGGAAGCGCAATTTCCCGAGCCCTCGATCACGCCGGACGACCCCGCGTTGGCGTTCGTGTCGGCGCTGCTGGAGGATTATGCCGACGAGTGGCTCAACAAGGCGATGTTCCATTATCGCTGGACCTATCCCGCCGATCAGGAGAGCGCGGCGCGTCGCATCCTCGCCATGATGTTCGAGGGCGCGGAGGCGCCGGACGGCCTGGAGGAGAGCATCCGTGTACGCATGGTGGGGCGCTTGCACCATGTCGGCTCGACGCGCGAGACCGCGCCGACGATCGAGGGCTCGTTTGTACGCCTGCTGGGACTTGTCGACCGCATGCTCGAAGGCCGCTCCTATCTGTTCGGAGGCCGACCGTGCTTGGCCGATTTCGGCTTGGCGGGACAATTCGCGCAGCTCTTGTCCGACCCCACGCCCGGCGCGCTGATCAGAGAACAAGCGGCGAACGTGGCGCGCTGGGTGGCGCGCATGGAAAACCCACGCGTTGAAGGCGCCTTCGCCACACTTGAATCCGTGCGCGAGCCGCTCGCGGAAGTGCTGCGCGCGGAGATCGCCGGCGCTTATCTCGTCTGGATGGCCGCGAACGCTGACGCCGTCGCCGAGGACGCGACAAATGTCTCCGTCGAAATCGCTGGCGCCGTGTTCACGCAGAAACCGCAGCGTTACGCCGCCAAGGCGCTGGCGGAATTGCGCCGCAAGCGCGCGTTGGTTTCGGAGAACCTATCGCTCGCGGCGCTGCTCGGTGAAGCCGGCTGCGACGCGGTGTTGTTGGGGGTTGTGTCGGAAGCGGCGACGGGCGGCCGGGGCGATTCCAGCGACGACGACAGCTCCAGCGACGACGACAGCTCCAGCGACGACGACAGCGACGCCGAGGAATAGCCCGCAAGGCGCGTGGCGCAAGCGCCCACTTACTCTCGTTCCGCAAAATATCCACCTCTTTGTTACGGGTTTTTTGAAGAACTCTCGGCGCTTGGTAACGGCACTTGTACAAAAAAACGGCGCCAGAGGCGCCGCTGCAGTCTCGGGGGGGTGTGGGGCTCGCCGCGCGGCGCGGGGGGAGGGGATGGCCGCGCGGCGAGCAGGAAGCGGTTTATTATGCCGCTTCTGTCTCGTCGTTAGCCGCTTGCGCTTCGACCACTCTGGCTTTCGCTTTCGGTGCGCCTGCGGTTACATTCGCAATCTCGATTTTTCGCGGCTTTAATATGTCCGGCAGCTCGCGAACCAGATCGATGGTCAAGAGCCCGTTCTCCAGCTTGGCGCCAGCGACGCGCACGTGATCGGCGAGGCCGAAGCGGCGCTCGAACGAGCGTTCGGCGATGCCGCGATGAAGGAAATTGCGCGGTGTTTCCGGTTGCTTGCGCGCGCCTGAAACGGTGAGCGAATTCTGCTTGAATTCGATGGTGAGGTCGTCCTGCCCGAAGCCTGCGACCGCAAGTTCGATGCGGAACGCATCCTCGCTGGCTTGCTCGACGTTAAACGGGGGGTAACCAGGCGCAGCGTCAAGGCGCGCGGCCTGATCCATCAAATTGGCGATCCGGTCGAAGCCGACCAGGGTGCGATAAAGGGGGTTGAGTTCGTTGGCGTTCATGATTGTCCTTCCTTTCAAGCGACATCAAGCGCTCCCGAGAGAGCGGGGAATGGTCAGGTTGTTTCGCCCCGAAGCGGCGACGTTTTCCTTGCCCGTACGGCCCCGACTGGGCGCCGTACGATTTTGAGATGGGTTCGACAGCGACAGGTTCAAGAGCTCCGCTTTGACAAAACGCCGCGCACGCCATAGCGCACCCATATGCTGACACGACGACGCGCAATACTCAGCGGGCTGGGGATTTTGGGTCTCGGCGCCTGCGGGAAGTCCCCGCCGGATCAGCAGCCGCCGCCGGCGCGCGGTTCGCTCGCCTGGGCCATAGCCGGCGATTGGCGGCTCGATCGCCGTCGCGACCGCTACCGCCACCCGCTGCAGACATTGCTGTTCTGGGGATTGAGCGGCGACATGACGGTGCTCGAGATTCTGCCAGGCATTGGTTGGTACACTTCAATCCTCGCGCCGTTCCTCTCCGCCAATGGCGGCAAGCTGATCGCTGCGAGTTTCGATCCCGAGGCGCCCTCGCAGGCGCAGCGTGAAGTGCTGGCCGCGTGGGAGGCGAGATTCGCTCGTGATGTCGCCCGCTACGGAGAAGTCGAGCGTACAATTGTGGCGCGCGGACGCGCGCTCGCGCCCGCAGGAAGCGTCGATCTCGCGATCGTCGCCAACACCGTCAGCACGATGATGGCCGAAGGTGTGGCGGAGCGCGTGTTCGCTGACATTTTCACGGCGTTGAAGCCCGGCGGCGCGCTCGGCGTCGAACAACACCGCGCCGCATCCTCGCGGCTGCAATCTCCTAACGCTGACACGGGTTACGTTACCGAAGCCTATGTTCGCCTGCTGGCGCAGGAGGCGGGGTTCGAATTCGTGGCCGCAAGCGACGTCAACGCCAATCCGCGCGACACCCGCAATCACCCATTCGGGGTGTGGACGTTGCCGCCGACCTTGCGCAACTCCCCCCTGGGACAGCCCCCTGACCCGGAGTTCGACACCACCCCATTCGAAGCGATCGGCGAAAGCGACAGAATGACGCTCAAATTTCGCAAGCCGATCCCGTGATCGCCCACCCTGACGGTCCGTCACCCTTGCAGGGATCGCACTCCTGGTGTGTAAGGGGCCGATCAGGAGGAGAGCCCCAATGACATTCGACGAAATCCTCGGCCGTTTTTCCAGTTCCGGCGTTACTGTCCCCGGCAAGAAGGTGAAGTTCGATTTCGGCGACGCTGGAAAGATTTTCCTGGATGGCGGCGCGGGCAAGGTGTCCGCTGAAGACGCCGCCGCCGACACCACCATCAAAGTGAAACTGGAAGATTTCGTCGACATGGCGGGCGGCAAGCTCGACCCCACCTCGGCGTTCATGCAAGGCAAGCTCAAGGTTGAGGGCGACATGGGCGTGGCGATGCAGCTGCAAGGCGTCATGGCCAAGCTTCGCGGCTGAGGGCGGCGCGATGGCCTTTGTCCGCGTACCCGGCAACGACATTCCGGACGGCGCGGAGGAGCACTGGCTCGAGGGCCGCGGCGGGGTGAAGGTGCGGGCGTTTACCGCGCCCGCTACGCGTTCGCCTGCGCGCGGCTCGGTGATCGTTGCCCCGGGCCGTACGGAATTCATCGAGAAATATTTCGAAGTGATCCGCGAGCTGCAGGCGCGCGGGTTCGCCGTGTTCTGTATCGATTGGCGCGGGCAGGGTATGTCGGGCCGCGAGGTCGGCGATGGCGTCAAAGGGCACTTCGCCAGCTTCGACGATCCGGTGAACGATCTGGCTACCGCGTTGAAGCTTTGCGCCGCGAAGCTGCCCCGGCCGTACATCGGGCTGGCGCACTCGATGGGCGGCGCGATCTTGCTGCGTGCCATGCAGACGCGTCGCGTAGAGTTGGAGGCCGCTGCGTTCTCGGCGCCGATGTGGGGCATCGGCAAACTCGGAAAGATGGCGAAGGGCTATTCGCGTTTCATGGTGTCGGTGGGCGGCGGCGGGCTGTTCGCTCCGGGAGTGAGCCGCAAATGGACGCGCGAGCCGTTTCGCAAAAATCCAGTCACCCATGACGAGACGCGTCACGGGCGGTGCCAGGATTTGATCGCGGAGGAGCCGAGGCTTGCGCTGGCGGGCCCAACGATCGGTTGGGTGGCGGCCGCCGCGGATGCTATCGATGCGATCTCGCAGCCGTCCGCGTCTGCGCATCTGCGTATCCCGATCCTGGTCGCGACCGCAGGCAAAGAGCAATTGGTGGACAATACCAGCCATGCTGCGGTGACCGCGCAATTGCCCGAAGCGACCCACATCAGCATTCCAAGCGCTCGCCATGAAATCCTGATGGAAAAAGACGAAATCCGCGCCCAATTCTGGGAGGCGTTCGATCAATTGGCCGCGCGCGTCGCGCCGGGATAGCGCGCTCAGTTGAAACACGGGCGTCGGGGGTCTATTCTGATCCACGCGATGAGCATCGAGATCACTGACCCTGACACTGAGCGGCTGGTCCATGAACTGGCCAAACGCATGAATGTGGCGCCCGCTGAGATTGTTCGGCTGGGCGCTCATGCGCTTGCCCGTGACAGCCAAGAGGATGAAGCTGTCGAACGGATTGTTGCAGAGGTTGGGGCGTTGCCGGTGTTCGACAATAGGTCGATAAACGAATTGTTGGCTGAAGAAGATCCGATCTAATGGTGATCGATACATCGGCCTTGATTGAGATTTTCATCAGCGGTCCCGAGGCGAAAGAGGTGAGAGCCGCCTTGAAGACCGCTAGCGGGCATCGCTTCATGTCAGCAGCCTCGTTGCTCGAGGCCCACATTGTCGTTCGCCGCAGGTTCGGCAATGGTAATCCGGGTGCGCGGCAGTTGCTGGACCGCTTGGTGGGGAGTTACGCGATAGCGATCGAGGGCATTCAACAAAGCCAGGCGGAGCTCGCAGTCGAGGCCTATTACCGATACGGAAAGGGCGGTGGGACTGGCGTTCTAAATTTCGGCGATTGCTTAGCGTACGCTCTCGCCAAGCAAAGAAACGACACTCTTCTCTTCGTCGGTAACGATTTCAGCCAGACGGATATCAAGATTGCGCGAACATAGGAGGCCGCCATGGCCGGAGAATTGGTGCTCGTAACCGGCGGTTCGGGTTTTATCGGCGCGCATTGCATTCTACAGCTGCTGGCGGCGGGATATCGCGTTCGCACGACCGTGCGCTCGCTTTCGCGCGAAGCAGATGTGCGCGCCATGCTCAAGGTCGGGGGCGCCGAGCCCGGCGAAGCGCTCAGTTTCGCCGCCGCCGACCTGATGAGCGACGCGGGTTGGGCTGATGCGGTCGCTGGTTGCACTTACGTGCTGCATGTGGCCTCGCCCTTTCCCCCCGCTGCGCCCAAGCACGAAGACGAATTGATCGTCCCCGCGCGCGAGGGCGCGTTGCGGGTGCTGAAGGCGTCGCGCGACGCGGGCGTGAAGCGCGTGGTGTTGACCTCATCCTTCGCCGCTATTGGTTATGGCCAGAAGTCGCAGGCCGAGCCGTTCACCGAGGCAAACTGGACCAACCCAGACGGCGAGGACGTGCGCGCCTACACCAAGTCCAAGACGCTAGCCGAGCGCGCGGCCTGGGATTTCATCGCTCGCGAAGGCGGGGTTTTGGAACTCTCGGTGGTCAATCCCGTGGGCGTATTCGGACCGGTGCTGGGCCCGGACTACTCAACTTCGATCCTGCTGGTGCAGCGTTTGATGGATGGCGCCATGCCCGGCTGCCCCAACCTCTCGTTTGGCATTGTCGATGTCCGCGATGTGGCGGACTTGCACTTGCGCGCGATGACCAGTCCGGCCGCCAAGGGCGAGCGTTTCCAGGCCGTCGCTGGCGACTTTCTCACCATCCGACAGATCGCGCGCCTCCTGAAAGCGCGCATGGGCCGTGCGGCGCGGCGCGTGCCGACCGCCGTGCTGCCAAACTGGATGGTGCGCTTGGCGGCCGCGCGCGATCCGGCAGTCGCGCAGATCGTGCCGGAGCTTGGCAAGCACAAGAACGGCTCGAACGCAAAGGCGCGAAACGTGCTCGGCTGGGCGCCGCGCAGCAACGAAGTGGCGCTGGTGGCGACTGCTGAAAGCCTGATCGCGCTGGGGCTCCTGCGGGATTCTCCAAACAAGGCCGCCTAAGTGTCGAAAGTAGCCGCGGTTGAACGTCAACAGCATGAGGGCATGTCGCCAACTGGAGACGGAAGATGCGCTATATGATCCTGATCTACGGCAAAGAATCGGACTGGGAAGATGTCTCGCCCGAACGTGCAGGCGAAATCATGGGCGCCTACAATGCCTATACAGAAAAACTCAAAGCGGCAGGCGTGTTCGTGTCCGGAGACGAGTTGAACGTGGTGGCCATGGCGAAAAGCGTGCGCGGCATTGGCGGAACCCAGGTCGTGGACGGCCCATTCGCGGAAACCAAGGAACAGCTCGGCGGCTATTACCTGATCGAATGCGCGTCAGGGGTAGACGCACTCGCTTGGGCCAAGCAGGCGCCAACTATGATGCATGGCGGTGGCGTCGAGCTCAGACCCATCATGGTGCGATGAACGAAGCGCGGCTGGTCGAGCGCGCCGCGCGTGAGAGTTACGGGCGCCTGCTGGCTCTGTTGACCGCGCGAACGCACGACGTTGCGGCGGCTGAGGACGCGCTCGCCGATGCGTTCGCCGCCGCGCTCACCGCCTGGCCGCGCGCCGGCGCGCCGGACAATCCGGAAGCTTGGCTGTTTGCCGCCGCAAAACGCAGACTGATCGACGCCGCACGCCGTGCAAAAACCCAAAGCGCGGGCGCGCCGGTTTTGATTCTTGCGGCGGAAGAGCTCGAGCAGGAGATTGCCGCACGTCGTATGCCCGATAGGCGGCTCGACCTCATGTTCGCCTGCGCGCACCCGGAGATTGACCCCGCCGCGCGTACGCCGTTGATGCTGCAAACCGTGCTCGGCCTTTCTGCCGAACGTATCGCCGCCGCCTTCATGATGGCGCCTGCGGCCATGAGCCAGCGCCTGGTACGTGCGAAGAAACGTATCGCCGAAGCGCGGATTCACTTTGAGACGCCCGCGCCGCAGGAATGGCGCGGGCGTCTCGAAGCAGTGTTGCACGCAATCTATGCGGCGTTCGCCGAAGGTTGGAGCGATCCAGAAGGCGCCGATCCTGGACGCGCCGGTTTGGCGGAAGAGGCGATCTGGCTCGCGCGCGTCGCCGTGCGCTTGCTGCCGGAGGAGCCCGAAGCGTTGGGTCTGCTCGCGCTCATGTTGCACCTCGAAGCGCGCCGCGGCGCACGCCGGGCACAGGGGCGCTTCGTCGCGCTCGAAGCGCAGGATGTCTCGCTTTGGCGGGCGGACATGCAGAGCGAAGCCGAGCAGGCTTTGCGTCAAGCCGCTAAATTCAATGTTCCTGGCCGCTTCCAGTTAGAGGCGGCGATCCAGTCGGCGCACGTTGCGCGGCGCGAGCGGGGCGCCACCGATTGGCCGTCGGTTCTGCTGCTTTACGACGCGCTTTGCGCGCTTGGGTCCTCGCCCGTGGCGCGCCTGAACCGCGCCGCGGCGATAGCGCGCGTGCAAGGCGCGGAAGCGGGCCTTGCTGCACTCGAAGCCATCGAAGCGGCGGCGCTTAAGAGTTACCAACCCTATTGGGCGCTGCGTGCTGATTTGCTGTCGCGCCTCGGTCGTGCGCGGGAGGCGCGCGCCGCCTATGACGAAGCTATCGCCCGCGAACGTGACGGCGCGGTGATTGCATTCCTGCAGGCCCAGCGCGCCTCCATCAGCGGCTGAACTCGACGCGCGCGGCCTCCAACGCGGCGCGGAACTCTGGTTCCGCGTGCAAGCGCGCAAGCGCGGCTGCGGCGAGCGTACGGCCTGCCTCCACGTCGCTCGGATAGTGCAATCCGCAAACGACGCGGCTGTCGCCGTATTCGCGCGCGCGGGCAAGGATCGCATCGGCGTGTGTGGGATCGAGCTCGGCTAGCACTAGGCCCCACGCCCAACCGAACGCGGCATGGCCTGAAGGATAGGCGCCGCTCGCGCGCAGGCGTTCATCGGGCGTGATGCAGGTCTGAACGCTCGCATCGGCGACGAAAGGGCGTGCGCGAACGAAACGTTCTTTCGCCTGCAACACAGAAGCGCCCAGCGGCGTACGCACACGCTGCAACGCCGCTCCGGTCAGGGGATAATTTTCCGCAGTGAAGCGCTCGCCCAACGCAGGCGCAAAGGCGTGGAACGGATCGAACTCATCGTCATAGAGCGCCAGCGCGCGGCGCTCCTCGCTCCACGGGCCTTGCACCACGCGCAGCTCTTGGGCTGTCGATTCCGCGCTTGGCGGGCCGGCGACGATCGCGGCGCCTTCCACCGAAGGCGTGAGCGCTGCGACCGTCGAGATCGCGGCGCTCTGTATGCCGGCGCACGCGGAGAGGAGGAGCGCGGCCGTGATAGCCAGTGGCGGCGTATGCCTGCTTTGTCGTCCAGGAGTTTGAGCGCGTGCCATGTTCCTCGTTCCCCGCTTCGTGCAATTAGCCCCGCTTCGAATAGATGGCGCAACGCGGCACGCCTAAAACAACCCCACCACCTTGCCGTGTTCGTCGATATCGATGTTCACCGCCGAAGGCGTCTTCGGGAGGCCGGGCATGGTCATGATGTCGCCGCAGATCATGACAACGAATTCCGCGCCCGCGGCCAGGCGCACTTCGCGGATGTTGACGACATGTCCGGAGGGTGCGCCGCGCAATTTTGGATCGGTCGAAAACGAGTATTGCGTCTTGGCCACGCAGACCGGGAAGTGACCGTAGCCGCCCTGTTGCAGATCCTTGATGCGCTTGCGCACCGCTGAATCGGCGACGATGTCAGAGGCGCCGTAGATTTGCGTCGCTACGGTTTTCATTTTGTCCCAAAGCGGTGTCTCATCCGCATAGAGGTGCTTGAAATTGTTAGGTCCGGCGCAGAGCTGAACGACCTCGCGCGCCAATTCCTCCGCACCCTTGCCGCCTTCGGCGAAGTGCCGAGCCAAAACCACCTTCGCGCCGTGCGCGCGCACGCGCGCCTGCAGTGCGTCGAGTTCAGCGCCGCTATCCTCCGCCCTCTGATTGATGGCGACCACAAGAGGCAGGCCGAAGCGCTTGCCGATATTGTCGATATGGCGCTCCAGATTGGCCATGCCCTTGATGAGCGCCTCGACATTTTCCTTCGCCAGATCCTCGGCTTCGACGCCGCCATGGAATTTTAACGCGCGCGCGGTGGCGACGATCACCGCGGCCGCTGGCGTCAACCCCGCCTTGCGGCATTTGATGTCGATGAATTTCTCCGCGCCTAGATCGGCGCCGAAGCCCGCTTCAGTGACGACATAATCGGCGAGCTTGAGTGCTGCCTTGGTGGCGGAAACAGTGTTGCAGCCATGGGCGATATTGGCGAACGGGCCGCCATGGATGAAGGCTGGATTGTTTTCCAGCGTCTGCACGAGATTCGGTGAAATCGCGTCCTTGAGCAGCACAGCCATAGCCCCGTGCGCATTGAGATCGCGCGCGCGGATTGGTTCGCGCTTGCTGGTATGGCCGACAATGATTGCGCCGAGACGAGCCTTCAGATCGGCGAGGCTTGTGGCCAAGCAGAAGATCGCCATCACCTCGGACGCGACGACAATGTCGAACCCGTCCTCGCGCGGATAGCCGTTGCCGGGTCCGCCCAGGCCAACATTGATCTGCCGTAGCGCGCGATCGTTGCAGTCGACCACACGCCGCCATGAAATGCGGCGTACATCGAAGCCGAGCTCGTTGCCGTGATGGATGTGGTTGTCGATCAGGGCCGAAAGCAGATTGTGCGCCTGGGCGATGGCGGCGAAATCGCCGGTAAAGTGAAGATTGATGTCCTCCATAGGCACGACCTGCGCGTAGCCGCCGCCCGCCGCGCCGCCCTTGACGCCGAACACCGGCCCCATCGCCGGCTCGCGCAGGCAGATCATCGCCTTCTCACCGATGCGGTTGAGAGCGTCGCCAAGGCCGACGGTGGTCGTGGTTTTGCCTTCGCCGGCAGGCGTAGGCGAGATTGCCGTCACCAGAACGAGCTTGCCATCGGGGCGATCCCCCAGCGAGCGCAAATGATCCAGCGCGATCTTAGCCTTGTAGCGCCCATAGGGCTCGAGCTTGTCGTCGGGAATGCCGAGCTTGGCGGCGATCTCAGCGATCGGGCGCATGCGCGCTTGCTGCGCGATGGCGATATTGCTGAGCGGCTTTGCATTGTCGTTCACCATCATGCCCCCTCGATCGCGTCCCTTCAGCAGCCGCCTAAGCCGATTGCCGGCGCCGCTAAACACGAAGGCGTCTACCGCGCCAAATCCGTCGGCTGCAAGCGTTTGCGCCGAATTGTCCGCGATCTCGCCAACGCTCCGGGCGCGTTATGGGCGATGCGCGCGACACAATGGCACGCGCGCGTCTAGCAACAGGACGCGGTCTGCCCGTCGGACCCTTGGTTGAACGGCAGGTCTGTTCCGCAGCCTTTGAAAATGCCGTAATGCGTGCTCTGGTCCCCGAAGAATTCGAAATGGGGAGCAAAGCGGGTGCGACGCAGCATGGCGAATGTGTTGCCGCAAACCGGAAACATGCGCCCAGCCTCGATCACATGGTGGCCATCGAGAACAAACGCAGATTCCTGGCCTGGCACGTCGCCCTTATATCGTACGGCTTGGCCATAATCCTCGCAGGCGCTTTCCAGGCCATCGAGTTTGAACAGTCGGTAGGTCGCGGAATAAAAGCGCGCCGGGGCGACCCTCGCCGCGATCGCATCATCGCCAATAACAAGCGGGCGTGACGTGACCAAGCGAGGATCGGCGAAGCCCGCGTCTTTGGCGATGCGCAGGAAATCGTTCCAATAAAGCGCCCCGCCGAGGCATTCGCCGTGCAGGACAGGGTCGCGCTGCAGCGTCGTGGGCAGGCGCCGGTCGGCGTACACATCGGAGAAATACACTTCCCCGCCGGGCTTCAGCAGCCGATGCGCGGCGGTGAACACGCCTGGCTTGTCGTCGATCAGGTTGAACACGCAATTGGAGACGACGACGTCGAAGGAATTCGCTTCTAGGCCAAGCGCGTCCAAATTGGCGATGTCGCCTTCGAGAAACGAGACGTTGGACGCAGCGTAGCCGAAGCGCTCGCGGTGCCAGTCCAAATGCGCGCGCGCGAGTGCGAGCTGTTCCGGCGTGGCGTCGACGCCGACAACAGCGCCGGTTGAGCCTACGCACTGGGCCAGCAAATAGGCGTCCTGGCCTGAACCGGAACCTAAGTCCAAAACCCGCGCCCCTCCCAAACACGCCGGCGCGATCAGCCCGCAGCCATAATAGCGCGCCTTGACGTCCGGGTGGACGTTGGCCAGCGCCGCGCGCATGGTTGGCGATGGGGCAGCCAAAGTGGCGCATGCGTCGGTGCGCAGGTCGCCCGAGCCGGACAGCACCTTGCCGTAATAGTCCTGGGCGTTGGCGAGGCTGGAATCATCCATGGGCGGGCTCCGTGGGCAATTACCGGGCTACGCTTGGCGTGGCGCGGCGGTTTCAAGTCTCCAGCTTCCGCTTCCACCCCAGCGGCTTCTTCGTCGTCAGCCCCTTGCGTTTCTTCCCACGCGCCTTCGCCGCGATCTCCTTGAGCTTGACTGTCTGCAGCACCGAGAGCGCGTCTTCTTTGCGGCCTTTGGCGAGATTGGCGAAGGCCGAGCCGTATTTCTCAAGGCGAGTGTCGACTTCGCCGAGGAATTCCTTTTCCCAGTGCGAATAGTCCACGCCCTCGGAGGCTTTGATTTCGCCGGTATCGGGATCGATGACTTCCTCGCCGGGCGCAGCCTTGGCTTTCAGCTTGCGTACGATGCGCAGCGCCTTGCGCGTCTGTTTGGGGTCCACCTCGCGGGGCATAGGTCTCTATGCACCCGAGGCATGGGATCCGGCAATAAGGGTTAGATCTCGCCCAGCGCGTGCAGGTAAAGATCGCGCAGTTGCTCTTGCTCCTCGCGCTCGTTGCGGTCGAGTTTGCGGATGCGGATCACCTGGCGCAGCACTTTGGAGTCAAAGCCGAAGGTCTTGGCCTCGGCGTAACTTTCCTTGATGTCGTCGGCGATGCTTTTTTTCTCTTCTTCGAGTTTCTCGATGCGCGCGACCAGCTGGCGCAATTTCTCGCGCGTGGTTTGCGTCAGCGACTGCGCCGCCACCGTTTCCGTCGCCGTCGATGCGCCAAAGTCAGCCATGTGTCGCCCCCGAATCAAATCGTTGCGCTGAGGCTAGCGGGCGAGAGCGGGCGCCGCCATCTCGTTGACACGCCGAATCGCGGCCAGCACCAAATCTGTGCGCAGCCGGTGCGGCATGTGCCCGGAATCCGGCGCGATGACCAATTCGGCGGCCGGCATTTCCACAGCCAACGCCCGCGCGTTGCGCTTGGGGCTGACGATTTTGTCCTTCTCGGCGGTGACGATCACGGCTGGTGTGAATAGCTCGCCATAGTGCGGCGCTTGGGCGGCGAACTCGGCCTTGGTGGCGCGCACGTCGCGGGCGTTGGCGGCGAAAGCGTGCGGGCGGAACAGCAATCCTACTCCGCCCTCGTTAGGATAGCTTTCCGGCGCCGTCTGCGGCCAGAAATTGCTCGCCACCGCCGCCGGCGCCATCAGCGGGCCGATGGCGGGCACGATGAGGTTGGTGAACGCGTAGCCCGCAAACGGGTTCGCCGCGAGTTTGATCCACCACGCATTGTCGTGCGGGTAGGGGTGGCTGGCTGGCGCGATCAGCACCAGGCCCGACACCAGATGCGGAAAGTCGATCGCGAGTCGCAGGCCGACTGCGCAGCCAAGCGAGTGTCCGACCACCAGCGCCGGACCCGCGCCGCTATGCCCAAGTGCGTCAGCCGCGAGCTTGGCTTGCATGGCGAGCGTCTGTGCGTGGCGCTTGGGGCGCGTCGAGTGCCCGAGGCCCGGGCGATCATAGGCGATGACACGATAATCGGCGCTGAGCGGCTCGGCCAAGGGCCCCCAAAGTTCGCGCAAATTGGAGCTGGCGCCGTGGATCAGCAGGATGCGCGGCGCGTTTTCATCGCCCGTTTCGCGCAGGTGCAGCCGTGCGCCGCCTGCCTCGACGAAGCGTCCCTGCGCCGGCCAGCGCGCCTCAGCGCTGCGCACATAGGCGCGGGCGTTGAGCGCCAGCAGCAGAACAAGCGCCGCCAGCGCGGTCGCTGCGGCCCATGCGATCATGCCTCGCGGCCATCGACGCGCGGCTCAAGCCGACGCACCCCTTGCAGCGCCAACTCGTAAAACGGGTGCACGGCAAGCGCTGAGCGGAATGCCTCCAGGGCTTTGCGGTCCTGGCCGAGCTCTTCGTAAATGAGCCCGAGTGCGCCCATCGCCGCGAAATGGCGCGGTTGGCGTTTCAGCGTTTCCATGATCGCAGCGATCGCGCCGGGGTGATCGTCGGCATCGTAGGCGAGCGTCGCGCGCCGGTTCCACGGTTCGGCGAAGTCCGGCGCCAGCGCGCTGGCCCGATCCAGGAAGCGCAGAGCCAGATCGCTGTCGCCCACCGATTGCGCCGCATTCGCGCGTTCGAGCAGGATGTTCACTGTGGGCGATCCGCTGTCGGCCCAGCGCGCCCAGATCTCGGCTTCGAGGGGGGCGGCGGCGGCGGCGTCCCCGGCCTGGCTCAATTGCGTAAACAGGCCCTCGAGCGCGGGGTCCTGGCGGGCGGCCGCAGGCGCGCCAACGCCGCAGGCGCTGAGACCTGCGCTGAAGCAAAGAATGAGAATAAGTCGGCGCATGGCGGTTTGGATCACGCACATGCTAGCCCGGATTTGCAACAATCGCGAGCGCGCGATGAGCCCCCTGGCTCAGCCTTGCTTGGCTTTGTAGCGCGGGTCGACCTTGTTGATCACGTAAACCCGGCCCTTGCGCCGCACCACCCGGCACGCGCGGTGGCGGGTTTTCAGCGATTTGAGCGACGATTTGACTTTCATGGCCGAAGGTCCGGGATGCTGGATTGGTCTGGACGAAAATGAAGCGGCGTCAATAAGGGGGCAGGGCGGGGAAGTCAAATGCGGCGCGGCAGGTGGGGGCGGAGCGCCCCGTTCCCTAGATTGAGCGCTCCATGTACACGTTCGCGCGCTCGTAGGGCGAAACCGGGCGTTCCGATCGGGGCAGATGGCGAAAGCCGAATTTTTCGTAGAGCCGAATTGCAGGCGTCAACACTGAATTGGTCTCAATGTAGAGCCTGCGGGCCCCGAGCGAGGGGGCGAGATCGATCAGGTAGGCCAGCAGGGCCGATCCGATCCCGGCGCCGTGGTGCGCCGGGCTTACGCCCATCTTGGCGATCTCCCAGGTTGCCGGCTCGGGGCGTTTCACGAGCGCGCAAGTCCCGACAATCGCTCCCCCGACTTCCGCCATGGCGATGGCCCCGTCGGCGACAATGAGTTCGGGATGGTCGAGCGCTTCGAGGTCCTTCGGCTCAACACGAAAATAGCTTTCGATCCACTCAATGTTGAGAGCCTTGAACGCCTCTTCATCCCCATCGCGATAGGCCCGCACCAGAACTCCGCCCATTTGCCCTGCGCTCCTCGCCCGGATATGAACCGGGCAGCATCAGGAGCATATTTATTTCCCCATGGCCGGCCATTCCAAATTTGCCAACATTCAGCACCGCAAGGGCGGGCAGGACAAACGTCGCGCTCAAGCCTTCACCAAGATCGCGCGCGAAATCCAGGCGGCGGTGAAGCTCGGCGGACCCGATCCCAACGCCAATCCGCGGCTCTACCGCGCCATGGCGGCGGGCCGCGCCGTCAACATGCCCAAGGACAATATCCAGCGCGCTGTTGATCGCGGCGGCGGCGCAGGCGCTGAGCAGCTCGACGAAATCCGGTACGAAGGCTTCGGCCCCGGCGGGGTTGGCGTGATCGTCGAATGCCTCACCGACAACAAGAACCGCACCGCCGGCGAAGTGCGCGCCGCTTTCGCCAAGAGCGGCGGCAATCTGGGGGAAACCAACTCGGTTTCATTCGCGTGGAAGCGCGTTGGCGAAATTCGCTACAAGCTCGAGGCCGCCAGCGAGGACGCGATGATGGAGGCCGCGATCGATTCCGGCTGCGATGATTGCGTGGCGGAGGAGGAGCATCACGTGCTCACGTGCGAGATGGCCGCACTGGTCGCCGCCTCGCAGGCCCTGGCGAAGAAATTTGGCGACCCCGTCTCAGCCAAATTCGTCTGGCGCACCGATATTGCTATCCCCGTGGAGGGCGAAAATGCCGAGGCGCTGATGAAGCTGCTCACCCAGTTGGAAGATTCCGACGATGTTCAGGATATGTACTCGAACGAGGACATCAACGACGAGGACATGGAGCGGCTGAGCGGGTGATGCCGACCGGCGGTTCTAAATTGCTCAAGATCGCTCAGGCCCCAAAGTGGCGCGCCTCGGCCCGCCGCGGTCATTGTCGCCGGCGGCGACCTTTTCGAACTCAAGGGTCTAGTTGTAGGAACTTTCAATAGCTTATACGGTGGACCCTTTGTATGATCCGGGACGGCGGCGTCGCTTGGCCTTGCAAGCAAGCCGCCACCGGATTTTCGGAGCTGCCGGGGCGGGTGGCCTTCGCGCCAGTGGCTTGCTAGGCGTTGTCTGTTTTGCGGCGGGGGCGAGTCGGGGACTGGCGTGAACGAGTTTTTCTTGAACCGGCCTGAGCGGCGTTTTGAGCGGGAGGACATCGCTCAATTCTTCGCCAATAAGCGCGTCGTAATTACTGGCGCCGCTGGCAGCATTGGCTCTGCGCTTGCTGCAGAACTGGCCGAACTCGGGTGCGCGCACTTGGCGTTGCTTGACCAGTTCGATCACGGCCTAATCGACGTGTACGAGCGTGTCCGCCGCATTGCGCCCGCGTTGCCGGTAACGGAAGTGCTGTGCGATGTGCGCGACATGGGCCGCCTCTCAGTGTGGATGCGCCGGCTTGAACCCGACGTGGTGCTGCACTCCGCTGCGCTCAAGCACGTGCATCTGGGCGAGCGCCATCCGATCGAGTGCGTGCTCACCAACCTCGTTGGCGTACGCAACGCGGTGGCTGCGGCCGCCGGCGCCGGCGCGGGCCACTTCGTGCTCGTGTCGTCGGACAAGGCCGCTTCGCCGGTGTGCGTCATGGGCGCGACCAAGCGCTTGGCGGAATTGCACTTGGCCGGGTTCCGCATGGAGCGGGCCGGCGCGATGAGGCTGAAGGCAGTTCGGTTCGGGAATGTGCTCGGAACCCAGGGCTCAGTGTTGCCGCGCTTTGCGGCGCAGATTGCGGCAGGCGGCCCGCTGGAAATCACTCACCCCGGCATGGAGCGCTATTTCATGAGCGCAAGCGAGGCGGTGGGGCTCATCCTGGGCGTCTCCTCGGCGGCGGACGGCGAGCCGGGCGCCGGCGCCTACGTCATGGAGATGGGCGATCCGATTTCCATAGTCGATATTGGCCGTGAGATGATCCGCAGATCCGGCAAGGACATCGAGATCGTGTTTACAGGACTGCGCCCAGGCGAGCGGCTCAAGGAGCACCTCTACGACGACTTTGAAAAACTCTCTGAGAGTTCCCTGCCTGGCGTCGTCCGCGTGACCCCGCATTCTGCGGACGCCTACGTCACCTCCGCTGACGTCGCACACCTCGAAACCATTGCGCGCACGATGGATAATTCCATTGTCCGCCAACGCGTATTTTCTTATCTGGATGAGCGGCTCGGTAGGAGCGATCGCGCGACGGGCTAATGTCCCCCAAAGGCGCAGAGCGCTTCGGCGAATGCCCTTGTCCCGCACACGCTGCAGCCCGCCAAGATCGGGCAAGTCGATCACAAATTGCGCGCCGACAACGAGTGCGCCTAACTTCTCGATTAACGCAAGCGCGGCCAGCGCAGTGCCGCCGGTGGCGATCAGATCATCGATCAGCAGCACGGTTTCCTCTGGGCGCAGCGCGTCCTCATGCATCTCAACGGCGTCGATGCCGTACTCCAACGAATAATCCTGGCGCAGCGTCCGCCATGGCAGCTTGCCTTGCTTGCGTACTGGAACGAAGCCCGCGCCGAGCTTGTTCGCCACCGCGCCGCCGAGGATGAATCCACGCGCCTCGATGCCGGCGACTTTGGCGATTCCGGCGCCGAGATAAGGCGCGGTGAGTTGGTCGACAGCATATCCAAACGCCGCCGCATCGCCGAACAAAGTGGTGACGTCGCGGAACAGTATCCCCGGTTTGGGGTAGTCGGGAATGGTGCGGATTAAGGCGGCGAGGTCCATGCGCGCTCATAGCGCGATTTGAGTTGGATGGGAGGGGTGTCGCTTAGGCTGGCTGACCGCCGTATGCCGGCTGGAAGCCGGCGCTCCGGGACCGCGCTCAACTCTTCAAGACCCGCCCCGCCACTGCATCCAGTTTCGCCACAAGCGCGGGATCGCGCGCTTCGGGCGCGGTGATGATGGCGAAATCCAGCACGGTTTCTATCCCGAGCGGGGAGGGCGTACGTTCCGGCCCCAGCAGCGGCGCGGCGCGTCGGATCAAAGCCGCCGCCTTGACGGCGTTGTCGCGCAGCACCTGCAGCACGTTCGTAACTTCCACCGCCGCCACATCGCTGCGCCAGCAATCGTAATCGGTGACCATCGCCACGCTGGCGTATGGCAGTTCGGCTTCGCGCGCGAGTTTCGCTTCGGGCATATTGGTCATGCCGATCACGTCGCAGCCCCAGGATCGATAGAGATTGGATTCCGCCAGCGATGAAAATTGCGGGCCCTCCATGGCGAGATAGGTCCCGCCGCGATGATAACGGATATTCTCCGCTTGCGCAGCTTGCTCCAGCGCGTCCACCAGCTTGGGGCACGCCGGCCGCGCCATGGAGACGTGCGCCACGAAGCCGGCGCCGAAGAAGCTCTTTGCCCGCGCGAATGTTCGGTCGATGAATTGGTCCACCAGCACGAAGGTTCCGGGGGAAAGTTCCTCCTTCAATGATCCGCATGCTGACACCGAGATCAGATCGGTGACGCCCGCGCGCTTCAATGCGTCGATATTGGCGCGGTAATTGATGTCGGAGGGCGAAAGCCGGTGCCCGCGCCCGTGGCGGGAGAGAAACACCACATCGACGCCGGAAATCTGCCCGAAGCGTAGCGCGTCCGACGGTTCGCCCCAGGGAGAGGCGATGCGCTCCTCGCGACCATTGTCGAGCGCCATGTCATAGACGCCGCTGCCGCCGATGACGCCAAGGATGGTGCGTGTCATGCGCGGAGCGCTCACGCGCCCGCGCGCACGAAGTTGCGGACGCTCTCCGCGATTTTCGCCTGCACGGCTTCGTCCAGATAAGCGTGCATCGGTAGACTGATCACGCGTTTGCAGATGTCGTCGCTTACTTTTATGCCGCCGGCCCCAACCGGAAAAGAATTGTAAGCGCTCTGCTGGTGCAGGGGCTTTGGGTAATAACGCGCCGTCGGGATTCCATCGCTGCGCAGGTGCGACGCCAACCCGTCGGGGTCTTCGATCTCGATGGTGTATTGCGCCCAGGTGGAGACGCCCCCCGCAATCACCGTCGGAATCTTCACCGCGTTCGGCAGCATTTGCCGGTAGCGCTCGGCGACGACATTCCGCTCGCGGATTTCGTCGGTGAAGATCGCAAATTTCTCGAGCAGGATTGCCGCTTGCATGGTGTCGAGGCGCGAATTCATGCCGATGCGGGCGCAATTGTACTTGTCGTCGCCGCTGGCGCCGTGGAAGGCGATGGAGCGCATGAGCACATTGTCGGGTCCGTCGTTGGTCAGAGTCGCGCCGCCATCCCCGTAACAACCCAGCGGCTTGGCCGGAAAGAATGAGGTTGTCTGCGCGTCGGCCCAATGCATCGGATGTTTGCCGTTCAATGTAGCGCCGAATCCTTGTGCGCTGTCGGCGATGAGCTTTAGCCCCTCGCGCTTGCAGATGGCGGCGATAGCGTCGTAATCGGCGGGTTGGCCGAACAGATCGACCGCGATCACCGCTTTTGGCGTGAGCCTGCCGTCTTTCTTTACGCCCGCGATCGCTGCCTCTAGCGACTTAGGATCCATATTGTAGGTGTCGGGCAACACGTCGACGAACACTGGCGTTGCGCGCACCCATGGCACGATCTCGGCAGTGGCCGCGAACGTGAAGGACGGAGTGAAGACGGCGTCGCCTTCGCCCACGCCCCATGCCCACAACGGCAGCACCAGCGCGTCGGTGCCATTGGCATTGCCGATGCAATGCTTGGCGTGAACAAACGCTGCGAGCTGGCCCTCCAGCGCTTTCACCTCCGGACCGAAGATGTACTGGCCGTGGGCGAGCACGCGCGCGAGCGCGGCATCGATGTTGTCGGCAATGCGGGCGCGTTGCGAGGCGAGGTCGATGAAGGGGATCATGCTTTTTCTCTAGCTAGCTCAGCGAGGGCAGCCCCGCCGCCTTGTCGATCTCCAGCGCCAGCCGCAGCACATCGAGCGCTTCCGCGCCGGTTACAGCCGGACGGGGCGCGACCAGAAGTACGGCGTCCACGAAGGAGGTCACATTGGCGCCCAGCGGATCGGCGCCGAAGGGCGTTTTGGCGAAATCGGCGTTCAAGGGGAAATCAGTGGTGTTCTCGAAGGTGCGCGCGAGGAAATCGACATTGACCTCGCCGCTCGGATACACGAGCCGCATGAAGCGGCGCCGCTCCGCCGCGACCCGACTAGCCACGAAAACCGCCTCTGCGCCTCCAAACGCCAAACGGGCATCGATGGCGTCGGCGGTGGCGCCCTTTTCGGCGCGCCCTTGCGCCATCACTTTCTCCGGCGCGCGCGCCATTAGCTTTAGCGCGAGATCGAGATCGTGCACCATAAGGTCAAGCGTCGCCGAAACATCGGCGCTGCGTCCGGTCCACGGGCCCTCGCGTACGCTCTCTATCCGCGTCGGCGTCTCCGGCGCATCGAACAAGCCCATTGCTTGAAACACCAGCCGCTCCTGGTGCCCGCAGGCGATCACGAGCTTCTTGTCTGCTGCGAGATCGACCAGCAATTTTGCTTCCATGACGGAAGTCGCAATCGGCTTTTCGATATAGACGTGCTTGCCGTATTCGAGCGCCGCGGCGGCTGCGCTTGCGTGCGTCATCGCCGGGCTGGCGATAGTGACGATGTCGAGCAGGTCGAGCATGTCGTCCATATTCGCGAAAGTGCGGATGCCGAGTGTTTCGGCCAGCGCCTCAGTGCGCTCGGAATCGAGGTCGTAGACGCCGATCAACTCGACCCGGTCGTCCTGTTCGTACTTGCGCGCATGGTGCGCGCCGAACACGCCAGCGCCGATTACCCCAGCCTTGAGTTTGCTCATTCCACAGTCACCGATTTCGCCAGATTCCGTGGCTGATCCACGTCGGTGCCCTTATGCACTGCGGTAAGATAGGCGAGCAACTGGATTGGAACGGAGTAGACCAAGGGCGCCACGAACGGGTCGCAGGCGGGCGCCAGGATGGTATGGGTAGCGATGTCGCCGGCGGCGGCGGCCCCTGCGGAATCGGTGATCAGGATGAGTTTGGCCCCGCGCGCGGCGACTTCCTGCATGTTGGAGAGGGTTTTGTCGAACAGCGCGTCGTGGGGGGCGACGACCACCACCGGGGTGCCTTCTTCGATCAGCGCGATCGGCCCGTGCTTCAGCTCGCCGGCCGCGTAACCCTCGGCGTGGATGTAGGAAATTTCCTTGAGTTTCAGCGCGCCTTCGAGCGCCAGCGGATAATGCACGCCGCGTCCTAGATAGAGTACGTCGCGCGCCTGGCTCAGTTCCTGCGCGATTGTTTCGATGTGCGCTTCCGCGTGCAGAGCATCGGCGATGAGACGCGGGGTCTCCATCAGCGCCTGGACCAAGCGGGCTTCTTCCTGGCTCGAAAGCGCCCCGCGCGCTCGGCCCACGGCGATGGCGAGCGCGGCCAGGGCTGAGAGTTGCGCCGTGAACGCCTTGGTCGAGGCGACGCCGATTTCCGGACCGGCCAAAGTCGGCAGCCGAGCATCGGCTTCGCGCCAGATGGTCGATTCGGGGACGTTGACGACGGCCAGCGTCTTCACGCCCTGTTCCTTGCAATAGCGAAGCGCCGCCAGCGTGTCGGCGGTCTCCCCCGATTGCGACACGAAGACGCCGAAGCTCTTCCGGCCGAAGGCAGGCCGGCGATAGCGGAACTCCGAGGCGATGTCGGTTTCCACCGCGATGCCCGCGATCTGCTCCAGCCAATATTCCGCAACACGCCCTGCATAATGGGCGGTGCCGCAGCCGACGATAAGCGCGCCGTCGGCGGCGAGATCGACGCCGTCGAGATCGGGCATCTGCACGCGCTCTTCGAAGGCGTTGACGTAGCGGGTGATGGTGCGGCCGGTGGTTTCCGATTGTTCGTAGATTTCCTTCTGCATGAAATGGCGGTGATTGCCTTTCTCCACCGCCGCCGCCGCGCCGGAGAAAACATGCACTTCCCGATTGGCGACCACGCCGTTCGTGTCGAGGATCTTGGCTTTGTCGTGCGAGAGGATGGCGATGTCGCCTTCTTCGAGGAACATCACGCGGGTGGTGAACGGGGATACCGCGATCGCGTCGGAGCCGAGATACATCTCGCTATCGCCGATACCGACCGCGAGCGGGCTGCCTTTGCGCGCGCCAATCAGCACGTCTTCCTCGCCCGCAAAGAGACAAGCAATGCCGAACGCGCCTTCGAGCCGCCGCACTGCAGCGATGGCCGCCTGTTCGGGCCGTAGCCCGCGGTCGAGCCCCTCATGGATGAGGTGGGCGATCACCTCGGAATCAGTTTCGGATGCAAATTTATGGCCGGCGCGTATCAATTCTTCCCGCAGGGGACGGAAATTCTCGATGATGCCGTTATGGACGATGGCGACTCTGTCGGTCGCGTGCGGGTGGGCGTTGGCGGTGGTGGGTGCGCCATGGGTCGCCCAGCGCGTGTGGCCGATGCCGGAAACGCCCGAAAGGGGCGAGGCCGCGAGCTCCGCTTCCAAGTTCGCGAGTTTGCCGGCCGCACGGCGGCGTGCGATTTTGCCGTTTTCCAGCGTCGCTACGCCAGCGGAATCGTAGCCGCGATACTCCAGCCGTTTGAGCGATTCCACCAGCCGCGGCGCAGCGGCGCTGTTTCCCAGGATGCCAATGATGCCGCACATGATCGCGCCCTCGCATGAAATTCTGGCCGTAAATCCGGAGCGTGCTAAGCACAATCCGGAGCCCATGGGGTCACTTGATCCCCAAGGACGAAACGTAGCCCTTCAAACGAGAGGCTGCCTTGAGCGCATTCATGGCGCGCGCGGCATTGATTTGCATCTCAATTAGTCTTTCAACATGCGACATTGCCTCTTATCCGCACTGTCTCTTTGCAGGTTCACGCCGTGAAATTTGAATCGATTATGGTACACGGGGCGGGCAAGGGCTGCTTCCAGGACTCCAATTCACATGACCCGCTCGTATTTCGGCACTGACGGCATCAGAGGCACCGCCAACATCTTCCCCATGACCCCGGAAGTGGCCATGCGGGTCGGCTTGGCCGCGGGCAAGCGCTTCATGTCGGCCCACGATCGCCGCCATCTTGTGGTCATCGGCAAGGACACGCGCCTCTCGGGCTACATGCTGGAGCCGGCGCTCACGGCGGGCTTCACAGCGGCGGGCATGGATGTGGTGTTGTTCGGGCCGCTGCCGACGCCTGCGGTGGCGATGTTGACGCGCAGCTTGCGTGCTGATCTCGGCGTGATGCTGTCGGCCTCGCACAACAAGTTCGCCGATAATGGCATCAAGCTGTTCGGACCAGACGGTTACAAACTCTCCGATCAGGACGAGATCGAGATCGAGCATCTGATGGATGGCGCGCTCGACACCCACTTGGCGGCGCCCGACAAGCTCGGCCGCGCCCGGCGTATTGACGACGCGCAGGCGCGTTATGTCGAGATCGTCAAGGCGACGTTCCCGAAGGGGCTGACGCTTAAGGGGCTGCGCATCGTGATCGATGCTGCTAACGGCGCCGGTTACAGAGTGGCGCCGGTTGCGCTCTACGAACTGGGCGCTGAAGTGATCAAGCTTGGCGTCGAGCCGGATGGTTTCAACATCAACCAGGAAGTCGGCTCCACCGACACGCGCGCACTGAAAGAAGCCGTGCTCAAATATCGCGCCGATATTGGCATCGCTCTTGATGGCGACGCCGACCGGGTGGCGATCGTGGACGAGAAGGGGCAATCGATCGACGGCGATCAGCTGATGGCGCTGATCGCCAAGAGCTGGAAGCAATCGGGCGCGCTGGCGAAGCCCGGCATCGTCGCCACTGTGATGAGCAATCTTGGGCTTGAGCGGTTTCTGAAAGGGCTTTCGCTGAAACTGGAGCGCACAAAGGTCGGCGATCGCTACGTCACCGAGGCGATGCGCGCCAAGGGCTACAATGTGGGCGGCGAGCAATCCGGCCACATCATCCTGAGCGATTTCTCCACCACGGGCGACGGTCTGCTCGCAGCGCTGCAGGTGCTCGCGGTGATCGTGCAGCTGGGCAAACCGGCGAGCGAAGTGTGCACCCTGTTCGAACCGGCGCCGCAGGTTCTGGAAAACGTGCGCTACGAGCGCGGTAAAGAGGACCCGCTAACCGCCGCCAGCGTCAAGCAGGCGATCAAGGACGGCGAGCAACGGCTTGAAGGCAAAGGTCGGTTGCTGGTGCGAAAGTCCGGCACCGAACCCTTGGTGCGGATCATGGCCGAAGGCGACGACGAAGCGCTGGTTCGCGAAGTGGTTGGCGGCGTGAAGAGCGCAGTTGTGGCGGCGGCGAGGGCGGCGTAGCCGCTGCCGGCCTCGGGCGCTTAGAACCAGCCCTTTTTCTTCTTCGGCTCTGGCTCGGGCGGCGGGGGCGCGGCTGCGCGTGTAGGCGGCGCCTGGGGCGCCGGCCTTGACGCGCTCTGAGGCGGCGGCGCAGCGGCGCGCGCGGCTTGGGGTGGGGGCGCGGCGGCGCGCCCAGCCTGCGGCGGCGCACCGCTGCTAGGGGCGCCCGAAGCGGGGTTAGGCCCCAGTTTATCTACAAACCACGTTGACATTGGCTTATCCCCTCGCACCCCTTGCCCACGCCGATGTTCCTCGACGTCACCGAGCCTAGCACGGTAATTTCGGTTCTGCACCAGCAGACCTGTTCTTGGCGGGCGCCTTTGGCGTCTTGTTGCCCGGATGCCGCACAGGGCGCAAAACAAGCCGATGCATTTCCCACTCCCCAGCACCGGGTCGTCCTGGCCAGAACTCGAATCTCGCATGCGCGCCCTGGCGTCAGGCGACGTCAAATGGCGCGACGGCCGGACCGGCCTCTACGTCTTCAATGCCGGCGAGGAGGTGGAGCGCGTGAAGAAGGCGGCCTATGCCATGTTTTCCGAGGAAAACGGATTAGGGCCGGCGGCGTTCCCATCCTTGGCGGGCATGGAGCGGGAGGTGGTGGGCCATGCGCTGGCTCTGCTGCATGCGCCGGCAGAGTCCGACGGCGTCATGACGTCCGGCGGCACCGATTCCATCGTCATGGCGGTGAAGACCTCGCGCGACTTCGCACGGGCGGGCGGCTTGGCGGGGCAGGGCAATCTGGTAGCCCCGGCCACCGCCCATCCAGCGTTCGATAAGGCGGCGATGATGATGGATCTCGAGATCCGCCGCGTGCCGGTACGCGAATTTCTCGCCGATCCGGATACGATGGAAACGGCGTGCGACGCCAACACGATCATGCTGGTTGGCTCGGCGCCATGTTTCCCGTTCGGCTTGATCGACCCGATTGAGCAAATGGGCGCGGTGGCGCTGCGGAGAAATCTGTGGCTGCACGTCGACGCCTGTGTCGGCGGCTTTCTGGCGCCGTTTGTAGAGATGAACGGGGCGTCGCTCCCTGCATGGGATTTCCGCGCCGCTGGGGTGCGTTCGATTTCCTCGGACCTGCACAAGTACGGATATTGCTCCAAAGGCGCGTCGACGCTCCTGTTTCGCGACAAGGCGATGAAACGGCACATGACCTTCGACGCCGGCCCCTGGCCGATGGGGCGTATGCTGACGCCGACGCTTGCCGGCACGCGCCCTGGCGGCGCCATCGCCGCGGCGTGGGCGGTGCTAAATTTTCTGGGCGTCGAGGGCTATCGCGCCAAGCAAAAGCTGGTGGTCGAAGCGCGCGAGGCGATTGAGGCGGGGGTTCAAAAGCTCGGCTTCCGTGTGCTCGGCAAACCGCAGCTCGGCATCGTCTCGTTCACGCACGACAGCGCCGATTGCGCCGCGCTGCTGCGCGGCCTCTATGCACGGGGCTGGATCACCGCCGCAAATGTCGAACCGCCCAGCCTGCATTTAATGCTATCGCCCAAACACGCGGAAGTGGCGGATGCCTATCTCGCCGACCTCGCGGCTTCGATGCAGGACGCTGGCGGCGCCGCACCGATGCCCGCGCCGGGGTATGGGCGCTAAGCGACAAACTCGCTGCGCGGTCTCAACGCGGGGCCGCCAATGGATGCATTCTTGGCGACGGCCGGTGGTTATTGCACCGCTTCCAGCCGGCTTTCGTCGACGATGCGCTCGAAGGCCTCTGTGTCGCTTTTGATCCGGTATTGCACCGGGCCGTGCTCCGCCGGAAGGGCGCGGACGATGTTGTAAATTCCGGCCGGGGTGGAAACGCGCCCCGCGTGGGCGACGTTTACGCGCTGCCCGGCGCCGAAAAGGGGTTGCGCCATCGGGTTGGCTCCAAATTGAGGGATCGCGCGCCGCGCCAGGCTGGCGAGGTCCGCGCAAATTCACAGCCTACATGGCGCGGAAAGCGCCAATTTGCAAGTTTTGTGTCGATGGCGCGACGTTCGAATACGCTTGACGGTTGTGGGGGGCTGCGAGATTACAAGCTCTTGATCTTGGGAGGCTGGGCATGAAGGGTCGTATTCTAGGCTTTGACGCCGCTACCGGCGCAGGCGCCGTCAACGGCGAGGATGGCAATCGTTATGGTTTTGGCGCCGGCGACTACAAGGGACCGCGAGCCGCGGCGGCTGGCGAGGAAGTGGATTTCGTTCCCAAAGACGGCAAAGCCACGGAAATCTATCCGCTGAAAAGCGGCGCTTCGATCGACCTTTCCGGCATCGGCGCGGCCCTGGGCGGCGCGGCGGCGAGCCCTGGCGGCGCTAACGTCATGGGTATCGTACGCAGCCAGCCGCAGACGCTGCTGGCGCTCATCATGCTGATCGCGGCGGTCTTCATGCCGTTTGTCAGCGCCATGGGGATATTCAACCCAACCGCAATCGGATTGCCCAGCATGACGCAGATGGCCAAGCCCGGCCTGCAGATGGCGGCGAATGTCTCCGACGCCGACATTGCGCAAACAATGCAATACAGCCCCGAAATGGCGATGGCGCAGCGCGCGGCGCGCGACAAGGCCAATGGCCAATTGATGATGATGAACCTGATCTATCTGGTCTGGCTGATCCCGGCGGGCGCAGCGTGGCTGATGTTCACCAACCTCACCAACAAGCGAAACCAGCTGCATGAATTGATTGTCGGTGGGCTCGGGATCGCCGCGGTTGTGCTGTTCTTCGTTGGTAAGTCGATGATGATGTCGGACGCGACCGCCGCTGCGGGCGGAAACGCGGAAATGGCGCAGATGGTGCAGCAGGCTGCGGCGGCTGCCGATCAAATGCTCCAACTCGGTCTTGGCGGTTGGCTGATTGGGCTCGCGGGCGCGGGGCTCGTCGCAACGGGGCTTGGCATGGTCAAGCAAACCCCCGGCGTGCCCGCAGGCTGAGCACCGTAGCTGTTGTTGGAGTTAGAGGCCTTCGACAAGCTCAGGGTGACGCAGGACTGGCGTCACGCTGAGCTTGTCGAAGCGCGATGCCGACACTCTGTCGGCGGAGTACGCAGCGCCCCAGACTACCCCGCCTTCTGCACGAAAATGCTTCCGGCGCTGTAGCCAGCGCCGAAGGAGCAGATCAGGCCCTTGTCGCCCGCGACAAGGTCGGCGGAATGGTTGTGGAAGGCGATGATCGAGCCGGCGCCGGCGGTGTTGCCATATTGGTCGAGCACTGTCGGCGCTTCGTCCTGGCTTGCCTCGTGGCCGAGCACTTTCTCGGCGATCAGCCGGTTCATGTTTGAATTGGCCTGGTGCAGCCACATGCGGCGCAGGTCGCTGGGCTTCAGTTCCAGTTCGACCATGTGTTGAAGAATCATCTCCGACACCATCGGCACCACTTCCTTGAACACCTTGCGGCCCTGCTGAGTGATGAGCTTGTCGGGCATGTCCTTCCATTGCGGATCGCAGCGATTGAGGAAGCCGAAATTGTTGCGGATGTTGTTGGAAAAACGCGTCTGCAATTTGCTGCCGAGAATGGCCCAGGCGCCTTGAGGGGCGATGTCGGCATGCTCGACCAAAATAGCGACCGCAGCGTCGCCAAAGATGAAGTGGGTGTCGCGATCGCGCAGATTGAGGTGGCCCGTGGTCAGTTCAGGATTGACCACTAGCACCGAACGTGCGTGGCCTGCGCGGACGATGTCTGCAGCGTTCTGGATTGCAAACGTAGCTGAGGAGCAGGCGACGTTCATGTCGTAGCCGAAGCCCCCTGCGCCGAGCGCGTTCTGCACCTCGATAGCGAGCGCCGGATAGGGTCGCTGCAGCGATGAGCACGAGCAGATCACTGCGTCCACATCGCGTGCATCGCGCCCGGCGCGCTCCAATGCCTGGCGCGCCGCCAGCACTGAGACCTCCGCCATCAGCGAAAGCTGTTCGTTCGGCCGTTCGGGAATATCGGGAACCATGTGCTCGATATCGAGCAGGCCTTGTTTGTCGAGCACATAGCGATGCTTGATGCCGGAGGCCTTTTCGATGAACTCGACGCTCGAGTGCTGCAGCGCCGGCAGCGAGCCTGTGGCCACATTATCGGCGTGTTCTTTGTTGTAGCGGTCGACATAGGCGTTGAAGGAAGCGACCAGCTCTGCGTTGGTGACTGAAAAGGGCGGCGTGTAAAGCCCGGTCGCTGAGATGACGATGGTCAAAGCGCTATCCTGATGCCGGCGCCCATGCGCTGCGGCCATTTTGGCGCATATCTGTGCTGCCTGCGAGCGTCAACATTGGGGGCTGCGGCGTCGGCCTCACCGTGGCTGGCCAGGGTTCCGTGGCTGGGGCGGCGCGCCGCCATTTTCCCTCGCTATGCGCACCGCTTCCTCCATACGCGCGATGCACTGGCTCAGCAGCACACCTTCAGGAAGGCCTTGCGCTTCGCACTCTGCGCGCGCGGCTGCTTCTGTGCTCTCGTTTGTGGAAGCGCAAGCCGCGAGCGTTGCCGCAGCGACCATCGCCAGCATTGTCCGTCCCATAGGGTTCTCCTTCAACCCAAGTGAATTCCCATTATGACCCCGCCGGCAATAGAAGCCAAGACGGCGGCGCAACCCGTATGGACCCTCCATTGAGCGTCAAGTTCGCCTCCGGCGCGAGCGCCCTGTCGAGCCGCAGCAGCGCGATCCCCCGTCCTTCCGCGCTCGAACGCAAGGTCCCGACCTCGCCTGAGCCATCGAGCACAGTTGCGCCAAACGGCAATGATGCGCCGTCGAATTGAACGGGGCAAAACTTTCGCCGCGTCGTTCCGCGGCGCTTCATCCGGCTGACGTTTTCTTGGCCGACGAAACAGCCCTTCTGGAAATCCACGCCATGTAGTTCCTCCAGCAAGGCCTCAAGGGCGAACACCTCTTCGGGTGCGGCGTCACGGGCGAGGTCAGGGATGCCGGTTGCGAGCCGGTGGGCGTCGAAGACCTCGCCGCCGTCGCGGGCCTCCGTTCGCGGCGCCAATCTGCGCCAGCCCAAAGCCGCGCCCGGCAAGCGCGGGTCGGCTCGGGCGCCCTCGAATGATTGCGCGCTCCAGAGCATCGAAAAATCCGCCGAGATGTCGTCGATCGCGACCCGCGCGCGTAATTTGTACAAGCAGAGGCGTCGCAGCAAATCGCCTCCGCGCGAAGGATCGGCGTCGAGAACGATTCTCTCCGCGCTCTCGGCCCAGAGCAGCATGTCAGCGACGACCTTGCCCTGGGGACTGAGCAGCGCCGCATAGCGCATCGCCGCCTCGCCGAGATGGGCCACATCCTGCGTCAACAAATTGTTTAGAAAACTCGCAGCGTCGGGGCCGGAAACGCGGATGAGCGAGCGATCGAGGCGGAGTGGGGCTGCCATGGTGGGTTACTTGGCGCGTGCCCGAGGGCGCTGCAAGCGTTCCGTTGACTTCGCGTTTACCCCCCGTCACGCCTAAAGCGACGATGAAGTCGGTTCTGTTCCTCGCGCCTGACGATCTGGGCGAAACCGTGCTCGCCACCGGTGCGTTGGCCCATGAGCTCGAGGCGGGCGACGTGCTGACAATTTCAGCCGCGCCGGAGGCGGCAGCCCTGTTCCGCGCCGCGCCGGCGCCGCGCATCTGGCTGCCGCCGGGCGCTGTCTGGAGTTTTGCCCTATACGCACGCCTGCGCGCAACGCGCTTTGACGTGTTGGTCGACGCCCGGGGAGGATTTGTGGGAGCACTTGCGCCCGCGCGCCGGCGCATCCGTTTGCGCGCCGCACCGCTTGTGCGCCATCGCGTGGAGGATTGGAGTGCGGCCTGCGGCGCCGAACATGCGCTCGGTCCGGTGCTTTGGTTGGATGAAGAGGCGCGAGCCGCCGCCGCCGCCATCGCCCCGGACGCCACACCGCTCCTTGTGCTGGCGCCAGGGGGCGCGAGCGAAGCCAAGCGCTGGCCGATGGAACGTTTTTCGGCGGTCGCGCGCCGCCTGGTGGGAGGCGAGTTGGCGGGGGCGCGCGTCGCTATCATGGGCGCGGCCGCGCGCGACGCCACGATTACCGGCGCAATCGTGCGCAGCCTCGACGCCGATGGGATCGAGGCCCGCGACTTCGGCCTGACGCCTGACCTATTGGCGGCCGCGGCTCTCATGGAGCGCGCCACCATCGTCATCGGCAACGATAACGCATTGACCCACATCGCCGCTGCCGTCGGCGCGGCGACGCTGACTTTGTTTGGCCCGACGGACGAGCGAGTGCGCGCGCCCTTCGGCTCACGCGCGCGAACGCTGCGGGGTGGGGCGTTGGGGGAAGCCGCACGGCTAGACGCGCGCTCGGCAATGGAGGATTTGAGTATTGACGCGGTCGAGGCCGCCGCCATCGATCTTTTGCACGCCGGAGGGCTCCGATGAAGAACAGCTTCGATCTCCTCATACGCGGCGGAACGATCGTCAATCATGCCGGCCAGGGGGAGGGCGACATTGGCGTCAGAGACGGCCGCATCGTCGCGATCGGCGACTTGAAACAAGCGAGCGCCGGGGAGGTGTTCGACGCCGGCGGCCTGCACGTGCTGCCGGGCGTGATCGATACGCAGGTGCATTTCCGCGAGCCCGGCAACGAACATAAGGAAGACCTCGAATCCGGCACGCGTGCAGCCGCACTCGGCGGCGTCACCGCCGTGTTCGAAATGCCCAACACTGCGCCTCCCACCACAAGTGCGGAAGCACTCGCCGACAAGCTTGCGCGCGCCAAGAGCCGCGCCCATGTGGATCACGCATTCTATGTCGGCGCCACGCACGAGAACGCCGATCAGCTTGGCGAATTGGAGCGGCTGCCTGGGTGTTGCGGGGTGAAGACGTTTATGGGTTCATCCACCGGCACATTGCTCGTGGGCGACGATGAGGGGCTTGATAAGGTGCTGCAGAACATCCGCCGCCGCGGCGCCTTTCATGCCGAGGACGAGGCGCGGCTGCAGGAGCGCAAAGCGCTCGCGCGCGAAGGCGACTGGACCTCGCACCCAGAAGTGCGCGACGATTCCGCCGCGCTCATGGCGGTGCAGCGCCTGGTCGCTGCCGCGCGCAAGCACGGCAAGCGCGTGCACGTACTGCATGTTTCCTCCGCCATTGAGATGGAGTTCCTGGCGACGGCGAAGGATGTCGCCACCGTCGAGACGCTGCCGCAATTCTTGAGCTTCGAAGGGCCAGAGATTTACAAGCGCCTCAACGGATTCGCGCAGATGAACCCGCCGATCCGCTACGCGGCCGACCGCGCCGCGCTCTGGTCGCTTGGCATTGCACAGGGCGTTGTCGATGTGCTCGGCACCGACCACGCCCCGCACACGCGCGAGGAGAAGGCGCAGCCATATCCGAAGTCGCCCTCCGGCATGCCGGGGGTGCAGACGCTCGTGCCGGTGATGTTGACGCATGTGAATGGAGGCCGCCTAAGCCTCTCCCGCTTCGTTGATCTCACCAGCGCGGGTCCGCAGCGCGTGTTCGGCATCGAAGGCAAGGGCCGCATCGCCTTGGGTTATGACGCGGACTTCACCCTGGTGGATTTGGCAGCCAAGCGCACCATCCGCGCCGAGGATCAAGCCACGCGCTGTGGCTGGACGCCATTCGATGGTTTCGAAGCGCAAGGCTGGCCGATGGCCACGATCGTCCGCGGCATGGTTGTGATGCGCGACGGAGAGGTGGTCGCGCCAAGCCGCGGCGCTGCGCTGCGGTTCCTGGAGACGATGTAGGGTCGTCATTCACCCCAACAATCGCCGCCTTCAACCCAATCCCTTCCGATACAATTCCGCATCCGCTTCGGTGAAGCAGCAGAACACCAAGCGTTGCACGTGCGGGGCGGCCTGTAGCGCTTCTTCGCAGGCGGCGATGGCGATAGCGCAGGCAAATCCGCGCGGCCAGCCGTAATTGCCGGCGCCAAGACAGGGAAACCCGATCGCGGCGAGCATGCGTTCTTCCGCAAGCGCGATGGCCGAACTATAGCAACGCGCGAGTCCCGCAACTTTTTCACCTTCGCCACCGCCTTGCGCCCAGATCGGTGCGGCCGTGTGAATGACGTAGCGGGCGGGCAATTTGAAACCAGGCGTCAGCACCGCCGCGCCCACTTCGATAGGCGCCAGCGCCCTGGTCGCCTCGGTAAGTTCCGGACCCGCCGCCGCCCGCAGGGCGCCGTCGACGCCTGTTCCCGGCGATAATTGCGTATTGGCGGCGTTGACGACGGCGTCGAGCGCCAAAGTCTCAATGCGTCCGACCAGCACTTCGAGAGCGGCTGCCATGCCACTGTCTTAGCGGCGCGCGGCTTGTTTGTCGCGGGCGTCGTCGGGATTTTCTCGGCACTAGGGATATGGCAAGGACATAGACATGGCCCCCGGCGACGAATGCATGAAGCCGTTCACGCGGCGCGCGCTTAGCGTCGGTGAAATCGCGCTCGGTAGATCGATCTTCGGGGAGGAAATTCCATGGTCGAGCGTGCGCGTATGGCGGCTGCCGCCGACGCTTTTTAGCGCCATGGTTCCGCTTGGGCGCGGCATCGCGTTTTCCCGTTGGCGCGCGCGCAAGGACTTCACGTCGGCGCACTTGGGCGAGCAGGGCTGGTTTATCCACGAATTGGCGCATGTCTGGCAGGCCGAACGCGGAATCATGTTGCCGTTCGCCAAACTCGGAGCGCTTGGCGTGAGAGCTTACCGGTATCGCGTGCGGAACGGGGCCGCGCTGAATTCGTACAACATAGAGCAGCAAGCCGAGATCGTGCGGCACCTGTTTCTCGCGCGCGCGTGCGCGCCCGCGAAAGGCGCACCGCAGCTGAGCGTACTGGAGGAAATCTGGCGCTCGCGGTGAACGCCGCGGCCGAGCTTACCCCAGCGCGGCGTCTATCAGCAGGAATAGGCGCGTCGCTTCGGCGTTCATCGCTGCGCGTCCGCGTCCGAGCAGGTCGGCGATGCGCGCGCCTTCGGTGCGCATGAATTGCATGGCTTCCTGATTGGCGTCCGCATCTGCTGCGAGGTGCTGACTTAAACGTTGCGCGGCGTCCTTGGCGGCGTCGTGAACCGCGCGGCGACGGGCCTGAGTTCCTGAGCGCGCGCGCTGGGCGATGCGCTCTAGTCCTGAGGGCGAGAATACCGTGTCGAGCCTAAGGCCCGCGGCCTCGATGGAGGCGATTACCGGGTGCGGGGGCTCGGCTGGCCGCGCCGCGGGCTCCTGGCGACGCAGGTGAGCGGTGGCGGTTTCAGGCGCTGGTTCGCGCCGCGCTTGACGGGGACGCTGGGGTTGATCGACGGAAGAAGACGACAGCAAATCCCGCCAGGTCCAATCCTCGCTCGGTTGACGCGCCTCGCCTCGCGGCGTGGCGGCTCGGCGCGGCGCGGGCCCCTCAAGCGGGTCGTATTCGTCGCGCCAGGAGGAATCGTACTCGTCTTCCGGATCGGCGCGCCTGGCTGGCCCCGGCGCTGGAACTTCCTCGGCCGCAGCGCGCGCCGCCGCCGCCGCTTCGCGGGCGGCTTCCGCGGCGTCGCGAAGCCGCTCAAGCGCAATCGCCGCGTCGCGCTCAATGCTGAGCGCTTCGCCGCGAATCTGTTCAGCTGCCTGCTTGGCGTCATCGACCGCGCGTTCGGCGCTATCGCGCACCGCGCTGGCGCTCGAATTGGCGGCGAGCGTTGCGGCTTCGGCCGATTGGCGTGCAGCGTCGGTGAGGTCGGCTGCTTTGGTCAATATCTCCAAGGCGTTTGCGAGCGCGGACTCAAGGCGAAGCGCGGAATCGGCGGAGCCCTGCGCTGCGGCGGAAAGCCCCTGGGTGCGGTCGTTGATCAAGGCGGCGGCGGCGCCGAAGGAAGTCAGGCGATGGTCGAGCGCCTGGTCGGCGGCGCGCACTTCTGCTTCCGCTTGCTTGGCCGCAGCTGCGATCGAACTGGTGTGGCGCGAAATGGAATCGCCGATCATCTGCGCTTGCTTGTTCAGATCCTGGGAGATGCGCAGCAATTCGTCACGCTCGCGCTCCATGCCGCTAATCATGACGTTCGCGCCGGCCTTTGCCTGGTCAGCAACGCCGCTAACGGCGGCCGCTTGGCGGGCGATGTGGCCCTCGACTTCGCGCAGCCTGCCCAAGGTCTGCTCAAGCGCCTGATCAAGCGCGCCGATCTCGTTGCGCATATTCAGCGTCACCCGCCGCGCGGCTTCGCTGGCGCTGGCTTGGGGATTGAGCAGGCGGTCGGCGGCGTCGGCGAGACGCGAGGCCTCGGCGCGGGTGCGGGCGCTGTCGCGTACGGCTGCCGCCGCAAACAGAGCCATCGCCGCCGGAAACAGGATGGCAGCGGCTAGCGCCAGTATTTCAACTAGGCTTAGCGACAGGAAGCGCTGCGGCCCGAGCAGCACAAACGCGCCTGCCGATGCGCCCATCATCCACAGAACGGCAATGGCGAGCGCAAGCCGCCCCGTCGGCACGCCGCGCGCTCGTGTCAGCAGCAGAGCTTCTTCCGATTCCATTGAAGCTTTGGCACCCTAGGACGCGACCGCCCCCAGCTGTGGCGGCCAGCTCCACTCAAGACGCAACAGCACTCACCGATCAAGCGCCAACGCCAGCTAAGGCAGCTTCGGCAACATCAATCGCCGCGCACGGGCGCGCAGTCTTCGGTGTGGACCCTGCAGGAACTCTGCTCGGGCGCCTCCGCCTTTGGCTGGAGGGTAATCCCCACCCAGGCAAGCGCGAGCGTAAGCAGAAAATCGCGGACCGTGACCAGCAAATTCCACATGACGGCAACCCTCAAGCCGCTATTTGGGCCAAACCGAGGTGCGTCGCAAGCCCGGCTTGGCGGAACCAGGCCGCTTGACGCCTGGGCAGCCAATGGCTAATTGCCCTCGTAATGTTACAACATAACGCCTCAAATGCTGGCCGCCACGCACACGTGACCCATGCGGTGCTGGTGGGATTGCATACGCTCTGCTGCGGTATTCCGTTACTCGCGATGACATTTGTCTCGATCATGGGCGCGAGTGCGACCCTCGCGCTTGCCTTCGAAAAAATCTATCCCTTTCACAATCTTATTCATCAAAACGAGATCTGGATCCTTGGCGCCTCGGCGGCGCTCGTGGGGCTCGGCGCCATCCTTGAAGTCAGAGCGCGCAGAGGCGGCCGGGTGTTGGGTTTCCCGTATTTGTTCGCGGTTTCGGTAGGCTGCTTTGTGCTGAATGCCGGTGTGGTTCTGCTCCATCGCGCCGTTTGAGCCAGCGCGGGAATTTAGGGTTAAATTCACTCAATCCGGGCAGCTTCGATGGCGTATTCGCCAATCGGAGCTCGCCCAATGCCAAACCTGCGCTCGGCGCTTTCCATGGCGGCTGACGCGCGCCGGCGCGAATTGCCGATCGCGATCGCCCTGACAATACTGGTCGGAGGTGTGGGCGCCGCGATTTTGCAGCAAAATTTGGCGATCGCGTGGGCCGCGCTCATCGCCGCGATCTTGGTGGCGGACGCTGAGATTTACCGCCGCGCCGAGAACAACGAATTGCCGCTGGCGATTGCGAACAGGCTTGGCGTTTGGAGCGCCGTCATAGCGTCAGTGTACACGAGCTTGCCGATCGCCTTGGCGCTTGACGGGGCGGGTGCGGGGCTTGCCGCGGCCATGGTGCTGCTGATCGCCGGGGCCGTGCGTTTCTGCGGCCCTGGCGTGTCCGGGGGACGGACCATCGCGATCGCCGGCGTAGCGCCGATTGCTGGCGCGCTCTTGATCATTCCGTTTCTGCTCGCGCTTGCCGGGCGCCCCGACTGGGACACCGCCTTCGTGGCCGCCATCGGCGGCGGCGCGCTCATGGCTTACGTGCTGCATGCAAGGCTCGGCGCCGGGCGTGACGCGAGCGAGCGGATCGATACGCTTGAAGCGGAAATGAAAACGCGCAACGCCGCCTATATCGAGACGTTGTCGACTCTCAGCGCCGCGCGCGAGGCTGCGGACGCGGCCAATGCGGCCAAGTCGAGTTTCCTTACCTCGATGAGTCATGAATTACGCACGCCGCTCAACGCCATCATCGGTTACGCAGAGATATTGCAGGAAGACGCCGAGGCGCAGGCGCGCCATCACGAATTGCAGGATATCGAGCGCGTGCTGAGCGCCGCGCGCCAATTGCTGCGTCTGATCAACGATATTCTGGATCTGTCCAAAATCGAGTCCGGCCGCGCCGATATTGCGCTGGCCGATACCGACATCGTGACCTTGATCAAGGACGCGGTTGCAACCATTGGCCCGGCGGCGGCAAAAAACGGAAACACCGTACGCATCGATATCGAGCCCGGCCTCGGTGCGATTCGCACCGATGCGTTCAAATTGAACCAATGCCTGCTCAATCTGCTTTCAAACGCTGCAAAATTCACCGAGGGCGGCGAGATAGTTGTGAGCGCACGTTGCGAATCGCGCGGGCGCCAGGAATTCATTCGTATCGATGTCGCCGATACCGGCATTGGCGTGGCTGCGGAAATGCAGGAGGGGCTGTTCACGCCTTTCTCCCAAGCGGACGTCGAGATCGCGCGTCGCTTCGGCGGCTCAGGGTTGGGTTTGGCGATCACCCGTGGAATCATGCAAGCACTGGGCGGCGATGTCTCGCTGCACAGCGCTATTGGCCAAGGCGCCACTTTCACGCTCTCCCTGCCGCTCCGCACCGCGGCGCGCCCCTCGCTCTCGCGCCCCGCCGCCGCGCAACCGTCGCATGGCTTGCGCCGCATCGTGCTTCTGATCGATGACGATGAATCCTCGCGGGACCTCGCCACACGCTCGCTGGCGCGCATCGGGTTTGAGGTCGTTGCAGCCTCCACGGGAGAAGAGGGGCTAACGCGCGCGCAGAGACTAGCGCCGAGCCTGATTGTGCTCGATTTGAATCTTCCTGGCATCGATGGATGGCAAGTGCTGAACGCGCTCTCAGCACCGGAAACCGCTGCAATCCCTGTGATCATTCACTCGGTTGAAGACGTTCGCGCTCGCGCGCTGGCGGCAGGCGCTTGTGAACACCTTACGAAACCCGCCGATCGCGACGTCCTTGCTGCCGCCGCCTTGCGGTTCGCGCGTGCGGATGGGGTGGCGACCGCGCCGACAGCATCGCTGAAAATCGCCTAAAGGGGGACGCCGCATGCGAATATTGATTGCAGAGGACCATCCCGACAATCGCGAGATGCTCACGCGCCGCCTGGTCCGGCGGGGCTACGAGGTCCATACAGCCGAGAACGGCGCGGAAGCTGTCGCGATGGCAAAAACCTGCGCGCCGGATATTATACTCATGGACATCTCCATGCCGATCATGTCGGGCATTGAGGCGACACGTATCTTGCGTCGCTCGCCTGAAGGCGGCGGCGTGAGGATCGTCGCCCTTACGGCCCACGCCATGGAAAGCGCCCGTCAGGAATGCCTCGAAGCCGGGTGCGATGGTTTTGCGACCAAGCCAGTGGATTTTGCCGGATTGGTGGCTCTGATCGAGAAATACGCCGCCTGAACCCGGACGAACTTGGCTTGACCCCTTACCGCATTAGCAAGGTCTCAACTTCCCCTTGGTAAACTGCCGTTTTGTGGTGGTCCCAATTCGGGGTGGGTCATGTCCTTGGCGCAAGGCGAAGACGATACGCCGGGGCAGGCGACGGCCGGGCGCATCCTCCTTGTCGACGACCAGGCGCAGAACCGCGACATGCTCGGCCGCCGGCTGGAGCGGCGCGGTTACCAAGTGTTGCTGCGCGAAAGCGCAATTGGCGTCGAAGACCTGATCGCTCAAGAAGACATCGAGCTGGTTTTGTTGGATTGGGTGATGCCCGACCGGCCCGGCCACGAAGCGCTCATCGGCATTCGCGCGCGCTTCGACGCTGAGCGTGTTCCTGTAATTGTCGTGACTGCGCTAGACGATAGCGGCGTTGTCGCCAAAGCGCTTGAAGCCGGCGCCAACGACTACATCTCAAAGCCGATCGATCTGCGCGTGCTGACCGCGCGCGTGAAAGCCCAGCTCGATCGCCGCCAGGCGGTGCTCGAACTCGATGCTGTGCGCAACAACCTCGAACAGGCCGTTAACGAGCGAACGCAGGACCTGATAGCCGCCAATGAGACATTATCGGTCGAGATTGGCGAGCGACAAGCAGCTGAGGCCCGCGCGCAGTCGCTCGCGCGTCACGATCCGCTGACGGGCTTGGCAAACCGCCGCCACTTTCTCGAGGAATTGCAGCGACGCGTCGGGTTGGTGGCGCAAGAACAATCGGCGTTCGCGCTCATGTTCATCGATCTGGATCGCTTCAAGCCGATCAATGACGTGCATGGGCATGCTGTCGGCGACGACTTGCTCCGGACGATCGGTTCAAGGCTCGCGGCCTGCACGCGCGAGGACAGTTTTGTCGCCCGCCTCGGCGGTGACGAATTTGCGGTTCTGCTCGAAGGGCCTGCAACGCGAGAAGCGGTGGCGGCGGCCGCCAAGCGCATGCTAAGCGAGCTTGCAGCGCCGATTGTGGTCAACGGACTGAAACTCGCTGTCGGCGCATCGGTCGGGATCGCCATTTGTCCCGAAGACGGCGAAGACGCGGTGGAATTGCTGCGCCGCGGCGACGCCGCCATGCTGTTTGCTAAGGACGCGCGCGGGTCCTTCCAGTTCTACAATTCCACGCTCGATCGGCAATTGAAGGCAAAGGCGGCGCTTGAGAGCGAGTTGCGAATTGCCATCGCCAGGAGCGACATCGTGCCGAACTACCAGCCGGTGGTTAGGTTGAAAGACCTCAGCCTAGCAGGCTTCGAAGTGCTGGCGCGCTGGACCCATCAGCAAATGGGGATTGTCGCGCCGTCCAGCTTCATTCCCGTCGCAGAGGAAGCCGGGCTGGTGGACGCCATGTTCTGGACGCTGCTGGCGCAGGCCTGCCGCAAGGCGCTTGCTGCGCCGGGGAACTTCACGCTAGCCGTCAACATATCGCCCAGCCAAATTCGCGATCAATGGTTCCCTGAGAAGGTTTTGCGCACCTTGCGCGAGGCAGGGTTTCCAGCGCCACGTTTGGAAGTGGAAGTCACCGAGACCGCTATGTTCGGCGACATGAATCGCGCTAAGACCGCATTGGCGTCGCTGAAGAACCAAGGCGTCAGAGTGGCGCTAGACGATTTCGGCACGGGCTATTCTTCGCTCTTCCTGTTGCGTGAATTGCCCATCGACAGATTGAAGATCGACTGCTCGTTCGTCGGCCAGATGATGCAAAATCGTGAAAGCGCCACCATCGTCGGCGCGCTGGTTGGGCTTGGTCGGGCGCTTGGGCTCGATGTGACCGCCGAGGGGGTGGAGGACGCCGCGACTGCGGCTGCGTTGCGCGAAATGGGCTGCGTCTACGCGCAGGGTTATCTGTTCGGCGCAGCGTCGGATACGCTCGTCAACCCCAGCCGCGTGCAGCGCGCTGCCGGTTGACGCGGCGTGCGCTTGCCTTGGCGCGCGTGTTGACGGAAACCACAACCAAACCAGGACTTGAGAACGACATGCGCACTCATGTTGCCTAGCGCGCGCGCTCGCGCGGTGTTAGCCGCTATGGCTGGCGCGACCTTGATAGGGCTCGCGCCGATCGGGATAAGACTTTCCGAGCTTGGTCCGCAGGCCACAAATTTTTGGCGCTTTGCGTTGGCTTTGCCGATCTTAGCTCTTTGGGGGCTGAGGCGGCCGGCACCGAGTAGCCGCGACCTCGCGTGGCTAGCGTTCGCGGGAATCTTGTTCGGCCTGGAGCTGAGCCTATGGGCGGCGGCGCTCGGGCTCACCACCATCGCCAATGCAACTTTGTTGGCCAATATGACGCCGGTGTTCGCCGCTCTGTTCGCTTGGATCTTGTTCAGGGAGCGGCTCAAGCCTCTGGCGTTTGCGGGCGGCGCAGTAGCGCTTGCAGGCGCAGCGATGCTTACGCTGGCGCGCGCGCAGGCAGGTCAGGGACACGCGGAGCAAGGCTGGCTGGGCGACGCTTTGGGGTTCAGCGCCGCTTTTGGCTACGCTGGCTATTTGCTGATCGTGCGGGCTTTGGGCGCACGCGTTGGCGTTGGCGCCATCATGTTCTGGGCCTCGCTGTCCGCGATGGCCTACACGTTCTGTTTGAGTGTTGCGACTGAGACGGCGCTGTTTCCTCATACGTGGCGCGGCTGGGCGATCGTGGTCGGTTTGGGGATTGTCGTGCAGGCCGGTGGGCAGGGGCTCATCGCTTACGGCGTGGCTCGGCTGCCGATTGTGGTGTCGACAGTACTGTTGTGGATGCAGCCGCTCTCTGCCGCCGGGTTATCGTGGGCTCTGTTTGGCGAAGCACTTGGGCCGATGGCCTTTGCCGGCGCGGCTTTCGTCTTGGGCGGAATCTATTTTGTACAACGCACGCGTCAATGATGCAGCGGCTTGAGCCAGCGCGGCATCGGGCACGCTACAGTCGGGTCGTTGCCGCAGCCATTGGTGTAATAGACTAATTCGGCGCGGCCGATGACATTCTCCATCGGCACCGGCCCCATGCCTTCTGTGCGGCTGTCGCTTGAATTGTCGCGATTGTCGCCCATGAAGAACAGATGATCGCGGGGCACGACGTATGGCCCGAAATTGTCGAGTTGCCCGGCCTCGGTGAGATTGTGTGTGGCGTGGGTGTAACCGGCCGGCAGCGTCTCCTCGCGCCGCTCAGCCCATTCGCGCTTTCGTTCGGGCCGGCTCAGGCGCAGCAACCGCGACGGTTCGCCTTGCCGCGCCTCCTCGCCATTAATGAACAGCGCGCCTTCACGAACCTCGATGCTGTCGCCCGGCAAGCCGACGCAGCGCTTGATGATGACCTTGTCAGTGAACGGATGCACAAACACAATGACGTCGCCGCGCTTCGGCAGGTGCTCGAACAATCGACGTTCGCTCGCCGGCAGCATGAATCCTAGATTGAGCGGAAGCGAGTGCCGGCTGTAGCCGTAGGCGAACTTCGACACGACGACCCGATCGCCGACCTCAAGATGTGGGACCATGCTTTCCGACGGAATCGCGTAATTGGCGAACGCAACCGTGGTGAAGGCAAGGTAGGCCGCGCCCGCGCCCGCGATGACCTTCGCCCATTCCCAAATTTCCTGGCCGAACTTTTTCATGGCGGGCGAACCTGGGGGCGAGCCCCGCGCGGGTCAAGCGTCCACAGCTGCAATTGGACGCAAATTCGCCAGGATGCTAGGCCGCCCCCGATGAACGCTGCACATGCCATCCTCGGCGGGCTTGGCGATGTTTTCCGCGGTCGCCTGTCGTGGCTCGCCGTGGCCAACCTTGTTGTCGCAGTCTTCCTTACCATCGCCGTCGCCTGGGCGTTGATGCGCTTTGTCATCCCGCTGATCCCGGCCGGAACCGGTTGGCTGGCGCACATCTCCGCGGCGGGGACTTTCGCCGCTAATCTTATCGCTGTCGTGTTGGCCGCAGCGCTGTCGCCGGCGATTTCCATGGCGGTGGGGGGAGTGCTGTTCGATGTGGCGGTTGCGCGGATTGAGCGCCAGGTCGGGTTGGCCCCGGCCCGCTCACCGCCACTGCAAGAGGGGCTGGCGAATGGCCTGCGCATTGCCGGCTTACCGCTCGCGCTTAACTTGGTTTCGCTGCCGCTCCTGTTCGTGCCGGTCGTCAATTTTTTCTGGTTCCTGGCGCTCAACGGGTACCTGATGGGGCGGGAATATTTTTCGCTGACGGCGCTGCGGCGGATGAGTTGGGAGCAGGCGCGTGAAATGCGACGCAAACATCGCGGCGCAATCTTCGCCATCGGCCTATTCGCTGCGATCCTTCCATTCGTCGCGCCGTTGTTCGGCGCCAGCGCGATGACGCGCTTCTTGGCTCGGCAGGGAGCTGAAGAGGCGGGTTAGGCTAGGCGACTTGTCCCGCCACCAACTTGACGATGTCGCTGAGCGTTCCGGCGATGCGGAAGTCCTTGGGCGTGTACACGGCCGCGACCCCCATCTGCCTGAGCGCAAGCGCGTCCGCTAGCGGGATGATGCCGCCGACGACAAGCGGGATTGAATCCATCGCTTCCCGGCGCATGAGTTCAACAGTTTCGCGCACCAGATCGAGGTGCGAACCCGAGAGAATGGAGAGACCGATGATGTGCGCTTGCTCGCGCTTTGCGGCGGCGACGATTTCAGCCGGAGTCAGGCGTATTCCGTCATAGACCACCTTCATGCCGGCCGCGCGCCCGCGCGCGGCTATCTGTTCGGCGCCGTTGGAGTGTCCGTCGAGCCCTGGCTTGCCGACCAGAAATGTCAACTGACGGCCAAGTTTCTCCGAAACCGCCGCGACGTCGAGCTTCAACGTTTCTATTTCACCTCCGACTTCGATCACAAGCGCGACGCCGGTAGGGCCACGATACTCGCCGTAGACTTCGCGCAGCGCTTGGGCCCATTCGCCCGTTGTGGCGCTCGCCTCGGCGCAGGCGAGGGAGGCGGGCATGATGTTGCGGTTCTCGCGCGCAGCGTCGCGTAGCGCAGCAATTGCTGTTTCCGCCTTGCGTTGGTCACGCGCTGCGCGCCAGGCTTTGAGCCGCGCAACCTGCTCGGTCTCGGCGCCGATGTCCGTGGTGTGCGTACTGCTTTCCCCGGTTTCGAGCGGTGAGGGCTCGGCCTCGGTGTAGCAATTTACCCCGACGACCCTGACGTCGCCGCGCTCGATCGCCTCGGCGCGTGCGCGGTTGGATTCCACTAAGGCGGCCTTCATGCTTTCCAGCGCGAGAGCGGCCCCGCCGTTGGCTTCGATCCGCTTGAGCTCAGCGCGCGCGCCCTCGGTGAGCTCTTTGGTCTTCGCCTCGATGACCTTAGAGCCTTCGAAGATGTCCTCGAACTCCAGGAGATCGGTTTCGTAGGCGAGGATCTGCTGCATGCGTAAGGACCATTGCTGATCCCACGGCCGCGGCAATCCCAGCGCTTCGTTCCAGGCCGGCAATTGCACTGCGCGCGCGCGCGCGTTTTTTGAGAGCGTTACCGCGAGCGTTTCGAGCAAGATGCGGTAGACGTTGTTCTCCGCCTGGTTTTCGGTCAGCCCCAATGAATTGACCTGCACGCCGTAACGGAAGCGACGAGCTTTCTCATCGGTCACGCCATAACGCTCGCGGCCGATCTCGTCCCACAATTGTGCGAATGCACGCATCTTGCAGGTTTCCGTGATGAAGCGCAGGCCCGCATTGACGAAGAAGGAGATGCGGGAAAACAGCTCGCTCATGTGGACCGCCGGTGATCCACGCTGCACTTCATCCAGCACAGCGATCGCCGCGGCCAGGGAGAACGCCAGCTCTTGTTCCGACGTCGCGCCGGCTTCCTGCAGATGATAGGAGCAAATATTGACGGGGTTCCATTTCGGCAGCGCGTCGAGGCTCCAGGCGATCACGTCGGCGCTGAGTTTCAGGCTCGGCCCCGGCGGGAAGATGTAGGTTCCGCGCGAGAGGTATTCCTTGAGGATGTCGTTCTGGGTGGTGCCTTGCAGCTTCGACCAATCGGCGCCTTGTTCGCGCGCCGCTGTTGCGTAGAGAGCCAGCAGCCAGGCCGCAGGCGCGTTGATCGTCATGGAGGTGTTCATCTGTTCGAGCGGGATGCCCGCAAACAACGCGCGCAGGTCGCCCAGATGGCAGATCGGGACCCCAACTTTGCCAACCTCGCCGCGGGCGAGCTTGTGGTCGCTGTCATAGCCGGTCTGGGTCGGCAGATCGAACGCAATGGAGAGCCCGGTCTGCCCCCTGGCCAGATTGGCGCGGTAGAGCCGATTGGAGTCCGCCGGCGTCGAATGGCCGGCATAGGTCCGGAAAATCCAGGGAGGATCGGGAGCATGTTGGAACGGAGGCATGCCGCCAAGGATCATGACCGGCCGGCGGCTGCAACCACTGCTTTTTGGCACTGCTTTTTGGCGGCGCGCCGCCGCAAATCCGCCGCCAACCCTTTCGAAGCCTTAACGTAAGCTTAAATGCATTTCACGATACAGGTAGGGCCGGCGCGGGGGAGCGAGAGGCGGCGTCCGGCGGGGACGCTCGGGAGCGGTAGATGAACCAGTACACGACGCGCGCCGTGCGGGAGTCGAAGCCGCGCATAGTGGTGTTTGGCGTCGGCGGCGCCGGCGGCAACGCTGTGAACAACATGATCGACGCTGGCCTGTTTGGCGTCGAATTCGTAGTCGCCAATACCGACGCGCAGGCGCTGACGCGCGCGCGCACGCAAAATCGCCTCCAGCTTGGCCAGGCCATCACAGAAGGCCTCGGCGCGGGCGCGCGACCGGAGGTCGGTCAGGCGGCGGCGCAGGAGAGCCAGCCGGAGATCGTGGAATTCCTGGAAGGCGCACACATGGTGTTCGTCGCCGCCGGCATGGGCGGGGGCACCGGCACGGGTGCGGCCCCAGTGATCGCCCGCACCGCCCGCGAGCGCGGCATCCTCACCATCGCTGTGGTCACCAAGCCGTTCCATTTCGAAGGCCAGCGCCGCATGCAACTGGCCGAGGCCGGCGTGCAGGAATTACGCAAGCACGTCGACACTTTGATCGTGATCCCGAACCAGAATCTTTTCCGCATCGCCAACGAGCGCACCACGTTCGCCGAGGCGTTCCAACTCGCCGACCAGGTGCTCTATTCAGGCGTGCGCGGCGTCACCGACCTGATGGTGATGCCCGGGTTGATTAATCTCGATTTCGCCGACGTACGTACGGTGATGGCCGAGATGGGCACGGCGATGATGGGCACCGGCGAAGGCGAGGGGCCCAATCGCGCGCTCGAAGCAGCGCACGGGGCCATGGCCAATCCGCTGCTCGATATTGTCTCGATGCGCGGCGCAAAGGGCGTGTTGATCAACATATCCGGCGGCCTCGACATGACCCTCTACGAGGTCGACCAGGCCGCCAACGAAATCCGCGCCGAAGTCGATTCCAACGCCAACATCATTATGGGCTCGACCTTCGACGAAACGCTCGAAGGCCGCATGCGCGTGGCGGTGGTCGCCACCGGCATCGACGATGAAGCCATCATCGCCAAGCAGACTGTTGTTGAGCCCGCGCGCCGCGCCGCTGAAGGCTCGACGCCAAGGCGTCCCTACGTGGCGCCGCGCCCGGGTGATCCGCTTGAAGAAGCGCGCCCGAGTTTCGCCGGCCATGCTGTGCCAGAGCGGCGCGGCTTCAGTTTCTTCGGCTGGGGAAAACCATCAGGGCCGCCGCCGCGGGCAAAGGAAATTAATCTCGATCCCGAGGACGCATACGAAGAAGCGCCGCCGCAAGCGGAAATGGCCTCCGCCGATCCCTCGCTCGACGCAGAACTGGAAATCCCAGCCTTCCTGCGCAGGCAGATGGGGCCGCGCTAAATTCTGAGAGCGATTGCTTGGAAGCGGGGACGCCGACGGAAGCGGTCGAATTCACGCGTCGTGGGTAATTTGAACAATGATGGATCCTGGCTGGCCGCGGCGCGCTCAAGGCTTGAGAGCGCGTCGTCGTCCCAACCGGCCTCAGCTTGCACTTGCGCGCGCTGAAACCAGTGTCCCTCGGGGGGGAGAAACTTCGTGGCGCGCCATTCCAAGAAGGCCTGCAGCCCGCGCTCAGGAGCGCCCGCCCGCACCCGCGCTTGTTCGCGTCCATTGGCGCCCGCGGCTTGCATAAGCGCAATGCCGGCGTCTCGCGCCTCGGAGAGTGCGCCGGTGCGCGCCAATGCGGTCTGACGACAGGTAAGGAGGTTGATGTTGCGCGCCCCTGCAGGGTCGCACAACGCCAACGCAAGATCGGCGCGGCGCAGCCGCAGCACCAGCCATCCCAAGTCGGCGCGCTGGCTTTCGCTGAGAGCCCCGCCCGCCATGAGCACCTCCGCGTGCGCTAACGCTGCATGCTGCCGATCGCTATTGGCCAACAGCCATGCAAAACCTCCGCGCGCCTCGGCGTTTTCGGGGTCGCGGGCGAGCGCGCGCTGGTAAAGCTGCTCCGCGCGGCGCCAATCCCTAGCGCCCCTCAGCGCAACTTCCGCAGCCAATGCATCTAACTGCGCTTCTCCCTGTGACCCGGTTCGGGCGCCGTCCAGGGCTGCCTCAGCTCGCGCCATCGTTTCAGCGGACGGCGCCGCACGCCAGACCCGCACGGCCAGCTCCGCCGCAAGCATGTGTGCCGGCGCAAAGTCGGGCCGCTCGGTGATCAGGGCCGGCAAAAGAGCGCTGGCCGCGCTTGGGTTGCTTTGGCCCAGCGCCGCGATGGCGGCAAATCTGCCCTGCAGGGCCGCACTCAAGGGGGCGGGTGTGTGGGGTGCGAAACCACCCCCGAGGAGAAGCAAAGCTACGGCCACGAGGGAGAGTCGCCATGATGCAAACCTGCTCGCCGGGGCCCTTTGCCGGCCCCCTCGCCAGCGATAGCCCATTCCCCGCACGGTCTCGACTAGGTCTGCGTCCTCGCCCAGCGCCGCACGCAACGCGCGCACCGCCGTGTTAAGCCGGCGCTCTGTGTCGATGCGTTCCGTGCCAGGCCAGAGCGCTTGCTTTAGTTCACTCCGGGTGGCCAGCGCACCCTCTCGCGCCATGATCAGGGTGAGAATTCGCAAAGGCAGGCCGGCGAGGGCCACGCGTGCGCCTTTCCGCGTAAGTCCGGCGGCGTCGAGCGCGTAGCGTCCCGAACCGAGCCCGCTTTTGGCATTTTTCATAATCCGAGCGCCCTATTCTTACATTCTCTTATCTTCGCCAGTCTTGCCCCGGCAATCGGGCCCCGACAGGCTCGCCCGATAGGGGTTGTCCTCGGAGTTCACATGCACACTACAAAACGACAGGTTCTTGGCGGAGTTTTGGCCGGCCTGAGCGGCGCGGCTGGCGTGGGCGCGGTCAAGGCACAGATACCGTCTCGTACCCTCACGGCTGCAGATATCGTGACCCGGCACATTGCAGCTCGAGGCGGGGAGCGAGCGCTTCGGGCTCTGACATCGCTGCGGTTCGACGGCGGGAACTACCGTGAGCCCGGTGTCGAGGGGGATGGGCGCGCGGTGATGATGTTGAAGCGCCCGTATTACAAGGTAGTCGGTCATCCGTTGCGAAACCCGGACTTCCTCGAAGGCTATGATGGCGCGGCCTGGGAATGGTTCGGCGATCCGGGGATAACGCTGCGCACGGTTGGCGCGGCCTCGGGGGCGATACGTCACTTCGCCGACGTTGAGGGTCCGTTTCTCGACTACGCCAATAAGGGAAGCAGCGTGGAACTTGTCGGAGAGGCGACGATCGAGGGCCGCCGCGCCCATCAGTTGCGCCTCACGATGATGGACGGCTACGCGACAGACTTTTTTATTGACTCGCGCAGCTTCCAGATCGTCGCCTCGCGCCACACCGCTCCCATTCACGCCTTTGGAGAGGCCGTCACTTCGGAGAACCGGTTCGAGGACCTTCGTTCGGTTGCGGGAGTGCTCTTTCCTTTCCGCGGTCGCGAAGTTGAGCTAGGGACTGGTCGCGAACTCAACGCCATGCAATGGGGACGCATCGAGGCGAACGAGGAGCTGCCCGACGCTTGGTTCTCACCACCCATCCGTGAACTCACGCCGCTCCAGCGTTTTATCGAACAATTATTTGTTCAGCGCGCCGACGCAGCGGCCATGCTCTGGACCTATCATTGGTTTAGGCGTGCTCACCCTGAGATCGACACAAATGATGCGGCTCAGATCGCGGGCTATCAGGCGTTGAAGATGGGCGATGTCGCGCCAGCAACTGCGCTGCTGCTGCGTAACGCGTCGGACCAACCGGCATCCGCCGATGCGGCCTTCGCGCTGGGGCGCGCCTATGCGATGGGCGCGCGAGCCCAAGAGGCGCGGGCCGAATTCGAAAGGGCGCTACGTCTCCAACCGGGGCACCCCCGGGCGACGCGCGCGCTTGCCGCATTGCCGCCGTCGAGCTGAACCGGGCTACCCCCCCAACTTCTCCCGCAACGCCGCCTCGTTCTGCGTCAGAGCCCCCGCGCTCGCGAGCAGGTCGAACAACCGTAGCGCTTCGCTGCGATGCAGTTCTGCGGCGATGCCGCCGGCATTGACCAAATGCGCATGGACGATGGCACGGAAGCGCACGCCTTGGTCGTTGTCGTCCTCTGGATAAATTTTCTCCGCCAGCTTCAGTTCGTTTTCCCAAGCCGCGCGCGCGGCGCCGGCGTCGCCTGCGGCGAGTGCGGCGAGGCCAAGCCGTTCCAGCGCACCCGCCAGGGCCAGCGCCGTGCGTGGATCGTCCGGAGCGGCCTCCGCCAAATTGAGCCGCAACGCCGCGCTTTCTTCGAACGCAGAGCGCGCTTTGGCATTGCCGCCGGAATCGAGTGAAGCTTCGCCGAACCGCACCAAAGCGGCGGCGATGCCGCGTTGCGCCTGCTCATCGCCGGGCGCGGCTTCGAGCGCCATACGCCGGAACGCCACCGCCCGCTCCAGCGCATCGCGCATACGCTGTGCGTCATCGGCAGCGCGCGCTATGTGAGCCAGCCGATCCCAACAGGCGGCTGTCTCACTGAACCAAGGCTCGGCCTGCGCGCGTTGCTCGGCGAGGGCTCGCGCCTCGTCGGCGGCGTCAAGCGCGATCGCAAGCGCCGCCGCGTGCAGCGCCAAATCGGCCTGCTCCAAAAGAGTGTGCACAAGAAACCGCGCGCGCGGCTGGGAATCGGGGGCGTTGCGAAACAATTGTTCGGACAGCGCGCGCGCTTGCACGAGTGATTGCGCCGCGCCTTCGCCGTCGCCCACCGCATGCAGCAATGCCGCGCGCACCCGCCATGTGCCCGCGAGCGCGGGCGCCTCTTCGGGATGGCGCGCGGCCAGCCGCAGCCGCGCTTGCAGGGACTTATCCATGGCTTCGCGCGCGCGGTCCTTCGCGCCCCGGGAGAAATCGGCCTCGGCGGCGAGGCGCCAACAATCGGCAAGCACGGAGCGCCAGTGCGGCTCAGTCGCCTCGGTAACGGCCAAGGCTTCGTAGCGGCCGATGGCCTCGCCAGCGCGACGGCGCGCCGAGAGCGCCTCTCCGGCATCGAGTTCAAGCTGCGCAAGACGCATCTCCGCATCGGCGATGTCGGCGGCGAGCATGGGCTGTTCGCCAATGTGGGCCGCGATCGCGCGTAACATACCAAGGGCGCCCTCGGCGCCGCTGCGTGCGCTGCGTGTTTGCCCGGCCGCTGCATCCAGTTCGGCGACGCGGCCGCGCGCCCGGGCATACCAGCGCGACGCGGTCGGCTCGGATCGATCGACGGCGAGCAGACGTTCCTCGATGCTCATCACCAACCCGTAATGGGCGCGGGCGACGTCGTTTTCGCCTTTGACGCGAGCAATCTCGGCAATGATGAACGCCGCGCGCGCGCGCGCGCCCTGATCGACGGCGTCCTTCAAAACGAGGGCAGCTTGATCGGCCGCGGCGTCGAGATCGGCTGCCTCCGCGTGCATGCGTGCAAGCCCGAGTCCGGCCTCGGCATCGGCGGGATCCAGCCGGACCGCCAGCGCCAAGGCCTCACGCGCGAGCGCCGGACGTGCCGGTTCGGCGAGGATCGCGGCGCGTTTGGCGGCGAATGCCGCCTCCGGCCCGCCCAGCCTCGCCTGCGCCAGTAGCGCGTCCGCGGCAAGCGCGGGCGGCGGCGCCCGATTCTGGTCCATTTTTCATCCTCTGCTCACAGCGCCTTAGCAGTCACAAACCGTAACGCAACGTGTGTTGTGAGGGGGGAAGTGGGCGCCTTAGAGGAGGGTGCGGCTCCGGGGGAACCGCAGACGGGGGCGTTCCGCGTGCTTGATCGAAACGAAAGTTCCACACGTCGGCAAAAAACCATCGCCGGCCCCGCCATGTGCGCGGGTATAGGCGTGCATTCGGGCGCGCATGTTCGCATGGCGCTGACGCCGGCCCCGGCCGATTCCGGGATCGTGTTCGTCCGCAGCGACTTGCGCGGTCTCAACAACGCTATTTTGGCGCATGCAGACAATGTCGGCGAGACCCGCAACTGCACCACCTTGCGTAACCCCGCAGGAGCGGAAGTTTCCACAGTCGAGCACCTGATGTCGGCCTGCGCCGGGCTCGGTGTGGATAATTTGCTGGTCGAGATCGACGGCCCGGAGCTGCCGATTCTGGACGGCTCCTCCGCCCAATTCGTGCAAGTGCTTATGAACGCTGGGCTTAAGCAGCTTTCTGCCCGCCGCCGCACAATCATCATCGAAGCGCCGATTGAGGTGCGGTTGGGCGCCAAGAGCGCGGCGCTGTTGCCGGCGCAGGGTTTCAGCGGCCTTGACCTCGATGTCACCATTCGCTTCGCCGACCAGGCGATAGGGGTGCAGCGTCGTCGCATCCGCCTCACGCCGGAGAGCTTCCTTTCCGAGATCGCCGATGCGCGCACCTTCGGGTTCCTCTCGGATGTGGAACGCCTTCATAAGGCCGGCCTGGGCCGGGGGGCGTCGATGGATAACGCCGTGGTTGTGGATTCCGGCCGGGTCGTGAATCCAGAGGGCCTGCGGTTCGATGACGAATTCGTTCGCCACAAATTGCTGGACGCGATCGGCGATCTGGCGCTCGCGGGCGCGCCGATTTGTGGCCGCTTTGTGGCGGATCAGCCGGGGCACGCCCTGAACGCGAACCTGGTTCGCGCGCTTCTGGACACGCCCGAAGCTTGGCGCTGGAGCGGCGAGGCGGTTCGCGAGCGTGAGCCGGCCTTGGCCGCCGCGCTCGGCTGAAAAAGCCTGTTCGTTTCACAGCCGCGGGCGCTTTGCGCGGGGCCATCCATCCTGTATCAGCGTTGACCGGTTGCGCCGCTTTAGGCCCGCGGCCCAAGCAGGAAGAGGGCAGGTGATGATCCTTCGGCATACGAATATCTCGCGTGTCCTTGCCTTGGCCCTGCTCGCGGGCGGCGCCGCCGCCTGCACCAGCACCCGCGAACGCGAGGCCCTGCAATTCACCGATGAGCCGGTTGAGCGGCTCTATAATCGTGGTGGTGAGATGCTCGATAGCCACCGCTGGCCAGACGCCTTGGCGGCGTTCGAGGAAGTGGAACGCCAGCACCCCTATTCCTCGTGGGCGCGCCGCTCGATGCTGATGGAAGCGTTCGCGCACTACCAAGCCAACCAATACGACGACGCCATCGAAGACGCGCAGCGTTTCATTGCCCTCCACCCCGGTAACGAGAGCGCGCCTTATGCCTATTACCTGGTGGCGATGTGCCATTTCGAGCGCATTCTCGATGTTGGCCGCGACCAGGGCACGACCGAACGCGCCATGGCTGCGCTGAACGATGTCGTCCGCCGTTTTCCCGAGAGCCCGTATGCGCGCGATGCGCGGCTGAAGCTCGACATGGTGCACGACCAGCTGGCCGGCAAGGAAATGTCGGTCGGCCGCTTCTATCTGCGGCGTGACCAGCACCTAGCGGCCATCAATCGCTTTCGCAATGTGATCGAAAATCCCGATTATCAGACCACGTCCCACGTACCTGAGGCGCTGCATCGATTGGTGGAATCCTATTTGTCGGTGGGCATGACCGAAGAGGCCCAGCGTATGGCGGCGGTTCTGGGCCACAACTTCCCAGGCGGCGAGTGGTACCCGCGCTCTTACGCGCTGATGACCGATTCCGGGGTAGCCCCGGTGGCGGAAGAAGAGGCGCGTCGGCGCGGCTGGTTGGGGCGCACCTTCGGTACAGTGTTCGGAACCGGCGGAACCCGCTAAGCTTGGGCGATGGCCGCCGCAAAAAGCGTTGCTGATCTAACGGAAAAGGAAGCCGCAGCGGAATTGGCGCGGCTGGCTGCTGAGATCGCGCGCCACGACAAGCTATACTACTCCAAGGACGCGCCCGAACTCACCGACGCTGAGTATGACACGCTGCGCAGGCGCAACGCCGCCATCGAGGCGCGCTTCCCTGGTCTGGTGCGCGAGGACAGTCCCTCCAAGCGCGTGGGCGCAGCGCCGGCGGAGAAATTCGGCAAGGTGCGCCACGCGGTGGCGATGCTCTCGCTGGACAATGCTTTCGACGCCGAGGACGCGCGTACATTCGTCGCCCGTGTACAGCGCTTTCTCAATCTCGACGCGCCGCCGGCCTTCACCGCCGAGCCGAAGATCGACGGACTTTCGGCCTCGCTGCGTTACGAAAACGGCCGCTTCGTGCAAGGCGCCACGCGCGGCGACGGGCGCGAGGGCGAGGACGTCACTGCCAATCTACGCACCATCTCCGATATTCCCGATACGCTGAAGGGCGCGCCCGGCGTCCTGGAAGTGCGTGGCGAAGTCTATATGGAGAAGGCCGCGTTCGCGAAAATGAACGCAGCGCTGGAGGCGGAGGGCAAGCAGACCTACGTCAATCCGCGCAATTCCGCCGCCGGCGCCCTGCGTCAGCTCGATGCCCGCATCACTGCAACGCGGCCGCTGCGCTTTTTCGCGCATGGATGGGGCGAGGTGAGTGAGCCATTGGCGCAGACGCAATACGACGCGATGCGGTGTCTGGAAGGCTTCGGGTTTCCACTGGCGCAGATCGCGCGTGCGGAGAGCGCCGAAGCGTTGCTCGCTGTCTACGCCGAAATCCTCGCGCGCCGCGACAAGCTCGCCTACGAAATCGACGGCGTCGTGTACAAAGTCGATTCGCTGGCGCTGCAGCAGCGGCTTGGCTTCGTCTCGCGCTCGCCGCGCTGGGCTATCGCCCACAAATTCGCGGCCGAGCAGGCGGAGACGACGCTTGAAGGCATCGACATCCAAGTCGGCCGCACCGGCGCGCTGACGCCGGTAGGGCGGCTGAAGCCAGTGTTCGTCGGCGGCGTCACGGTAACCAATGTGACGCTGCACAATGCGGGCTATATTGCCGGCATCGGCGCCGATGGCGCTCCGATACGGGCAGGAAAAGATCTGCGCGAGGGCGACGCGGTCGTTGTCCAGCGCGCAGGCGATGTGATCCCGCAGATCGTCGATGTGCTGCTGGAGAAGCGCGCCGAAGGCGCAAAGCGGTACGTATTTCCCGAAGCGTGCCCCGCCTGTGGTTCAGGCGTCGCGCGTGAATTGGAGCCGGGCGAAGAGGGCGTGGTCACGCGGTGCACGGGTGGATTGAATTGCCCGGCGCAAGCAATGGAGCGGTTGCGCCACTTCGTGTCGCGCCGGGCTATGGATATCGAGGGGCTCGGCGAGAAGCAGATCGAGGAATTTTACGAACTGGGGTGGGTGAAGGCGCCAGCGGATATTTTCCAATTGCACAAGCATAGCGCTGAACTGATGCAGCGCGAGGGTTACGGCGAAAAGAGCGTCACCAACCTACTTGCCTCCATCGATGCGCGGCGCGAGCCGGAATTCGCGCGCTTCCTCTATGGCCTGGGCATCCGCGATATCGGTGAAACCACAGCTGGCGTGATTGCTAGGCGTTTCGAAAGCTGGGATGCGTTCGAGGGCGCAATGCAGCGCGCGGTTAAGGCGCGACCGGGGCCTACGTACGAAGCACTCCAACGTGTGCGCGGCGTCGGCGACGGGGCGCGTTCGGCGTTGGTCGCGGCGGCGGCGTCATGGGGCGACGGCGCCTCGACGAGATCGCCGAAGGAGGGTGGTCTGTTTGCCGGCGGGGACGCCGGGGCTGCAAATGCGCCAAAGGTCAAGGGCGTGAACTCGCGTGCTTGGGATGGGCTCGTCGAAGCATTTGGCTCGTTGGCTGAGGCGACCGCGGCGGTAACGGCGGCGGCGAAGCAAGCGCCGGGCGAAGACTATCTCGAACTCGCCCGCACCGATGGCGTAGGCCCTGTAGCGGCTGCGCATCTGGTCGATTTCTTCGCCGAGCCGCACAATACCGACGCGCTGAAGCGTTTGCTCGAGGAAGTGCGCGTGCAGGACCAGCCGCGCGCGGCGACGTCGAGCAGAGTCGCGGGCCTCACCATCGTGTTTACAGGAACACTGGAGAAAATGACGCGCGACGAAGCCAAGGCGCGCGCGACGGCTTTGGGCGCCAAAGTGTCGGGCGGCGTGTCGAAGAAAACCGACCTAGTTGTCGCCGGTCCGGGCGCGGGGACGAAGCTTGCTGAGGCCGAGAAGTTTGGCGTCAAGGTGATCGATGAGGATGCGTGGATTGAGCTGAGTAAATAAACCAGCGGCCTCTACTTGTGACCCATTAGTCGATGAATCGAACTCCGTCATTCCGGGCTTGCAAGCAAGACCCGGAACCCAGGGGCAACAAGCGGCGCTCTATGGTCCCCTGGGTTCCGGATCGCGCTCCGCGCGTCCGGAATCACGGGACATTCGAGTACAGGAGCTATGAATACCGGCGATCCACATATTCTGCTCACGCCCGCTTGCCGCGTGCATCCGCTAGCGCCGCCACGGCGACCACCACAAGATACACCGCCAGTATCGTCACCCCAGCCTGTGGCGGCAGCGGGCCTGCGGGCTGCGGTTGCAGCATCGCCACGATTTGCAGCGCTACCAGAAAAGCCATGAACCCAAGCGCCGGCCAGGCTGTGCGCGCGATTTGCTTGCGCGACGCAATCCAGGCGCCGCCGCCAAGTGCGAGGAGGCCGATTTCCAGCGCCTGCTCGGGCACGGGATAATTCCACCAGCCGAGCCCGACTTTGTCGCCGCCGAACCAGAGTTCGAGGTCGGGGCGGTGTACAAGAAAATCGAGCAGCCAATGCGAGGCGACGCTCACGCCGATCATTACGCTCGCCCATACGGGCAAACGCAGGAGTACGAGCGCGAGCAACGCGGCGCCCGCCGACCATACGAACGTCATCGGCAGCGAATGCGTCCACGGCATGTGTTCGAGTATAAGCGATGAACCGGGAAGTGTTGGATCGGCGCTAGCGCGCTCGATGCCGGCGATGATGAAAGCGCTCCAGCCGATGTCCACGAGTTGGCACCCAGCCGCCAGCGTCCATAGCGGCGCGCGCGGTTCGATTGCCTTGGCGGCGAGTGCGGCTGCGTAATGGCCTACGAACATGGGGCCTCCTTTGACCAGAGGCGGGCGCGCCGACAAGCGGCCCGTCGCTGTGCTGGGGGCTCGATCATGACAATAGCCGACAAGGATATCATCACCCAATCGTCTGGGAAGCGAGGGGGCGGCCATCTGTGGAGCTCGATTGGCGGGGAATCGTCCTTCTCCCCTTGAGGGGAGAAGGTGGCCCGAAGGGCCGGATGAGGGGATCGCGGTGTTGGCGGATGGGGAGCGATTGGAACTGCAAATTCGGCTCTGGCCCGAAGCGGACTCTAGAACCTGATCACATTCGTCGGTAAAGTAGCTATCTCGACGATCTCGGCGGGGCTTGGCTCGTAACCCTTCGGCCAATGGTTATGAGGGTGATAGATGAGAGTCGATGGTGCTGGGTGGGAAACGTTTCTGCTGAAAAGGTCCAGATAATATCTCGACAAAGGGTCGCCTGCGCCTTGGTAAACAAGCTCAACCACTTCAACTAGCTCTGCCGGCTCAATGTCCGGGACGTGGGGCGCTTGGCCAAGGGCTGCACGCTCAGCGAATTCTTCAATGCTCTCCGCTCCACCGAAATCAGCAAAATACTCCAGTCCATATGATAAGCCGCCAGTGCGGTGCTGTAGCTCAGAGAGCAGTTCAGAGCAGCTCTCTCCGCGCTCCGCACTTTTGATCAACGCAAGCCCTAGAGCCTTGAACTCCTCCACCCGGTCGGCGGGAGGGCGGGAAACCCGGAGCGAGTTGCGCAGCGACATTCTCAAATCCTCGCAAGCGTCCGCCATATCGGCCTTCGCGACGTACGGACATAGCGGAAATTCCGTTGACCCGCTCAAACCCCTCATCCGGCGCTTCGCGCCACCTTCTCCCCTCAAGGGGAGAAGGGACGCTAATCACCTCACAACGCCGCCGTCGCCCCCTCCAGCCACGCTTTCGACTCCCCCTCCAACAGCGCGCCGATCACCTCACGCACGCGGGCGTGATAGGCGTTCACCCAGGCGATCTCTTCCTTGGTGAGCAATGACTTCACGACCAGCGCGCGATCAATTGGCGCGAGCGTCAGTGTTTCGAAGCCAAGCATCGGGCGTTCGCCGCCGGGCACGTCTGCCGCTGGCGTCACTACTTGCAGATTTTCGATGCGGATGCCGTAGCCGCCGGTCTTGTAATAGCCGGGTTCGTTGGAGACGATCATGCCCGGCTCCAGCGGCTGGGTGTTGACCCATTTGGCGATGCGCTGCGGGCCTTCGTGCACGCCGAGATAGGAACCGACGCCGTGGCCGGTGCCGTGATCGTAATCGAGGCCTGCCTCCCAAAGCGACATCCGCGCCAGTGCATCGAGTTGATGCCCGGTGGTGCCCTTCGGGAAACGCACGCGCGAGAGCGCGATATGGCCCTTGAGCACGCGCGTGAAGCGCTCGCGCATTTCCTTGTTGGGGCGGCCGATGGCGATGGTGCGGGTGATGTCGGTGGTGCCGTCGAGATATTGCGCGCCGGAATCGATCAGAAACAGCGAACCACGCGCCAAGCGGCGATTGGTTTTCTTCGAGACGCGGTAATGCACGATGGCGCCGTTGGGGCCGGCGCCGGAGATGGAATCGAAAGAAAGGTCCTTCAGCGCGCCCGTGGCTTGGCGGAATTCCTCCAATTTCTTGCAGGCGCTGATCTCATCGACCTTGCCGCTCTGCGCCTCGCTCGCCACCCAGTGCAGATAGCGCGAAACCGCCGCGCCGTCGCGGCGATGGGCCATGCGCGAGCCCCCGATCTCCGCCTCGTTCTTGCACGCGCGCGGCAGCACGACCGGGTCTTGCCCCTTCACGATTTCCGCGCCGGCCGATTTCAATTGTTCGAAATACCAGGCCGAAGCGGTTGCGGGATCGAGCCGCACGCGCTTGTCCTTCAGTTCCGCCAACGCCGGTGCAAGGTCACGCGAGGGCCGCACCGCTACCTCATTGCCGAGCCATTGGCGTAGCGCGGGCGTCACCTTCTCTTCCGCCAAGAATAGGTCAGCCTTGCCGTCGGCGCGCAGGATCGCTTCGCCCAGCGGCAAAGGCGTGCGCGAAACGTCGCCGCCGCGAATGTTGAACAGCCAGGCGATCGAAGCGGGCGAGGTGATCACCACGGCGTCAGCCTTCTCCTCGCTTAGCCCGTCTCCCAGCCGATGGCGCTTCGATGTCGCGCTTTCGCCGGTGAACGCTTCGGGCTGCGCCTCGACGCGCGCCATCGGGATCGGAGGGCGATCGCTCCAGATTCCGTCGATTGGATTGCGTGCGACTGCAACGAGTTCGACGTCGGCGTCGAGCGCTGCCTTGCGCAGTTTGTCGAGCGCATCGGGGCTGTGCAGCTTGGGATCGTAACCGATTTTGGCGCCTTTCGGCGCCTTCTCGCGCAGGTAAGCGGCGGGACCTCCATCGACCAGATCGAGATACTCGAACAATGCGCCGTCCACCTGCGCGCGCACTTGCAGCGTGTAGCGGCCATCGGTGAAAATCGCGGCGTGCTCGGCAAATATTACAGCCGCGCCGGCTGACCCGGTGAAACCCGAGGTCCAGGCCAACCGATCATACGCGGGAGGCACATATTCATTCTGCCATTCATCCTCATGTGGCACGATGAACCCGTCGAGGCCTGCCGCCTTCAGCGCTTTTCTCAATTGCGGCAAATGCTTGCGCCCGAGAGCGGGGCCGCCGGGTTCGTCATAGTTCTGGAACACGTGTCATACATCCTTTGGGCGAAGTTCAGGGCCGGTTCAGCGGCTTGAGTTTAGGCCACTTGCAGCGGAGGTTAAGGGGCTGATCCCGAATATTTGCCTCCCGGAGAGCCCATGCGCGCCTGGAAAGCACCGATCTTGGCGCTGTTTGCGGTCTTCGCGCTGGCAGCGCCCGCCGTCGCGCAGGTGCCGGACCCGTTTGCGCGGGAATTGGCGCAGAAGCTGGCGCGGGCGGAGGCGATCGTCTCCGAAGGCGCCTATGTGCGTGGGGCGGGCCCGTTCGCGGGCGGCATGGGCGCGGGGGAGTCGATGCGCATTCCCCTGACGCTACGCGCGGGAGAAGTCTATCGGATCGTAGGTGTGTGTGATGTGCGCTGCGGCGCGCCCGATCTTCGTCTGGCGAATGCCGAAGGCGCCCAGATCGCTCAGGCGGCGCCGGCTGCGGGCGCTGCGGTCATGGACGTGCGCGTGCCGTTCACGGGCGCTTATGAGGTGGAGGTCTCGATGCCGCGATGCGGGACGGGAGAGTGCTGGTATGCGGTGAATGTCTATTCGCGTTAGTTCGGTATTCGGGGATCGGTTTTCGGGGTTGGGAGTGACGTGACCCCTAGTCCGGAATCCCGATCCCCGAATACCGAATCCGGTCACTCCGCCGCCACACCAACGTCATCCACGCTTCCTTTGGAATCTGGCGCGTGAGCACCATGCCGCGGGATTCATAGGCTTCGCGCACCAGCGGGGCTTGGCTTCGCAGCAAACCAGAGAGAATGAGCGTGCCGCCCGGCGCCGTGGCGGCGACCAGTTTCGGCGCCAAGCGTATCAGCGGCCGCATCAGGATATTCGCGAACACAAGATCGAAGCGCTGCTTGGCGATGTAGCGCGCGCCGTCTCCAGCGATCACGCGCATGCGCTGCGCGACCTGGTTCTGGCGCGCATTGATGGCCGCAATCGCCGCGGCGCGCGCGTCAATCTCGATCGCAAGCGCTTTTGCGCCGTGCTTGGCGGCCGCGATGGCGAGCACGCCAGAGCCGCAGCCGACATCGAGGACGTGCGAGGGGGAGCGATTCCGCAAAAATCCCTCCAAACCCATCAAGCACCCCCACGTTGTGCCGTGATGGCCGGTGCCGAAAGCCTCAGACGCCTCGATCCATATTTTCGTGCGTCCAGAATTCTCGTGCTGAAGCGCATGCGCGCCTGCGACGACAAAGCGCCCCGCACGCACCGCGGGCAATCCTTCCAGCGACATCGCCACCCAATCGGCGGCCGGCACTTCCTTGTGTACAAGATGTAATTCCGGAGCAGCAGCGCCGACGATCGCCTCGATGCTGGCGGCGTCCTGCGTCGTCGGCGCGTAAATCTCGATGCGAAACTTGCGCGGGCTTTCCTCAAACCAACTCACCGCGTCGGCGGGGGAGGGATCGTGACGGTCGAGTTCGTCGGCGGCGGCGCGGATCTGCGCGAGCGAGCCAAGGGCGGTGAGGAGGAGCATGGAATCTCCTTGGTTCGCGACATCCAACTTCGATTGTTATGGTTCGGTTGATGTTTGCGGAGTCGCTCCTATCGGATACGCCTCGCGGTGTCGATATATGACAGCGTCCAGCGATCTGGTGGTTCGTCGTTGCGATTGAGGCGAGTTTCCCAGATCATGGTGTTGGCGTCGGGAAACCGGACCACGCCCCAATTGCTGCGATTGACGCGTCCATCCGCGGATGGCGTCGCGCCGCGGTGCAAGTGCCAGTTGCCGTCCGGCATGATCCGCAGCTCGAAGCGCTGGGATTGTGACCAAGAACTATGTAGTGACAACATTTCGTAGCGGCGGTCGACGGCGTTGTAGTTGAAGTAGAAGAGGTACGTGCGCTCCGTTCCATTGGCTGCGCGCCCAAGTGACTCGCAGCGTATATAGGTGTCGCTCAATGTGAGCGCGCACGTGCGCGTGCCCGTTTCTCGATAACTGGCGCCGTTATCCGCGGCGGAGGCGTCATCGAACGACCATGTCCCAAGGATGCGGTCGAGATCGCGGGTCGAGGGCTGCACGTTCTGGGCTACCGCCGAGGTCGAACAGCTTGCAAGAAGCGCGAGGGCGCTGGCCATCGCGACGACATTGCTGACAGAGGCCACGGAACTTCTCCCGGATATGGTGACTAGAGGGATCACTAGATACTCACGCCGCACTCGCGGGGATCACAAAGCTATCGATCACGCGCTTCTCTCCCGCCTTGTCGAAATCCACCGTCAGCTTGTTGCCTTCGACCGCGCGGATGAGGCCGTAGCCGAACTTTTGGTGAAAGATGCGGTCGCCGCGTTTGAAGCTTGAATCGTCGTCGCCAGATCTCGCGATCAGGCGCGCTTCGCCTTCCAGCATGGGTGGTTTGCCACGCTTGCCTGCGTTCTCTTGGGCGCGGCGCCAGCCCGGCGATTGGTAGGCGCTGTTGAAGCCTGCGCCGGGCGCGTACGCCTCGAAGCGCGCCGCACTCTCGCGCACGCCGCCCGCCTGCATCGCGTAACCGGTCTCGCTCACTGCATCGACGCTCGCGGGCGGGAGTTCGTCGATGAAGCGCGAGGGCAGCACGCTCTGCCAGCGTCCATAGATTTGCCGGTTGGCCACGAAGGAAATGCGCGCGCTCTCACGCGCCCGCGTGATGCCGACATAAGCAAGGCGGCGTTCTTCCTCCAGGCCCTTCTCGCCATTCTCGTCGATCGAGCGCTTGGAAGGGAACACTTCCTCTTCCCATCCCGGCAGGAAAACCAGTGGCCATTCCAGGCCCTTGGCCGCGTGCAGCGTGGAGAGTTGCACATTCTCGCTGTCGGCTTCCGCCTCGATGTCCAACACCAACGCCACGTGTTCGAGGTACGCCTCCAGCGTGTCGTACTGGCCCATGCTTTGGACCAATTCCTTCAGGTTCTCGAGCCGTGTTTGCGCCTGCGGCGACTTGTCGTTGCGCAGCATTTCGGTGTAGCCGCTTTCGTCGAGAATGGTTTCGGCGAGTTCGATGTGGGAGATCTGGCGCGAGCGCTCACGCCAGCGGTCGAGATCGGTGAGGAAACTGCGCAGCGCCGTCTTGGCTTTCAGCGGCAGATCGTCGGTGAGGACCAGTTCGCGCGCGGCTGCGACCAGCGAACGGAAGCGGGTGGCGCCGCCCGGCGCTTCTTGCTGCGCGATGACGACTTCGCCGGTTTCCGCGTCGAACAGGGGCCCATGATCGGTGACGAACCGCACAGGGGGTTTCCCGGCATGGGCGTGCAGCTTCTGCACCGTGCCTTCGCCGATGCCGCGCTTGGGTTGGTTGACGATGCGTTCGAATGCCAGGTCGTCATCCTCGGAGCGAATGAGACGCAGATACGCGTGCGCGTCGCGCACTTCCGCGCGCTCGAAAAAGCGTGGCCCGCCAATGACCTTGTAGGGAATGCGCAGCATCAGAAAACGTTCTTCGAACGCGCGCATCTGCCAGGCGGCGCGCACGAGTACGGCGCAATCGGCGTAAGAGTGTCTTTCTTTTCTCCCTTGTGAAGTGGGGGCAAGGGTGGGCGCGGGAATTTCCGCGGTGGAGCGCGGCGCTTCTAGCGACGCATGCGCGGCCGGAGGCCGCGCGCTCCCAACCTCAAATTGTTGCCCGTGGTGCGCGAGCGGCAGGAAAGCTTGTTGCGTCACCCACGCCTCGATATCATCCCCGATCAGTCTGGCTTCTGCCTCTCCATCCCACACCCCGCGCACCTTCACGCGATTGCCGTCATCGTCGTCGGTAAACAGCGTCTTGCCGAGCCGTCCACGGTTATGCGCGATCAGATGTGAGGCGGCGGCGAGGATGTGGCCGGTGGAGCGATAATTGCGTTCGAGCCGCACCACGACAGCGCCAGGAAAATCGTGCTCGAAGCGCAGGATGTTGTCGACTTCTGCGCCGCGCCAACCGTAGATGGATTGGTCGTCGTCGCCCACCACGCACAGATTCTTGCGCGCCTGCGCCAGCAGCCTGAGCCACAAATATTGGGCGACGTTGGTGTCCTGGTACTCGTCCACCAGCAAATGGCTGAGCTTCTTGTGGTAAGTTTCCAGCACGTCGGGATGGCGCTGGAACACATCGATCATGTGCAACAGGAGATCGCCGAAATCGCAAGCGTTGAGGATTTTCAACCGCGCTTGGTAGGCCGCATAGAGCTTGATCCCGGCGCCGTCGGCGAAATGGTAGCCTTCGTTCTTTGGAACTTTGTCCGGCGTCAGCGCGCGATTCTTCCAGGAATCAATCAGGCCGGCGAGTTGTCGGCCTGGCCATTTTTTTTCATCGATGTTTTCGGCTTCGATGATCTGCTTCAGCAGCCGAACCTGATCGTCGGTGTCGAGGATTGTGAAATTGTTCTTGAGTCCGACCAGTTCCGCATGGATGCGCAGCATGCGCGCGCTGATGGAGTGGAAGGTGCCGAGCCAGGGCAGGCCGCCGCCGCCGGGGCCGAGCAACGCCTCCACCCGCTCGCGCATTTCGCGCGCAGCCTTGTTGGTGAAGGTAACCGCGAGCACGCTCCATGGTTTGGCGCGCCCTGTGGACAGAAGATGCGCCAGCCGCGTGGTCAGCACCCGCGTCTTGCCAGTGCCGGCGCCCGCCAGCACCAGCACCGGGCCGTCAAGCGCCTCCACCGCCGCGCGCTGTTCGGGGTTGAGCGCGGCGAGATAAGGCGGCGGCGCCATGGCGCGCTGGGAGATGGGGAGCGTGTCTTCTGACATCCGAATCCGCAGCATAGCGCAGCGCCCGGCGCGGAGGCCAGCACAAAACAAGAACCCGGCATGCATTACATGCGGCGCAAACGCCTGCGGGACGCGTTATTTGCTAGGGTGACGCGGAACGGGGATCGATCGCCGAGAGCCGACGAAAGATTGGCCCGGCGATTGCGGATCGGCTAACGCTGGACTTTCGCGGCGATCCAGATGCCCTCGTAAATCTGCATCGTTGCCGCCAGCGTTTCGACCTGTTCTGTGATCGTGCTCGGCGCATTCCTGGCGCCGTCCTTGAAGGACTCGCTGCTCTGATAACCGGCTTGACCGTCAATGAAGACATAGCGCCCGTGCAGGTCGTCCGACGAACGCACGGCGATGTCGGCGCCGTGTTCCTTTACGAACGCATCGACCGCAGAAAGCAGCATCGGGAGCTTGTGGCGACCGAGGAGTCGAATCTTCACGCCCGGTGCGACGTGAGGAACGTATGCCGCCACGAAGTCCGCTTCCATGTAGGGGTCCACAAAGAGCACGTCGCGCTTCGCCATCTGGACGATCTTCCGCACCGCCTCGAAGTAGTTGTAGGTGGCCTTGTGCGGCACGACGACGCCAGCCGTGTCGTTGAGTTTCATAGTGAGGTCGCGGTGCGCTTGGTGCAGCAGAATTAGGATGCCGTTGTAAGCGGCCTCAGCCTCCGACGCGATCACGTCGCGCGCATCCCTCAGGTAAGAGCTCAATTCGACGGTGGCAGGCAGACTCCATTCGGCGATGACGGCCTTCAGTTGGCCGAGCCAGACCAATGAAGCCTGTTCCCAACGCATCTCATCGCGGCCCGGCATTGTCCGCAGCAGTTCGTCCACCTGGGCGAGGAGCGCTTCCTTGGTCGTTTCCTTTAGAATGCCGTGCGGCGTCGCCATGATGCTTGCCTCCCGATGAATGGCGCTTGGTAGCTGGGGAACGGTTATGGTCTCCGCAAGCGTGTGGGGTGAATCGACAACGGACTTTGGGGTGACTGTCCTGGCCTGCTATACTGCCCCAATGATCGATGTGGTCTCCGGAATCGAAGCCGTTCGCAAACGCCCCGGGATGTATGTCGGGGACGTGACCGATGGCTCGGGACTTCACTATTTGATCGAAGAGGCGGCGAACAACGCCCTCGCCGAAGCGTGGGCTGGACACTGCAAGAACATCCAGATCACGCTGAATGCCGATTGCTCAGCGACCGTGCGCGATGACGGACGCGGAATTCCAACTCAAACATGGCGCGATGAGCCCATTCCCCAAATGGTAATGACCCAGCTTCATTGCAGCGGGAAGTTCGACCACGAAACCGGCGCAAAACCCAAAGAATTGCAGGGTGTGGGCGTCGTTGTAGTGAACGCACTCTCAGAACGGCTCGAACTTCGCATCTGGCGCGACGCTACAGAGCACTGCATGAGGTTTCGTCGTGGGCGATTGGATGTGCCGCTGAAGATTGTTGGCGAAACACGTCAACGCGGCACTGAGCTAACTTTCAGCCCCGACCCAGAAATCTTCGGTTCGATCCAATTCGACAGCAACCGAATTGAGCGGCGGCTCCGTTCCCTTTCGCACCTTCGGTTGGGAGCCATTATTTCGCTTGTTGATAGACGACCGGAGTCGCCACGCAAAACTACCCTGGAAATCTGACGGCGACGGATGTCAGCTCCGGGCCAATTTTCCCAGCCCGCATTCACCGCTGGCTGCGGCCGGTTTGTGCCACAGGGCAGCCGCTTGACTTATTGTAAGTATATACTTACGGTAAGTCATGTCTTACACAATGGCGCTCTCCACCCTCGCCGATCCCACCCGCCGCGCGGTGTTTGAGCGCCTGCGTTCTGGTTCGGCGAGCGTGGGGGAGATCGCGCGCGACATGCCCGTCAGCCGTCCGGCGGTGTCGCAGCACCTGAAGGCGCTGAAAGACGCCGGCTTGGTGCGCGACGAGCCGCGCGGGACGGCGCGCATCTATCGCATTCACGCCGAGGGTTTGCGCGAGTTGCGCGATTGGCTCGACGGCTTCTGGGACGAGGCGCTGACGCGCTTCAAGGATCATGCGGAGAACGAGTAATCATGAGCGTTGTTGAAATAGCGCCCGTCATCAAGAGCATCGAAGTGCGCCGCTCGGCCATGGATGCGTTCCACATTTTCACGGCCGAGATCGGCCGTTGGTGGCCGTTGGAAACGCACACGCGCGCCAAGACTGCCGCCGGCGAAGTGACGACTGGCGTCACTGTCGAGCCGCACGTCGGCGGGCGCATCTATGAGACGCTCAACGATGGCCGCGAACTGGATTGGGGCGAGGTAGACGCTTACGAGCCCGGCGCGCGCTTTGCGATGCAATGGACGATGGGGCGCCCGGCGGACCAGGCCACGCTGGTTTCCGTACGCTTCGCGCCGCTCGGCGAAGCCAGCTGCCGCGTCACGCTCACGCATGAGAACTGGGAGCGCATGGGCGAAGAGGGGGCGAAGATGCGCGACAATTACAACAGCGGTTGGGAAACGGTGTTCAGCCAGCGTTTCGCCGGCTACGCAGAACATCATTAGGATGCAAGTCGATGTTGTCACCCGAGCCGAGATCAAACGGCCGCTTGCCGTGGTGGCGGCTTTTGCCGCCGATCCCGACAATGCGCCGAAATGGTACGTGAACATCAAGTCGGTTGCGTGGATAACGCCGAAGCCGCTGGCGCTTGGTTCAAAGCTCGCCTTCGTCGCAGAGTTTCTAGGGCAGCGTCTCGCCTACACTTATGAGGTCGTTGTCTTCGAGCCGAACGCCAGGTTCGTCATGCGTACGGCCGAGGGGCCGTTTCCGATGGAGACGACCTATGAATGGTCGGCGCTGGGGCCAGAGCGAGCGCAGATGACATTGCGCAATCGTGGCCAGCCATCGGGGTTCGGCGCGCTTATGGCGCCGCTAATGGCCATGGCTATGAAGCGGGCGAACAGCAAGGATCTGGCGCTCCTTAAGTCCCTTCTGGAGCGTGGCGGGTAGCGGAATTTAGCATGGCGGATGTTCCTCGCGACGTGTGGCTCAAAGCCCGCCGTGACGAGGAGAATTTGCCTTGGCCTATGGCCTGGCTGCGCCTCAAGGATCAATACCGAGACCGGCGCTTCGTGAATATTGTGTAACCGCGTCAAAGGGCTTCGCCGGTTTGCCGCGCTACGTTAGTCTCGGGCAGCGATTCAGACTGGCGAGACGCGAATGGCCGATGTTTTCATATCGTATGCGCGCGAGGACCGCCCCCACGCGGACATGATTGCGCGCGGCCTGCAAGCGATAGGGCTCGAGTGCTTCTGGGACACTGAGATTCCACCTGGGCAAACCTGGGCGGACTACATCGAGGGCAAACTCTCGGCGTGCAAAGCCGTGATCGTGGTGTGGAGCGCGCATTCGGTCGGTTCGCAATGGGTCCGCGAAGAGGCCCGTATGGGGCGCGACAAAGGCAAGCTCGTGCCCGTCGTGCTTGGAGGTGCTACGCCTCCGTTCGGCTTCGGCGAGGTGCAGGCCGCGGATTTATCGGCGTGGAACGGGGCGCCCAATTTTCCGGAATGGGCGCGTCTGGCGAACGCAGTGCACACCATCGTCCGCGGCGTCCCCGCACCTGCGGCTCGGCTACAACCACAATTCGCCGCTGCGCAGATGGTAACGCCCGCGAGCGGGGCGACGCACCTGTCGCCGTTCGGCTATGTGTGGAAGTGCCTGCGTCACTTCGCAGATGGGACCGGGCGCGCGCGGCGCTCGGAATTGGCGTGGTTCGTCGTGTTTGCGTTTCTGGCGCTTTGCGCCGCAATCATGCTCGATATCGAGACATTTGGAATCAATCCCTATACTGGCGAGGTCAACACCTACATGTTTGCGGGCTTGGCGTATCTCGCCTTGGTCATCCCGATGACCAGCGCCGCCAGTCGCCGCGCGCATGATTTTGGCCAGTCAGGCTGGCTTGCGGCCCTCACGGCGATCCCATCGTTTGGCCTTCTGCCCGCCGTCATTTTTGCCTGCGTGCCGGGACAGCGGGGCCCAAACCAATATGGCGCCGACCCCAAGGGCGGTTGACGCAACAGAATTTCGAGAGGAAATGCGATGGCTGACGTTTTTCTATCTTACGCGCGCGAAGACCGCGCTCGCGCCGAGCAGGTAGCGCTCGGCCTCAATGCACTTGGATTGGAAGTGTTCTGGGATAGCGAAATCCCGCCTGGCACGACCTGGGCCGATTACATCGAGCAGAAACTGGCGCAGTGCAAAGCGCTGATCGTGTTGTGGAGCGAACACTCGGCGAAGTCGCAATGGGTGCGCGAGGAGGCGCGTCTCGGCCGCGACAAAGGCGTGCTGATCCCGGCGATGTTGGATGCGACGCCCGCACCGTTTGGATTTGGCGAGGTGCAAGGCGCCGATCTCTCGAACTGGAGCGGCGATCAGGAACATCCCGATTGGCGCCGCTTTGTCGAGGCCGTGCGCGCGGCTTCACAGCGGCAAGCACCGCCGCGGCCGCAACCCGGCATGAGCGCGCCGCCGCGCGCGCACGCTAAGCCGGTGCAAACTGCGGTCACGCAGCCCGTGACGCCGCGGGGGCGCGCGCCGGTCTGGGTATGGGTGGCAGGGGCTGTGGTCGCTACGATTGGGGTGCTGGGTGTGATTGGCATAATGACGGAGCAGGCCGCTCCGCCTGGACCGCCTCAGCAGGCCGCATACGCGCCGCCCCTGCAGCAACAAGCTCCATCTCAGCTGCCGCCGTCCGCTGCAGCAGGAGCGCAGCCGCAGAACGTCATTCTCTCGCAATTGCAGCAGGCGCAGATGGCGTTGTCGCAACAGGGGTTTCAGGTGGTGGGGCAGCCCTTCTCGGGCTCGCTCGCGCAAGGGCAGACCTGGAACGTACCCGCGGAACTTTACATGGGCGTCGAGTATCGCGTACTCGGCGTGTGCGACGCCGATTGCGGCGATCTCGATCTGATCATGTACGACGCTTCCGGCGCCATGCTGGCCCAGGATACAGCGGTGACCAGCCAGCCGATGGTTGCGCTTCTACCAGGGTACAATGGCAACCATGTCATCCAGGTGCAGATGTACAATTGTAGCGCTGCGCCCTGCGATTATGCGCTGGCGTTGTATGGGCGGCGCGTAGGGTAAAGCGGGGAGCGCCTCCTCAGATTTTGTGCTGCAGCACGAACACGCGCACCGCCGAAGCGAGCGACGCTTCCGGCGCCTCTTCGGCGCGCTTGGCGTCGATGGAGGCGATAAGCGCTGGCATGCTGGCCACGCGCGAGCGTGCAATGCGCTCGAGCGCTTCCCAGAACTCGGGCTCCAGCGCGATCGAAGTGCGGTGGCCCGCGATCCGCATGGAACGCTTTTGCAGCGCGCCTTTATTCATCCGCGTTGTCGGAGGCGCCAAGTTTGTGATGATCGAGCTTGCGAGTTGCGACATCTTCGTTTGCCTTCGTCAGAAATTTTTCTGCCTTGCTGCGCCCATGGGCGGCGCGATTTTCGCTGGCTTTTGCGTCATCGGCGGCTCTGGACTTCGCCTTCCGCGCTCGCCTTAGATTAATCACATCGCCCATGGGCTGGACTTAAGCTCGCTTCTTCGCCCGGCCAAGGGCTAGTTTCGGTGTTTACGTAATGATACTGAGCGTTACGCGGGACTTGTTGATGTGGATCAATGGGCCGCAGGGATGGGCTCGGAATGGCGCTTTTGGGGAGCGCGCGAGATCGGGGCGGATATCATGGCTGACGTGTTCATTTCGTACAAGCGGGAAGACAAGGGCCTTGTCGCCACGATGGCGCAAGGGTTGGAAAGTTCGGGTCTGCAGGTCTCATGGGACCAGGAAATTCCAGGCGACGCCAATTTTCACCAATGGATAGAACAGCACCTCAACAGCGCGAAAGTGGCGATCGTCTGCTGGTCGAAAAACACAATGGATGTCTCCCGCGCGCGCTGGGTGATCAATGAGGCGCAGGAGGCGATGCACCAGAACAAGAGCCTGTTCTCGGTGGTTCTGGAGGAAGGCGTGCGCCCGCCGCTCGCATTTCGACACTTGCAGATAACCGATCTATCCGCTTGGCGCGGCGATGCGCAGCATCCGTATTGGCGCAGTTTCGTTGAGCAGGTCACCGCCGTGGTGGAGGGGCGCGCACCCCCAGTGAACACCACGCGGCCGCCAAAGGGGCGGCCAAAGCTGGCGCCGCTCTTGGCCAGCGTTGCGGCAAGCGTGGTTGTCGTTCTGGGCCTTGGCGCTGCGAGTTTCGCGTTCAGATGGCCGCCGCAATTGTACGTCGCGGCGCCGCTGGCGGCGCCTACATTGGATTTGGCGCCCGATGTCGCGCGCGTCGTTGAACTCGCGCGTGCTGACGCCACGGCAGGCGAGGAGGCCAGCGCGCGGGGGCGCGTTGCAGAAGAAGAAGCCCGCCGCTACCAACGACGCGCCCTCAACCGCGAGCAGGGCTATGAAACGATGTCATACGGCGATGGATCAAGTTATGCGGGCCAGCCCAGGCCTCCCGGGAGCGTGTCGTTGGGCGTGTATCAAAGGCCGGATCGCGATGAATATGCGGGCAACTTTGGCACGGACGCCACGACTTCCTGGTATCGCGGCCCCGGCGTCTACACTTATGGCGACGAACATGACGACGGCATACAAGCTCATTATGGCGACTTCGAAGGCAACAGGCTGACCGGGCGTGGAGCAGTTTACTACAGTTCCTTAACCGCGCCGCATTTCGCGCGCGCACGCGAAGCGGGCGAGGCGGTGTGGCGGGCCCAGGCGAGTGCGCGGTATTTCGGCGGCGTTGACGACGATCACGCTCATGGCCGCGGTGTGATGACGCTCGACAGCGGCGTTCAATTGATTGGCGAGTGGCGCAACGGCGTACTGTTCGGGGTGGGTGTAGAATTGTCGCCCGACGGCGCCGTCGCTCGTGCTGGGAATTGGGTGGACGGCGTATTCCAGACGCCAAATTAGCCGCGCGTCAGCCGGGGCCGATCATCTTCTCTGGCCGCACAATAGCGTCGAAGTCCTCTGCAGGGATGCCGTCCTTCAAGGCCTCTTCGCGCAATGTTGTCCCATTCTTGTGCGCGGTTTTGGCGATTTTGGCGGCGCGGTCGTAGCCGTATTTGGGCGCGAGCGCG